>JAMCWO010000055.1 GCA_023481165.1 Planctomycetota bacterium | reverse complement strand
TGACCATGTACTTCCACGTCGCGAGGAACGCGGCCGAGTTCGCCGCGATCACGTCGGCGGACAGAGCCTTGTTGTAGATGGCCACGCCAAAGATGCTGCCGTCGAAGTTGTCGAACACGCCGCTGCCGTCCGCGCCCTGGGCGCCGTCGCCGATGCCGACCTTGCCCGACAGACTGATGGCCGTAGCGACGCTGCCTTTGAGTTCGCCGTTGACGTACAGATCCGTTTTGGCGCCGGCCTTGCTGGAGACGAAGACCAGATGGGTGTACTCGCCGGGGGCGTTGGCGACACCGAAATCATAGTCTTTCACGCCGAAGACGGTAGCGCCGTAGTGCTTCGTGTTGTTCCACTGTTCGTACTTGAGCCCCACCGTCGTGTCGCCGAACTGCCGGCGGCCGATCAGGCACATACTGGCCTCTTGCTCCTCCGGATTGCTGCGCACGATGAACTCGTACGTCTGCTCATCGCCGAAAGCGCCGATATCATAGAGACCGTCCGCAACATAGGTAGCGATGTAGTTGGGCTCGGCCGCCGCCGCGGCGGTTTTCCAGCTACCGGTGTTCGCGCCGGCCACGTTGATGGTCCAGACAGGGCCCGGGACGACCGTGCCGGTAGCATCGACCTCGTCGACCCTCCAGTAGTAGACGGTCAAAGACTTCAAGCCGGCCAGAGCGAAAGAGGTTTCCGCCTGGGTGCCCAGGAGGACACTCGCATCGCCGGCGGCCACAGCAGCTTTATCGGTGCCGCCGTATACCTTGTGGGAAGCGGCCCCTTGGCCCGCCTTCCAACTGACCTTCGTGTCATTCCTCAGCCACACGCCGTTGTCGGCCGGACTCGGGGACCAGGCCGCGACCGGCATCGCCTGGAAGCTCCAGATGGGGCCCGTGGTGACGGTGCCGTCGGCGGCGGTCTCATCGACGCGCCAGTAATAGGTCGTGCCGGGGATGAAGCCCGCGACGTGGAAGTACATGGTCATGGGGATCGGACCGCCGGCCGCCTCCGCCGCACCCAGCGCCGGCTTGGTCCCGATGTACACCTGGTGCGCGATCGCGCCGTCGCCCGCCGTCCACTGGAGCAGCGGCGAGGTCACTTCTTGCGCGCCATTCGCCGGATCAGGTTTGCTGGGGAGGGGATCAAAGACCTCCACGTGCAGCAGAGCCGCGGCGGTTGCCTCGCCCTCGAAAGACTCGACGCAGCGGACGCCGGTCGAGGGGTTGCTGGCATCGTCACTGAAAATCAGCACGATGGCGTTGCCGCTGGCCCAGCCATCCTGACGGATCAGTTCAGTGAGGATGGCCGTCAGGTCGGATGTCTGCGCCTTCTGGTCTGCTGCCGTCCAGTTCGGGAAGGCCCACTGGACCTTGGCGACGGTGCGCGGCGTCCGGTTTGTGATGTCCTTCGCGGTCGTCGTAAAGATGGGGGCGTTAGGCGTCAGTTGCCCCTCGATAACGAGGTTCACCGGCAGGGTGCCGCCCTTGGTCTCATCGCACTCAAACTCCACATACGCCTTGCTGATCTTGGTGCCCTTGGCGAGCGGCAGCGGCCAGCGGAACCCTGCATACTGTGGGTTCGTCGGAGGAGTCCCGGCATTCTCGTAGGGCATTTCGATGTCGGAGCTGCCCCCATCCATACTGCCGTCCGGGACCCGCTCCTCAATGTCATCTATATTTGTCGCGACACGGATGTCGTAGGTCGCAGCGGAAGTTGTCGCTGCTATCAGCGCGATCGCTCCCCATCCTAAAAGCAGAACGGTGAGTCTCTTGCACATAGCAATCCTCCTTCCAAACATGCGGAAAAGAATAGCTCTTGATCGCACACCGACACAATTGTCAATGGCGAACTTGGCCTTGCGAGCCCAGCGCGGCAATCGCCCTTCGAGGATTGATGGGTCCGCCAACGCGACGCAGCGCGTTGGCGGACCCGAATTGCCTTGGTGTGCTGTGCCTCTTTACAGGGACATCACTTTGTCACGCGGATATCATCAATGTAGAGGCGACCGGCGCCGCCCGCGGCCGGGTTCGCACGGTCCCCGACGCCGATGTACAGCCTCTTGACCTTGGCCAGGTTCACGCCGGTCAGGCTGCTGAGCGGAATCTTCCACTCCTTCCAGGTAGTCGCCTTGACCGCCGCCGCGTTCTCGTTGACGGCCACGGCGCTCTTATTGCTGCTGTCCTCGACGACCACGTACAGCGCGCCATCGCCATTGGTGGCTCGGCCCCGGAAGTCCAGGATCAGGTTGGCGAGCTCATTGGCCGTCCAGTTCTGCACGGGGGAGAGTTCCAGGTAGACCTCGCTGTAGAACGGCGTTTTGACGTTGTTGTAGTCCATCGGCATGGACTGCTTGCCGTTATGGACAATCGTCCGCTCGGCAAACGGGGCATTCGTATTCCCGACCGTCGAGCCGGTGTTATTGGTCCAGCCGTCGACCCAAATCTCGTAAATCCGGCTGCCTTCGTCATCGGTGTAGCTCTCGAAATCATCCACCGGCAGGCAGGTCGTGAAGGTCCAGACGGGACCGGTCTTGACAGCGCCGCCCGCGCCCAGTTCATCCACGCGCCAGTAATAGGCCGTCACGCTATCGAGACCCGTCAGCGCGAAGGTGGTCGCATCCAACTCGCCTTTGTCGGTGGCCGCTGCGCCCGCGGTGACGTTGTCGAGGCTGGCGCCGATATACAGATGATGCTTAATGACGCCCTGGCCCGGCTGCCACGTCAGAGTCGGCGCCACGGAGACGTCCACGGCATTGTTCATCGGGGTGGGGTAATAGGCCTTCACGTCCTGCGCCACGAAGCTCCAGACCGGGCCGGTGGTGACCGCGCCGGCGACATCCGCCTCGTCCACGCGCCAATAGTAGGTCGCGCCGGGCTCCAATCCCGCGACATGATAATACATGGTGACCGGCAGATTCGGCGAGACGAGATCCGCCTGCGTCAGCTCCGGCGTCTTGCCGAGGTACACGCTATGGAGGATCCCGGTATCGCCTTTGGACCAACTGAGCAGAGGCATGAAAACGCCCACGGTGCCGTCGGCGGGGCTGGGCGTGTTCGCGGCGGCGTTGAAGACCTCGATGTGCAGCAGCGGTCCAGAGCCTTGTCTGGCGACGGCACCCCGAATACCCTTGGAAGGATTGCTCTTGTCGTCACTGAAAGTCAGGACCAGCGCATTGCCGCCCACCCAGCCGGGTTGGTCGATGATTTCCTGGAGAATCGCCGAAATGTCCGGCGTCTGCGACTTCTGGCCTGACGCCGTCCAATTCTCCACGGCCCACTTGACCTGCGCCGTGGTTGTGGGTCTGCTGGTGACATCGGCCGTGGCGCTCGTGAACGCCGCGGCATTCGGTGCAAGCTGGCCCTGAATGATGAGATTTACGGCGAGCGTGCCGCTCTTGGTCTCATCGCACTGGAACTCCACGTAGGCCTTGGTGATCTGGGCGCCCTTGGGGACGGGAACCGCCCAACGCACGCCGATGACCTGCTCGTCGCTGGCGGCGATGCTGTCCTCGTAGGGCATTTCCAGGTCGCTGCTGTCGAGGTACATGCGGTGATCGCTCACGTACTCCTCGACATCGTCCAAGTCGCCGGCGACCCGGATATCGTAACTGAACCCGAGGACCGCCGTCGAGGTCAGGGCTAGCAAGCCCAACAAAAAGGCAAAGCTCTTACACATGATGATCCTCCTTCAAAAATGAGCGTGTTTTGGCCGCACACACGTGTGCACTATCTACCCTGTTACCCGCACCTGACTACCACAACCACCAGATTTACCCGCGCGTTGTATAAGAAGATCAGTCCGTGGGAACGATGATATGCTCCGTGTCCTTTTGCCTCCTTCCGTGACGGATGCGTCACCTACCTACATTTCCAGAAATGAGAGCCACAGGTCACTTGCAGTCTATCGCGACAGCCGGACCTGTGTCAACGCATTTCCCCGGGCTATTCCCATCCTCAGCGCATCGGCCCGTCGCGCGGAGGTTGCAGAAAAACGTGACAAGCCCCGTCAAAACATGCACAATCGTTTGCCTTCCCTGCTCGAAGCCGGCAAAAGGGGCGGGTCGTCCGGCTGATCTCCCTTCCGACCCGCCCACGTTCTGTTCTGCCGTCGCATGGGCCTGGGTCCCCAAACGCGACACGCGCGGTCTGGAGACCCATCCCGCCCACGAGGCACGGCCGAGGGGCCGTGCTACGGCTTCGTCAGTCGAATGTCATCGATGTAGAGGCGACCGGCGCCGCCCGCCGCCGGGTTGTCGCGATCGCCCGCACCGATATACAGCTTCTTGACCTTGGCCAGATTCACGCCGGTCAGGCTGCTGAGCGGAATCTTCCACTCGGTCCAGACGCCGGCATTCACCAGCGCTGGGTCGGAGGCTACCGCCACCTTGCCGGCGCTATCCTCGACCGCCACGTACAACTTGTCAGCGCCGTTCGTCCGGTCCGGATCATCGCCGATCCAGGCCTGCTGCCAGGCGCCGGTGACGCCGCCCGTGGTGGCAGCGCCGGAGAGCTCCGCGGTCGTGGTCGCGGCGGTATTATGGCTCGTGACACACAGACCGATGTAGCAGTTGGCGCCGATGCCGATCGTGGTCGTGACAACTTGGCCCGTGGTGGCGTCCTTGATGTCCGTCCAGGTCTTGCCGTCGGCGGAGTACTGGGCCGTGAAGGCGTTGCCCTTGCGGGTCAGCTTCACCCACTGCGGGGCCACGACGCCCGTCTGGGTGGCGCTGCCGCAGGCGAGACCCATGTTCTGCCGCCAGCCGAAGGATACGCCGCTGGAGAAGCTCTCGATCATGTACGCCATCTGGGAGCCGGCATCGAGGCTGTCCCGAATCATCACACCCGCCTTGGCCCAAGCGTTGGTGTTCACGAGGCTGTCAACCTTGACCTGGATCGAGCCGTCGCCGTTGAGACGCTTATACACGAAACGGAAGTCGTCGGCATTGTCCCAGATGTCATGGCCGGAAGCGCCCACGGTGAACGCGCCATTGCCCTTGTCCACGAAGCGGACCGGGTTGCCCCTGACCCACACGGCCAACGTGGTCACATCGTTGGTCGTCCAATTCTGCAGGGGCGAGAACGTCTGCTCGGCCTCGCTGTAGAACGGGGTCTTGGTGTTGTTGTACTCCATCGGCATCGCCTGCAGGCCGCTGTGGACAATGGTCCGCTCGGCGAAGGGGGCCGTCAGATTGCCGACCACGGCGCCGGTGTTGTTGGTCCAGCCATCGACCCAGATCTCATAGATGCGGCTGCCTTCCTCATCGGTATAGCTTTCCATGTTATCCACGATCAGGAAGTCGGCGATGGTGAAGCTCCAGACAGCACCCATACTGATGCTGCCGTTGTCCTGGACCTCGTCGATGCGCCAGTAATACGGCCCGGTGCCCCAGGCGAGTTCCTCGGTCGGCTTGTAGCTGGTTTCGGCCTGGCGACCGCGATAGATCCCCGTCGTATCGGCGGCGGTAGCCGCGGCGACGGCGTCCTTATCCAGCCCCAGGTAGACATCATGCTGTTTGGCGTTGTCGCCCGCCGCCCAGCTCACACCATCTCCCGTCTTGGTCACGTCGATGACGGCTTTGTTGTCCGGGCTCGGCTTCCAAACCAGCGTCGGATCGCCGCGCATCAATTCCTTGACTTCACCCGCCGTCAGGGGCTTGTTGTAGATGCGGGCATCGTCGACCGTGCAGTTCAGGAAGTCGCTGGCACTGGTGTCCCACTCCTGGCCGATCGACCACCGGGCGATCGTATCCTTGCTCCAGGCCGCGGTATACGAGCCTGTTTGCACGCCATCCACGTAGATGAGTCCCGCGGACCCGTTCCGCACATACGTCAGCATGTGCCACTGGCCGTCGTTGACCAGCGGGGTGAAGTACGTATCACTGCCATCATTCACAAACGGCACGCCATTCCGCACGCCGAACATGAAGGGATGGCCACTGCCGGTCTCATTGCCCGCAAAGAGCTCGCCCTCGGTCGTTTGGGTGGTCTTGACCCAGGCGCTGAACGTGACGTTGGTGCTTTTCATGTCGTCGACGATGCCGTCGACCGTCAGGTAGCCGCTGGTCAACTGGACCGCGCCGCCCTGGACGCCATCGACCCACTTCGTGCCGCCGGCCAGGGTGCCGTCATTACCGTGGCCCGAGAAGTCAATGACTTTGGTGCCGGCGCCTTCCTCGAACATCCACCAGCCGATCAGGTCGGGATTGACCGTGGCGATGTCCGGCATCGTGGTGAAGCTCCAGACAGCGCCTTTGAAGGTGTTCTTGCCGTCCGACTCATCGACCCGCCAGTAATAGGTCGTGCCTTTGGCGAGAGGAGTGGATGGAGTGTACTCCGGTACCGGCGTGGGGGTCCCGCCACCGGCCTGATCGACCTCGTCGAAGCTGGTGCCGAAGTAAATGGTATGATTCTGGGCGCCGTACCCGGGCGTCCAAGTCAGCTTCGTATCCGCGGCCACGTATTTCGCGCTATTCTTGGGGGACGGCTCGAAGGCCTTCTGAGAGGGACTGGAGAAGCTCCAGACGGGGCCTGTTACGACGTTAGCCGTCGCATCCACTTCGTCCACGCGCCAATAGTATGTCACGCCGGGCTCCAGCCCCGCGACGTGATAATACATGGCAAAGGGCTGGTTCTTCGCGACGAGATTGGCTTCCGTCAAGTCGGGGCTGGTGCCCAGATAGACATTGTGGAGAATCGCCCCATCGCCTTTGGTCCAGCCGAACAGTGCCATGCTGACGCCCGTAGCGCCATTCGCCGGGCTGGGGGCGGAGGCCATGGGATTGAAGAGTTCGATGTGCAGCAGGGGGCCCAGTGTACTTCCGTCCTCAATGGCATCGGCGCACCGAACGCCTTTGGAAGGCTTGCTCTTGTCATCGCTGAAGATCAGGACGATGGCGTTGCCGTTGGCCCAGCCGGGCTGGTCCATGATTTCCTGGAGGATCGCGGTGAGGTCCGGCGTCTGGGACTTCTGGCCGATAGTCGTCCAGTTGTCCACCGCCCACGCCACCTGGGCCTTGGTGCGGGTCCGGTTGGTGACATCGGAGTCGGCCGTGGTGAACGCCGGGGCGTTTGCGATGAGCTGACCCTGGATGATCAAGTTCACTGCCTCCGTCCCGCCCTTGGTCTCATCGCACGTGAACTCCACGTACGCCTTGGTGACCTTGACGCCCTTGTCGAAGGGGACGGCGAACCGCAGGCCGATGACCTGTTCGGAACTCGCGGCCGCGCCGGTATTCTCATAGGGCATTTCCAGGTCGCTGCTGTCCACGTACATGTTGTGCGCCGCCGCGTACTCCTCGACATCATCGCCCCCGGCGGCGATCCGGATGTCTACGCTGAAGGCCGGTGCCGCGGTCAGGGCAACGACTGCCAGTCCCAAAAATAAGAAAAGAACGAGCCCCTTAGACATGATGGTCCTCCTTACTCCTGAACGGTGATGCATTGAGTCTGGTCACACACGCGTGTGTCGTTCACCTTGCGAAAGCCTTTGACAACCACACCAACCAGACACGCCCTCGCATGGTCATGGGGCCGCGAGCCATGCCTCGCGCTGCTGCTTCCGAACAGATTTCGCACGTGAATCAGCAAACCGCTGATGTGAAACGGATATGCCACTTCCTATCCTCGGCCAAATCTGCCCCGTGCTTTATGTGTACGCAAGCCCGGCGCGGAACAGTCGAGCAAGGGATTTGATCACGTGCCTGATGCTTCTGTCCTCCTTCCGATCCTGCTGAAGCGTCCACCAATCACGTATGGGAATGAGTACCCACAGGTCCCGTCGCGGATTCACGTGACGCTCACTAAATGCTAACGGGATTCTAACACAGGCCCGGGGCCAGGGTCAATCGAAAATGGTTTTATCGGGCAATATTTTTGCGCGACTGTTGTAATGGCCGTCCACCAAATGCCCCATAAGGAGGCGGAGATTCGCCCGTTTTGTCGGGCCAGGTTACTTCGGCGCATCGTTGTCACGGTCGGCCGGAGGCTTTGTGCCGAACAGCAGCGCGGAGATCGATGACCAGAAAGCCTGCGCTGAGCGGGGGGATTTCTGCGGTGTGGGCGCTGGCGAGGTAGATGCGCCGACGGCACGGTCTGCGGATCCCGGTCCGAGTTTCGATCGGGATAAGAGGTTTTCCCGCTCCAGATGGGCGTTCTGGGCGCGCAACTCCTCGACCTGCATCTGCAGTCTGGCGATCTCCAGGCGGAGTGCCTCGACCTGTTGTTGCTGGGCCGCCTGCTGCCTCTGGAAGTCCAGCCATTGCTGACGGTACTCCTGGTCCTTGGCGATGACCTGCTTGGAGTATTGGAGCCACTGTTCCGCCAGGTCGCTGCGTTTCTGGGGACTGTCGATGGCCCCGAGGATCTCGCCCGCCCGCCCGATGATCTCCGGGATCGCGGGACAGGCATACCCGCCGGCCGGCAGGTAATCGCTCTCGTAGCGGACCGGCATCGGAGCCAGTCCTGCCCTGATTACGGACGAAAACAACGCGATGGCACCTCCCGCCAGCACGAGCACAGCCCCAAGCCGCTTCATGTCCGTTCTCCTTGCATAGTGTATGGATTTTACAATTGTATCGCGGACGTGCGTGCCGTGTTTCCCGGCGGTCCTAGGGAAAATGCCGGTTCGGCCATAGGAAAACGGGTACTTCCTCCAGCGGACGGGACACGCGGGAGGTGCCCGACTGATCTTCGTGGAGGACCTGCCCGCGTTTGTCATGCGGAGCAAAGCGAAGCATCTGACCGGCGAAGAGGACCAAGCGGGCCCCCCAGAACGTAGTCGCACACCGCGGGAGACGCTCAGACGGTTTTTGTGACGGAACAGAAAGGTCTTGATTGTACTCTCTTGCACAGGTAGCAGTGATCTGGTATGTTAGTATTGCGTTAATTCGGCGCGGGCAGTTGTGCCGAGCGGCGCGTTTGGCACCTGTTGGTGTTCGCAGGAGGACTGCAAGTCACATTGCATACGAGCAGCCACATACAAGGGCATTTCTGAGAGAGCAGGAGAAAGCAACCATGCGCAAACGAAGAGGGTTCACTCTGATCGAGTTGCTGGTGGTCATCGCGATCATCGCCATCCTGATGGCGGTTCTCGTCCCCGCCCTGAGCAAGGTCCGGGAAAGGGTCAAGGACACTTCGTGCCGGTCCAACCTGAGGAATATCGGCTATGCGGTCGCCCTATATCTGGACGACAACGAGCGAAAATTGCCGCCTTCGAACAACGCCAACGGGTTCCTCTGGTACGATGGGGCCGGCAATGTCTACCGTCCCAACAACTCCACCGGAAGTACGTATTGGGGCATTTACTATTACGACTACCTCAAGGATATCAGGATCTTCGGCTGTCCGAGTTTCACGCATATTCCCGAGGGATTGATCTACACCAATAACGGCCAGGACCCTGTCAAGATCGCTAAAGCGGCAGGATTTGGCCTGAACAATCACTCGCGTGTCCGAGGGCGGAACACCAATACCATCTACCGCCCAGCCGAATTCCTCTTTTGCAGCGACCACGCTGAACCCCGGCCGGATGGCGACACGCACGACTGTTTCCATAACAATGACATCAAGGGCGCCATGAACTTGACGTCGTATCGCCAGGGCGGCAACCGTTTCTTCAGCTATCGGCAGATCTTCCGGCACAACATTCGCTATAACGATGCCGACCGGACGGGCGGACGTGCCAATATTCTCTGGCTGGACGGGCACGTTTCTCCTCTGGAGGAGACGACCGGAGACGATGTGGAACTCCGGTGGTACACAGGCGATCCGCCCCAGGGTCGTTAAGCCGCGTCCGGAGACGACCGGACCGTAGCCGGCCGACCAGGATTCTGAGCAGGGCCGTCGCTTTTCTCTGCGGCGGCCCTTTGTATTTTCACCGATGGTTCGCACCTCTCCGTGGACGGAGCCGGCTACATTGTTGTGTGGACCGGTCCCCGCCGATACACTGACGACGCAGGATTGAACGGCAGTGACTGGGCGCATTGGAGAGACCATCGTGATGGGCAAATCAACGTCTCTGGTGGTGCTGATCGTACTGGCGTGGATGGTTGACTCTGGTGCCTTGCCGGCCGCAGGCGACGCACGAGCCGGGGTTGGCCCTGGGATCGATCGGTTCGCGCTGGTGACGCGGCACAACATCACCCTGACCAAGGCCGATCCGCTGACGCCGCTGAGCGTGGGCAACGGCGAGTTCGCTTTCACCGCCGATATCACGGGCCTGCAAACGTTTCCCGCCTACTACGAAAAAGGGATGCCGCTGGGCACGCTGTCCCAGTGGGGCTGGCACAGCCTGCCGAATCCTCAGGGCTACCAACTGGCGGAGGTCCTGGAGGACTACGAGGTTGCCGGACGCAAGGTGCCGTATGCTTCGGGCCGAGGCCGCTCCGGCGGCTATTCGCCCGCCGCCGACTGGCTCCGCGCCAATCCCCATCGGCTGGACCTCGGCAGGATCGGACTGCGTTTGACCAGGAGCGACGGCTCCGCCGCCGCGATCGAGGACCTGGCAAACACGTCACAGACCCTGGACTTGTGGACCGGGCTTCTGCGCAGCCGGTTCGACCTGGAGGGACAGAGCGTCCAAGTCATGACCGTCTGTCATCCGACGCGCGACCTTCTCGCGATTCGTGTGGAATCCCCGCTGCTCGCGCAGGGCCGGCTGACAGTTTCGCTCGCGTTTCCCTATGGCAGCACCGACTGGCGGGTGGCGGGTGACTGGAGTCATCCCGACCGTCACGTGACACAGACGCACATCGAAGCCCACCAGGCCGATTTCACCCGAATTCTCGATGCCGATGGCTACCACGTTCGCGCTGGTTGGTTGGAGGGTGGGCGGATTGCCACCAAGTCACAGCACCAGTACGAGATCGGCTCCGAGGACGGTCGGCCGCTGGAGATCGTGTTGGCGTTCGCTCCCAGGGAAATGACCGAGCCGCTGCCCCGTTTTGCCACTGTGCGCACGGCGGCCGCGGATCACTGGAAGCAATTCTGGATGAGCGGGGGAGCCATTGATTTCTCTGCGTGCACGGATCCCCGGGCCGCCGAGCTGGAGCGGCGCGTGGTGCTCTCGCAGTATCTGACGGCGATCCAGTGCGCGGGATCTCGTCCGCCCCAGGAGACGGGACTGGTCCACAATAGCTGGTACGGCAAGTTCCACCTGGAGATGCACTGGTGGCACGCGGTGCATTTTGCCTTGTGGGGCCGGCTGCCGCTGCTGGAGCGGAGCCTGCCGTGGTATCAGTCGATTCTCCCGCAGGCGGAGGCCGTCGCCCGGTCGCAGGGCTATCGCGGCGCCCGCTGGCCGAAGATGACGGCTACGGATGGCCGGGAGAGCCCCAGTGAAGTTGGGGTCTTCCTCATCTGGCAGCAGCCGCATCCGATCTATTATGCCGAGTTGTGTTACCGCACCCACCCCAACAGGCAAACGCTGGAACAATATCGCTCGGTCGTCTTCGAGACAGCGGCGTTCATGGCCTCCTATCCCGTCTGGGACGAGGCAGGTGGCCGGTACGTGCTCGGACCGGCTTTGATTCCGGCCCAGGAGAGCTACGGCTCGACGCGGGCCCGCAACCTCAATCCGACGTTCGAGCTGGCCTACTGGCACTGGGCGTTGGAGACTGCCCAGCAGTGGCGGCTGCGACTCGGCCTCGAGCGCGAGCCGACGTGGGACCGAGTGCGGGAGAAGCTGTCACGGCCCACGATTCGCGAGGGCGTGTACCCAGGCATTGAGACCCCGCCGTATACGATCCCGCGCGACCATCCGTCCATGGTGGCGGCCTACGGCTTTGTCCCCGCGACGCCTCTGATCGATCCCCACGTGATGATGCGCACGCTCGATCACGTCTTGAAGACCTGGGACTGGCCCAGCACGTGGGGCTGGGATTACCCGATGCTGGCGATGACCGCCGCGCGCGTCGGCGAGCCGGAAAAGGCGGTGGATGCCCTGTTCCTGGAGTCGCCGAAGAACCGCTACCTGGCCAATGGACACAACTACCAGTCGGCGCGGCTGCCCCTGTATCTACCCGGCAACGGCGGCCTGCTGGCGGCGGTGGCCATGATGGCCGCCGGCTGGGACGGCTGTCCCGACCGGCCTGCCCCCGGCTTTCCCGACAAGGGAAAGTGGGAAGTTCGCTGGGAAGGTCTCCAGCGCCTGCCCTGACGGTTGCATGGAGTGATGCCTGATAATCTCCTTTCTTGCAGGGGGGCATCGTGGTATTATGAAGGACCGATCACACCGGCCCTGTGCCGGCGCGAAGAGACACTATTGAGATTGGAGGAGCAGCGACATATCGAGGCCACTGATTGGATTTCCCCCAACGCGGTCCATCGCGTTTAGAAGTCTATCCATTGCGCCCCTGCGCGTAGACAGGGGTCGCACATGTGACTGGGGGCCCCCAACGCGATGCAGCGCGTTGGGGAACCCCTACCGTGTCTTGATTCTGGAGCAAGGAGGAAGACCATGTGGAAGAGATTGCTCATTGTCGGCGTAGCGGTTGTCATCGGATTCTCCCCCCTCGCGGCTCGGGCGGCGGGTCTGCCCAGTAGTCTCGTCGGCTGGTGGAAGCTCGATGACGGGACCGGCGCCACGGCCGTGGACTCGACGGGCAACAAACACGATGGGACGCTGATCCAGAATCCTGTCTGGACCACCGGGAAGATCGGTGGGGCCTTGGAATTCAACGGGACGAGCAATTTCGTGCGGATTCCCGACGATCCTGCCTTGACGTTCAAGCTGTCGCAGAGCTACACGCTGGCCGCCTGGGTGTATGTGCCCCAGGTGACCGCCGGCTGGCACGGCATTGTGTGCAAGGGGCGGCAGGCAGGCGGTGGGGCGATGTACTACGGCATCTGGATCGGCGACAACGGCGGCGTGCCCACCTGGTATTACGGTACGTGGCCCACGTGGGGCAGCGTCGTGGCCGGACCAGGGTGGTACCATATCGTCGTGGCCCAGGATGGGGAGGCGAATACCAAGACCTTCTATCTCAATGGTGAGTTTGACAGCAAGACCACAGCCCAGGCGGGCGATGCGGCGGGCGCGCTGCTGTTTGGCTCGGACCAGGAGCCGGGGGACAGCTTCGCCGGCAAAGTGGACGATGTGCAGCTCTACCATCGCGCCGTGACGGCCCAGCAGGTGGTCGATCTGATGAACGGCACTATGCCGGACTGGTCGAGGGCCCAGAAGCCCAGTCCCGCCGACGGCGCTGTGGGCGTCAATATGCCTCTGTTCCAATGGACCAAGGGCGATGGGGCTCTCCTTCACGATGTTTATGTGGGCACCAGCCCCGATCTGACGGCCGCCGATCTGCAGGGGCCTCGCCAGCCTCTGACCATGCTCTACTACACCCAGGGCCTGCAACCCGGCGTGACCTATTACTGGCGCGTCGATGAGATCGACGCCGCGGGCAAGATCGTTACGGGCGCTACCTGGAGCTTCGTGACCCAAGCGCTGACAGCCTACTATCCCGCACCAGTGGACAAGGCCAACGATGTCCCGCCCACGGGAACGCTGACGTGGATGGCGCCGGCTGGCACCACAGAGCACCACCTGTACCTGGGCGACAGCCTTGATGCCGTTACACAGGGGGTGGCCGGTACGGACAAAGGTGTCCTGACGGAGACCGCCTTTGCCTTGACGGGCCTGGAGAGCCTCAAGACCTATTACTGGCGCGTGGATGAGACCGTGTCGGGCACCGGCGTCAAGACCGGACCGGTCTGGAGCTTCACCACGACTTTGCCCGTGGATGACTTCGAGAGCTATACCGACGACGAAGGCAGCCGCATCTATGAGACTTGGATTGATGGCTGGACGAACAGCACCGGCTCGACGGTCGGATATCCGAACGCCCCCTTTGCCGAGCAGAAGATCGTGCACGGCGGCAAACAGTCCATGCCGCTCGACTACAACAATGTCGCGGCGCCCTTCTACAGCGGGGCCGAGCGCGAGTTCGCTGCGACACAGGATTGGACCGCCGGCGGCGCCGAGGCGCTGATCCTCTATGTTCGCGGTCGAGTCGGCAACAGCCAGGCCCCGCTGTACGTGACGCTTGCAGACGCCGCCCAGCACGCGGCCAGCGTTGTTCATCCTGATGCCGCAATCGTGACGGCGGCCCAATGGAGCCAGTGGCGAATCCCGTTGAGCGGCTTTACCGGCGTGAACTTGGCGAAAGTCAAGAAGCTCTCCCTCGGCGTGGGTGACAAAGCCAACCCGAAGGCCGGTGGCAAAGGTCTGATCTACGTCGATGACATCAGCTTGGCGAAGCCCTGATAACCGCCAACCGGCCGCAGGGTAGGGCCGGTAATGTGCGGGTTTTGCTGGCAGAGGCATAT
>JAMCWO010000014.1 GCA_023481165.1 Planctomycetota bacterium | reverse complement strand
GCAGTTTCTGGCATCGGCGCAAGCCGTGGATCAGCCTGGCGGGCAATCTCTCCTACCGCGGCAATCTCCGCCGGGACGCCGAGGCGTACGCGCGCTTCCGGCGTCAATGGGGCGACAGACGGGAGGGGCGAGGAGGTCCTGAAGCGGGGCGAAGGAAGAAGGGCGAAGGAGGCATGCTTGTCAGCGCGGGCGGATAGCTCCGCGGAAGCGGCGAACCGAGCGGCAGGTGAACAGGGAAGCGGCCCGCCGGCCGAGAGGGCAAATAATTTTGTATGTTCTCGATTTATTTTGTTGACATCGTCGGGCGCACGGGTAGAATGCCCGTATCACAGGGTGTATGCTTTCTTCCCTCGGAGTCTACCCTTCATCTCAAACCAGAGGGAAAATATATTTGCAGGCCGAACCGGCCTCAGGAGAAGATCACGTGGCAAAAGGAACGGTAAAATGGTTTAACGCAGATAAGGGATTTGGCTTTATCAGCCCGACGGATGGCGGCCAGGACCTGTTTGTCCACCATTCGGAGATCAAGACGGGCGGGTACGCCTCCCTCAACGAGGGCCAAGCGGTCGATTTCGAGGTCGGACAGGGCAAAAAGGGCCCGTGTGCGACCAATGTCAGACCCGGCTAAGTCGAGGCATGCCTGTGCTTTGGAAAGCCCCGTACCAGTTGCGGGGCTTTTTTCTGCCCGCCCCGAACCGGCGCTGGCTCCGCCCAGGTGAGAACCGGAACACCCAATGGGTGGCCGGCGCTGGCGCGTGGGCATGACTCGATGCGGCACAGATTGCTGCCCGCCGTTTATAGGGCTGCCGACAACCATCTTGTCCGGGATTTCCTGCATCCGGCGAGGATAAGACCCAAGCGCACGGCGTGGGCGTATGATGAATGGCGGCAACTGATGGGCCGATCGATGGTCAGGGTGTGGCAAAATAGCGGTGAAACATGAAAACGAAGGGCAAGACAAAACTCAAAGGACGCGAGCTGGCCGCTCGCCTGATCGGCATCAAGACTCCCATCGGTGGTATCGATTGGCAGCCGCCTCCGGAGGAACAGGACAGGGCGAGGCAGGTATTGACCTATCTTGCCGAACAGGGGGCTCTATGGGATCCCTATGACATCGCGATCAGCCCCTTCGTCACGCAATCCATCGTTGACCTGCGGGGCCAACTCCGCATCAACCTCGAGAATCTCCCGATCGACTCGGTCCTGCACGAAGCTCTGCACGCCATGCATGCGGCCTGTCGCCATTTTCTCGAGGAGAATCAGTCGCCCAGGTCAGGCTATGGAGCGCCCTACGAGGCTCAGCTCCACAGTACGTTGGGCGAGTTGCGGGCCCTGTTCGGAGTCCATATCGCCCGCATTGCCTGCGCCTACGACCTGGAAGTGGATACCCGTCTGGAAGGCATACTGCCCCCCGAGCCGGAGGAGGATCTCCGGCGCGGACGGTAGATCAGCGAGGTATCAGATACCCTGGTTTCTTCAACTGCCGGCCGGCCCACCCTCAGGTTTCGGCTCAGCCGCGGGAGTCCCTTTGGCGGCGGGCTTGAACTTCGCCTTGCGGATGAACTCGTTCCAGATTGCCTGCGTCTGCTCCTCGGAGCCGCTGAACGGTTTATCGGTGCCGCGCGACTTGCGGTACGCGGCGTTCGTCATTGGTTTCGACATATTTCACCTCGGAACAGGCGGCGCCATCCTCTCCAAGCGCTGCGATGATCTTGCGTCAGGGCTGCTCGCTGGGGTCCTTGTACGTTCACAATTTATCATAACCTCCCCGCTGCACCGCGTCAAGTGTAGATTCTTCCGTCACGCGGTCCAAGGCAGCCCATGCCCGCCGTGTGGCGTCGAAAAACCGTCCTGGCGGGCCTCTGATCGTCCTTTTCACTGCCGAAAACGCGGGTGCTCCGCCCCAAAGATAAATTCGCCCCGCTCCAATTATTCCCACGATTTCTGCACGGCTCCTCCCTTGGTTCCGTCAACAATTGTCGGAAAACGGAGGCCATCGGGCTTGAAATCTGGCGGAGGTGCACTATCCTGATCGACGAAAGGCCACGCGCTGCCGTCGGGCATCGTCTGAGGAGAAATGTCGGTTAGTACCACCCGCGGATTCTGTCTGGGAGTGAACCTATGAGCCGGTACCTGTATCTCGCGCTGGGGGCTTTCTGCGTTATGGCATGCGCCTCGTGCCCGCCCAAATCTGCCCCGAAGACGCCGCCCGCGAGCGTCCGTTTCGACGGTTTCGAATGCCAAGACGGACAACTCGCCGCCCGTGTCATGTTCGTCAAGGCACCCCGCGACCATATGCTGCGCCTGTTGCTGGTGGAGGGGATCTACAAGCGTGACAACGTCTGGAGCTCGGAGTTCCTGCTTCTGGAGACCGGACACTGGTGGGCCGCGCCCATCGGGACGGCGGCCTCGGCCGCGTCCACGAACAAGGTGACCAGCGTGCGAAAGAAATTGTCGGAACTGCTGGATCGCGAGAATCTGGTCGCCGTCAGGCTGCGCGCGCTGGTCTGGGTGGGTAAAACGCCCCCGCATCTGGCGGATCAGGAAGATCTTGTTTCCCACGCCTACCAGTCCGCGCGGCTGCCCGTGACGGAATCAGCCGAACTCATTCGCGAACTCGGTCTGCAGCCGTAAACCAGTATCCATCCGCCAGAGCACCCTTGTCCTCTTTCGGTCCTGAGCAGAGCCTAAGGAGGAACGCCGAGGCACAACGATCCTCTTTCCATCATTCCCGCAAAGCCCCGCCCTGAGCGAAGTCGAACGGGGCGGGAATCCAGGTTCTTGAACCACGAAGGGACACGAAGAAATGCGTTGGGTGGGGCTTGCTCCACCTATTCACACGGTCTTGAGTCATCCCGGTGGGTTGCTCCTCATCACTCGTCACTTCTCGCTCTGCGGCAAAGACGGACCGGACATGTTCGGTCTCTCCCTTCACGCCTACGCAGGATCGCCGGGCACAACCTTATGTGTGGGGCATTGTCTCGGGTGTTTTGGGCATTGCCAAATTTCACCTCTGCCTCGATGCACGCGACGGTACTTGGTACGCCCGTCCACCTCGCATACGGGAACAGCCTTGAATGGAGGACGCTCGTCGACATTACGCAGGTAGCCGTCACACTCAGGATTCGTGCAGCCAACTTTCATTGCCTGAAAATCCCACGCGAAGTGCTGCCGACGCTGATTCACAATTTGCACAGGCCAACCGCAATCACAATGGACACGCGGTGTGCCATCTTCGTAAGTGGCAGCTTGACGAATATGCTTGGCTTGTAGCAATTGGAGGCAAAGCTTTGCGTATTGAGGAGCATGGATCCTGTGGACTTCCTCGGAACGCCCTCGATTGCTCGACCAGTTCATGCTGCCGGTGTAAATGATTTTCTCATCTATTATGACGTCCTTCCCGTGGAGTCCGCTTGCGGACACGACAACTGCCCCCAGGTCACGCAGGTTCTTAATGACTTTCTCGACGCAGCCTCTATTCTCCGCCTCGGCAAGTGGCGGCGTGACTAACGTCACTTTGACGTGACGTTTCAGTGCCGCTCCGATCACCGGCTGAATCCTCGGCCAGCGGTACTCGCCGAAGTACGGAGCGAGCCCAAAGATGGAATCTGATGCTGCGTTAAGGTCTTGAGTGAATCGCTCGAAGAACGAAGTCTCGTCCAAGTGCTCGAACGTGTAGCCCGTTTCCTGATGCGGGACGCTCCAACCTGTCTCGTGAATATATTGGTCGAAGACCCGTTTGAACGGCTCAAGTCTGACTAATTCAAGCGCTGGGATGAGATCGGCTCGGTCCTTGTAAGTGAGAAATGCCCACATCTGACCCAGCCCGCTCACCGACTTCGCGTGTTTGTTCAACCATTCTGAAGAACCGACGAAGACGAATTTGTCTCTTGCTCGAGTGACGGCCACATTCAACTCGCGTCTGACGTCGTCGCGATCTCGCGGAGTGCATAGACGTGCAGTATAATAGGGTTCGTCGAGCACTGAATCGAAAATGATCAGGTTCGCCTGTCCCCCTTGGAATGTGTGGACCGTACCTGCGACCACCCAATCCTTCAAATCCAAATCAGCAATGAGCTTGGTGAGAAGCCTGCGCTGAGCTGTGAAGGGGCTAACGATCCCAATTGGCAGGGAGCTGTCACCGGAAGGCTTTGGGAGTCTCGCAGCGGCCAACGCTGCAATTTCCACAGCCACCTTCGCGGAGTCGAAGTTGAAACGGCTGAGGCTACCAGGTTGTTTCCCACTCCAGCAGTGCAGGTCCGCTGTATCCACTACGACGAGAGGATTCTCTGGAAGAAACTCCAGCCAATCCAACAGCTTCCGCTCGCTTACCGTTGGATGGTCATTCAGGCCACCCATTGTTGTGTAAACCAAGTACCGGGCGACGTCAGCGATCTCTGTCCGCATCCGCCATTGAGTATCCAGTTTCGCGAGAAGATGGAAATTGGGTCCCTTCCGCAAGTTTTTGACGATGGCAGCAAGTTCGAAGGTATCTTTGCCCAATCTCGCGTCGCCAACGGGCGTGTCGCCTCGGACAATTGGAGGAAGCTGTAGGAAATCGCCCACAAGAACTACTCGGCGTGCCGCACGCGCGGCTGCCAGGAAAATCAGAGGAGGTAATGCCATTGAGATTTCGTCGACTATGACTGCGTCGAAGCTCTGGCCTTCAAGCGATTTGCACGTATTTCCAACGTAGAGAGCGGTCAATGTGCAGAAGACGGCACGAGCACCAGCGATCACCTGTTGCTCCACCTGCGAAAGCTGCTCTTGCAGAGAACGAATTTCTTGTTCAATCGGTTCGAGTTCCAAAGCAAGTTCCGCAAGCTTCTGTTCGGCGACCTGTCTTGGAGGGCAGTTGCCGCAAATGGCTTGCTGGCGTCCTATTGCGTCTTCAAGGTCAGCGATCAGTCGGCGTCCCTTGTCGATTTCCTGGTGCACCGATGTGAGTGCCCGTTCCGCATTCTGAAGCTGTCTCTCGGTTTCTTGGAGCGATTGCAGCGCCTGTGCCGTTTTCATCTCGCGCCAGAACCATGCTCGCTGTGCCCGCTCGAATGCTGCGCGGCGTACCTGCAGGTTGTTTCTGCCGTTCGCAACCGCTGTCTCAGCCTGTTCTCGTTCTGTTTCCTGCCGTCCGAGGGATGTCTGCCGTTCCTTTAGGCGGCTGAGAAAACCTTCTAGGCGATCCCACTCGGCTCTGATGGCAAGCCATTGAGTACGCTGGCTAAGCAGAGATCTCGTGTTCCTGGTAAGCTCAAGTATTCTGTCAGTCAGTGCTCGTCCCCTCTCTTCCACGATGGCGTCAAATCTTACGCTCGACGGGATCTTCTTGTCGGGAGTAATCCCCATTCTCAACACCGTCCCCTCGGCAACTGCTGGGTGGTTGGCCAGCGGACCTTCTTTGTCCTCGTCCTTCTCTGGTTTCACTGCTTCGTAGAGGGCTTGATCGACAGCCGCATGAGTATGGCTGCACACAAGGACCCGCTCCCCAGCTTCAATGAGGGCCGTCACAAGATGAGCGATCGTATAGGTCTTTCCAGTTCCCGGCGGTCCCCAAATGTACGTCACCTGAGAACCGCAGGCTTGTTCGGCAATTCGGCGTGGCTGGCCGTCGAAATTGATGAGAACGGGCGTAGATCGAAGGGCGGCAAATCCAACCTTGCCTTTAGCTGGATGAAAGGTCGCGACGGATAGCGGGCTCAGCAGGCCAGGCTTCTGGGCTATGTTCTCCATAACCTCCAAGAGCTTGCGGAGCAAGGCTGTGTCATCAATGATCAGCGTTGCTCGGTGAATCCCCGCAGCGAGGGAAGCTTTGCGATCAACGCAAAGATCAATGCGGTCAGCGTGTTGGCCAATTACTGTGGCTGTCTATTCGTCGTTTGGGGTCTTCAGTCTGCCTGTCGCCTCTTCTGGGACTCGTGTGCCGTCAGCAATAATGAATTGGTAGATAACCTGCGTCTGGCCTCTCTCTTCCAGCAGTTTGCCTGCAAATACCTCGTAATTCTGTGAGCCACCCTCCTTCTCCAAAGCAACAAGCTCCGCGCGAACGCCTTCCGCGAACCAAGCTGCAAGCGAACATGCATCTTCAGGTGGACGATCTGAATCAGTAGCTGGCATTGGCCTTGAGTCTCCGTGATCGTGCCTCTCACCAGTCCGATTTCCGAGCCATCAATGGCCCATAATACTATCGGTCATTTGACCGGGCAAGTTGATTTCTCTGGCGAGGTCGTCGTGACTTGCCGGAGGATTGTGGTATACTGTGCGGTGGTCGCCGGGGACGTCCGGTGGACGGGCGTTCGGCTGGGGCCGAGTCAGGTTGCCTGGAAAAGGAGGTAGAACGATGCTTCGTCGAAGTTTGCTGGTGGCGGGGGTGATGGGATTGATGGGGATGGCCGGTGCGGTGGGGGCGGGGGAGAAGGAGTTCTTTCGCGTCGGGATTGTTGGGTTGGATACGTCGCACGTGGTGGCCTTCACCGAGCTGATGAACAATCCGGCGAAGAACTATGGGTGCAAGGTGGTCGTGGGGTACCCGGGCGGATCGCCGGATATCGAGTCGTCCATCAGCCGGGTCAAGGGATATACGGAGACGCTGCAGAAGAAATTCGGCGTGGAAATCGTCGACAGTATCGAGACGCTGTGCCAGAAGGTCGATGGCGTTCTGCTGGAGAGCGTCGACGGGCGGCCGCATTTGGCCCAGGTCCGGCCGGTGATCGCGGCGAAAAAGCCCGTCTTCATCGATAAGCCGATGGCGGGCAGCCTGGCCGATGCGCTGGAGATCTTCCGGCTGGCGAAAGAAACAGGTGTCCCGTGCTGGTCGAGCTCCTCCCTGCGGTTCGGGCCGGGGACGGTCGCCCTGCGGAACAGCAACACCGTCGGCAAGATCATGGGCTGCGATGCCTTCAGCCCATCCCCCCTCGAAGAACATCACCCCGATCTGTACTGGTACGGCATTCACGGTGTAGAGATGCTCTTTACCATTATGGGGCCGGGATGCGTGTCCGTGCAGCGGGCCTACACGAAAGATCACGATGTGGTGGTCGGCGTCTGGAAGGATGGCCGGATCGGCACGTTCCGGGGTCTGCGCGTCCAGAAGGAAGACTACGGCACCCTCGTCTTCGGGTCCAAAGGGATCGTCAAGGGCCCCGGCTACGAAGGCTACGGACCCCTCGTGGAGGAGATCGTGAAGTTCTTCAAGACGGGCCAGGTCCCGGTGCCGCCCGAAGAGACGATCGAGATCCTCGCCTTCATGACCGCGGCGGATGCGTCGAAGACCGCGAACGGGGCCAAGGTGGAACTGGCCACGGTTCTAGAAGAAGCCAGGAAACAGAACGCCGCAAGACGATGATGTTCGGGGTGGGCATAGTAGCATGGGCATCTTGCCCATGAGTCGCAGGGCCATCTTGGCCCTGTCTTCACGGGCGAGACGCCCATGCTACGAAAATGCCTTACGCTGTCACACCTGTTCCGGGACGACCCAGGGCTCGCGATAAGTGCGCTTGAGGTACTTATTCGCCTCCGGGGCGTTGACGAACGTCTCGGTCTTGGCGTCGAACGTCAGCTTCTGGTTGCCGACCAAGTAGGAGATGTTGGCCATGTGACAGAGCAGGGCGGAGTAGTGGCCCTGTTCCACGTCGGCGTTGGGTCGCTGACGGGTGCGGATGCACTCGATGAAGTTGTCCTGGTGCCACTTGTCGCCCTGGCGGCCGTAGCACTGGTCGATCAGCTTGTCGTCGCCGTCGTAGATCTGCCAGCCGCCGCCGTGGCGGCCCGCGTACATGAAGCCCTTGGTCCCCAGGATCTCGATCCGCGTCGCGCAGAATTGCCAGTCGGGGAACAGGTCGTTGTCGCGAATCTGCACGGAGATCTTCTTCATGTAGGGTGTCCAGAGGGCGGACTCCATGATGAGCGTCAGAGGCTGCCCGGAGTTGGCCGCCGGGCCGAATTCGTAGAGGGCGAACTGGGTGTCGGGGATCTCGCGGCCATCCTTCAGGGCGTGGACGCCGCCGGCGTGGGACACGGTGGTGGGGCAGGGCAGGTTGCCCAGGAGCATGCGGGCGAAGTCCAGTTGATGGATGGCGTCGCCAGGGATGGGGCCGCAACTGTATTCCCACTGGTTCAGCCAGGCGCGGCTGGGATTGTACGGCAGCTTGGGGGCCGGGCCGCACCAGAGGTCGTAGTCGAACCCCTCGGGGACCGGCTGGATCGAGCCCTTGCCCATCATGCCGTGCTGCATCACGTTGAAGACGCGGACCGCGTGGATGTCGCCGAGCTTGCCGCTGCGGATCGCCTCCACGCCCGCCGGGGCATAGGGCGAGCTGCGCGTCTGCATGCCGACCTGGACAACGCGTTGGTACTTGCGGGCGGCCTCGATCATCTTGCGGCCTTCCCAGATGTTGTGGGAGAGAGGCTTTTCCGTGTAGACGTCCTTGCCCGCCTGGCAGGCCATGATGGTCCCGAGCGCGTGCCAGTGGTCGGGTGTGGCGTTGATCAGGGCATCGACGTTCTTGTCGTCCAGCATCCGGCGGAAGTCCTGCACGACCTGCGTCGGTTTGCCTTGCGCCTTTTCGATGGTCTGCTTCGTTCGCGCGGAGCGGCGGTTGTCCGGATCGCAGACGTAGACGATCTGGGCATCGCTGCGGCCGGCGAACATCTGGGCCACCGCGGTGCCCCGGCCCCCGCAGCCCATCAAACCGATCCTCACCTTCTCATGGGCCGCCCGGCTCTGACGCTGCGGCAGCATGGCCACCATGGCGGCGGTCCCCAACGTACTCTTCAAGAACTCCCTGCGATTCACCGATCCCATTGTGTTCTCCTTGTCAGGCTTACTTCGATTTTGACGTGCGCTTATCTTCGATCTGGACTTTCGTTTGAATCGTGTTGTCCCGCAGATTCACGGGGCCGACTTTCTCCTCGATCAGAATTCCCGGGGCGGACTCGTCCTGGGTGTCGCGGATGGTGTTCTTCACGAAGACGAGGTCGTTGACCTCGCCCCGGATGCGGATCTGGGCGCCGCCGTTATTCTCGATGGTGTTCTCCTCCAGCCGATTGCGGTGAGGGGCCATGCCGAGCGTCTCATTGCGGAAGAATACGCCGTGCTGCTTGTTCTGACGCACGATGTTGTGGCGGAGGATGTTGTCGGAATCCTTGTGCCCGATGGAGATTCCGAATTGACCGTTCTGCTCCAGGACGTTCTGCTCGAACACGCCGTGGCGGACCCGCCAGCACAGGAAGAGGCCATCCGTCCCGTTGCGCCGGGCGATGCAGTTGCGGACCGTCGGCCGCTGGGAACCGCTGCCCGGATGAATCCCGAGGACGGCATTGTCTTCGGAGACGCAGTCTGTCACGGTGACGTCGTTGGACTGCTGGAAGCTGATGCCATCCCCATTGTAGTTCCGCACGACGCAGCCGGTGATGACCGTGCCGAAGCCCTGGTACAGGAAGATGCCTGCGCCCCGGCAGCCGTTGAGAGGGGGGTTCGCCTGTTTGTTGCCGTCGATGGTCAGATTCTCGATATGCACGCCTTCCGTGTAGTACACGCTGACGACCGGGAACACGGTCGCCGCCTGGGCGCCGTTGCCCACCATGCAGTCAGCGCCCAAGGGCTTGTCGAACGAGAAAGTGTTATCCCGCCGGCCGGTGATGCGGGCGACGGTCGTGTGGAAGCCGTTGGCCCCCTTGTCCCAGACGGCGATGCCGGAGCCGACGGTGAATCCCTCCGGGTTCTGCAACGTAACTTGCTGCTCGCCGTAGTCGCCGTCCAAGGCCAGCGGGGAGGCAACCCCTCCGGCCTTCCGCAGGATGGTCTTGTCTTTGACGCCCCGGACCGTCACGTGCGGCCGCAGGTGCAGCGAGTCGTACATCGTGTACTCGCCCGGACCGATCTCCACGACGCCGCCGCCGAGGTTCGCGACGTAATCGACTGCCGCCTGCAGGACGCGATTCGTGTCGCCGGTCATATCGGCGTTGGTCCGGCCCACCGTGAGGCGAGCGAGTTCTGCCATTTTCGAGTGCATGGCTCGTGGCAGTTGCTCCTCCTCCGGCTTCGGCGAGAAGTCGCGCATCTGACCGAGGACGCCGGACGGTCCGCAGGCGAGGGACAAAAGGAGAGTAAAGATCGAGGTGGCGACTCTACATGTCATAGCTGACCTCCTGAAGGGTCACAGGCTCATCGAGCGGCTCGTACGCCGCGGCACACGTGATTATCAGATGGCTAGGGTGTCTTGTCAACGTCGGACATTGGCTTGACAAGTCCGGCGGCATGGGGTACACGAGGCGCAAAGATCCGGGAGATTGTGCCTATGAAAGATGTCCTGCCGTTGGATGAACGCGGGCTGGAGGAGTGGCTCAGCGAGCCGCTGGCGGCGACCCGTGCCGCGTTGCAGCAGATCGAAGGCGATGTCGCCGTGCTGGGTGCGGGCGGGAAGATGGGGCCGACTATGGCCATGATGCTGAAGAAGGCCGCGCCCACCAAGACGGTCTACGCGGTCTCCCGCTTTAGCGACAGGCAGGTGCGCCAGCGAATCGAGGAACACGGAGTCAAGATCGTCGAGGCCGATCTTCTCGACGAATCGGCCCTGCGCGATCTGCCCGAGGTGCCCAATGTCTTCTATCTGGCGGGCATGAAGTTCGGCGCCGCGGGGAATCAGCCCCTGACGTGGGCGATGAATGTCCACATGCCGGCGCTCGTGGCCCAACGGTACCAACAATCCCGGATTGTCGCCCTTTCGACCGGCAATGTGTATCCTTTCACGCCTCTGGCCGGCGGGGGCCCGCGCGAAACCGACCTTCCCGGCCCCGTCGGGGAATACGCCCAATCGTGTCTCGGCCGCGAGCGGATGTTTCAGCATTTCTCCCAGCGCTTCGGCACGCCCGTCACGCTGATCCGCCTGAACTATGCGAACGAGCTGCGCTACGGCATCCTCGTCGATCTGACCCTCAAGATCCTGCACGGTGAACTGATTGACGTGACGATGGGAGCGGTCAACCTGATCTGGCAGGGCGACGCCAACAACTACATCATTCGCGCCCTGACCATTGCGAAGAGTCCGCCGACCATCCTGAACGTCACCGGGCCCGAGATGCTCCATGTGCGCGACCTCGCGGGCCGGATCGGCAAGGTGCTCGGCACAGAGCCGCGTTTTGTCTCGCAGGAAGCGGATACGGCGTTGCTCTCCAACGCTTCTCAGTGTTGCGGATTATTCGGGCGGCCCGCGATGAGCCTTGACGAGATGATCCAAGCCATTGTGCCGTGGGTGGCCGCCGGCAGGCCGGTGCTGAGCAAGCCCACGAAGTACGCCGTGCGCGACGGCAAATTCTGAAAGGGGACTCCGATGCCCGGACCGAATGTCTCCCAGAGACTGAGCGAAGGTTGCGTCATTCCGGCCCACCCGCTCGCCTTGACCGCTGCGAACAAGCTGGACGAACGCTGCCAGAGAGCACTGACGCGGTATTACCTCGCGGCGGGCGCGGGCGGCGTGGCAATGGGCGTGCACACGACCCAATTCGCCATCCACGATCCGAAAGTGGGGCTGTATAAGCCGGTTCTGGAACTGGCGGCCCAGACGGCGGCGCAGTCCATCAAATCCGGCAAGGTCAAGTCTGTAGGGTGCGTACCACGCACCATCTCTCGGCAAGAGGCGGTGCGTAGTACGCACCCTACGCCTGAGCCAATTCTCATTGCCGGGCTGGTGGGCAGTACGTCCCAGGCTGTTCGCGAGGCCCAATTGGCGGTCCAACTGGGCTACGATCTCGGCCTTCTCTCTCTGACCGCGTTGCGGGGAAGATCCATCGACGAACTGATCGACCATGCCAAGCAGACGGCGAACGTCATCCCGATCATGGGCTTCTACCTCCAGAGCACGATCAGCCATATGGTGCTGCCGAAGGGGTTCTGGTCCAAGTTGGTCGAAATTCCCAACGTGCGGGCGATCAAGATTGCGCCGTTCAACCGCTATCAGACGCTCGACGTGCTGGAAGCGGTGGCCGAATCGGGGCGTGCGAACGAAATCGCCTTGTACACGGGCAATGACGACAATATCATCATCGATCTGCTGACGTCGTACACGTTCCGCGCCCAAGGGCACGAGGTGCAACTTCGGATGGTGGGGGGACTTCTCGGTCAGTGGGCGTGCTGGACGAAAAAGGCGGCGGAGCAAGTGGAGGCGATTCACCGAATTCACGCTACGGGTGGCCCTATCCCGGCCGCGCTGCTCACGCTGGCCAGTCAGATGACGCTGGCCAACAAGGCTCTGTTCGATGCTGACAGCAATTTCGCCGGGTGTATCCCGGGCATCTCATATGTTTTGAAGCAACAGGGCCTGATGAGTCACGTCGGTGCCCTGGACCCGGCGGACCGGCTCTCGCCCGGCCAAACGGAGCAGATCGACCAGATCCTTCGTCAGTACCCGCACTTGACCGACGACGAATTCGTCCAGACCAACCTGGACACGTGGCTTGCGGCGTAGGGTGGGCTGTGCCCACCACCTCTCCAGGATGGGACGTGACGGTAAATGGTGGGCACAGCCCACCCTACGGCTTTTGTCCGGCCAGACCGAGCAGGTTGACTTCCCGCCCATGAATCATCGGCAGGATGCCGATGCCACAAGACCCCCACGGGCAAGATGCCGATGCTACTTGGGCAGGGCGGCGAGGATGCTGTTGGCAACCTGCTGGGCCAACAGGCGGGAGCCTGCCTCGGTGAAGTGGACGTTGCTCGGCTGCTGGATGGACGACAGGCGGGGCAGAGCGAACGCGTAGAGATCGTTCACGCGCACGCCATACCTCTGCATGATGGCCAGGGCAGCGCGGTTGTACCGCTCAACATCGCCTTTGATCCGGCCGGCCGCACCGTCCGGGACCGGCGTCGTTGTGGCGAAGATCAGCCTGGCACGCGTCTGCTTGAGCCGCTTGACGATTTGCTCCAGGTTGCGGGCGTACTCGTCCACGGACATGACCTGAGTGCCCTGATCGGGCGGGACCAGGGCGCCTTTGGCATTGACGTACTTGAGATCGTGCAGGCCGTGATTGAAATGAATCACATCCCACTGTGTGTCGCCCAGCCAGGTGTCGAGCTGCGCCAGGCCGTTGCGTGTATGGCCCGCATTCCCGGCATTGTGATAGACGTCGGCTTTGCCCGCGAGAAGCTGCTTGGTCGGTTCGAAATAGCCGATCGAAATGGAGTCGCCAATGATCAGGACCCTGGGCGTACGGTTCTGCTTCGCCGCCGATCCTCTCGCAGCACAGCCGAGCAGCCCGGTCGAAAGCGCGGCCGACAATAGTACCCATCCGATGATTCGCGTTCCCATGTTATGACGTCTCCTTTCAACCTGCGCGTTTGCGGGAGCGCAGGATTTCGATAATCTTCTTGTTGGCCGCCGGAAAGGCATATCGGCCCAGGTCGCCGGGGCGGACCCACTTGAAGTCGGCGCACGTGATGCAGTGCGGCGTGCCGGACACGTACGTGCACCCGAATGCGTGGATGCGGACGCGGAAATGCGAGTAGGCGTGGTCCACGACGGCCAGCGGCCGGCCGACCCGGACCGTGATGGCGAGTTCCTCCCGGACTTCGCGGCGCAGGGCCGCTTCCAGGGATTCGCCGCTTCGCTTCTTGCCGCCCGGGAATTCCCAGAGACCGCCAAGCAGACCGTCGGGCTTGCGCTGGTCGATCAGAATCCTGCCGTCTCGGTAGATTACGCCCACGGCCACGGCATAGAAGGGCAGTTCCCTCTTCGGTACGCGGGTGGGCAGAGAGTCCTGCTCATCGTGAAGTCGGGCTTCACAGAGCCGGTTCACCGGACAGTCGCCGCAGCGCGGATGGCGCGGCAGACAGATCTCCGAGCCGAGTTCCATCAGCGCCTGGTTGAATTGGCCCGCATGATTCTCGGGCACGAGTCTCTCGGCGATGGCCCAGATTTTCTTCTGGATCGCGCCATCCTTGGGACTGCCCTTGATGCGGAAGATCCGGCACAGGACCCGTGTCACATTGCCGTCCACCAAAGGCTCGTGCCGGCCGAAAGCGATGCTGGCGATAGCCCCCGCCGTGTAGCGGCCGATGCCGGGCAGCATCAGCAACTCCTCCCGGGACGCGGGCAGATGGCCGCCGAATCGTGCGACAATCTCCTGCGCGGCCCGGTGCAGATTCCTGGCGCGCGAGTAGTAGCCCAGGCCTTCCCACAGCTTGAGCACCGTATCCATGCGAGCACGAGCCAGGTACTTGACGGTGGGAAATCGATTCAGGAAACGCTCGTAGTACGGAACTACCGCGGGGACCCGCGTCTGCTGCAACATGATCTCGGAGATCCAGATGGCGTACGGGTCTTTCGTCCTGCGCCACGGCAAGTCCCGAGCGTTCTTGGCAAACCAGTCCAGCAGG
>JAMCWO010000269.1 GCA_023481165.1 Planctomycetota bacterium | reverse complement strand
CGCTTTGCGCGTGGGGCTGCACTTTATGCTCTTGGGAGACAATGAGAACTTCCACGGAGAAGAGGTCGTCTTGTTCCTGCGACAGCTTAAGGGGGAGATCGGAGGTCCCTGGACCATCGTGTGGGACCGCAACCAGATCCATAGCAAGTCGCGCGTGGTCCACGCTTGGTTGGGCAAACATCCCGACGTCGTAGTCGAGGACTTTCCCGCCTATGCCCCCGAAACCAACCCGGATGAATCGGTGTGGTGTTGGACCAAATATGGACGGTTGTGCAATCTGGCCCCGGCCGATGTCGAGGAACTGCGGGTGCATATCTGGGATGCGCTGGTGGCCCTCAAACACCAACCCCAGTTGCTGAAATCGTTCATCCTGCATGCGCAATTGCCGTTGCTAAGGGAAGAGTGTCTTTACTTTGGCTGGATTCAGTAGGAGACTCTGATCTGTGGGTGTTTCCCGAAGCCACACGCTTGCCGCGCTGCCCGGCGTTCGCTATAATCCCATTGCAGGGCTGCCCCCGCTGCCTTTAGAGATAGGGAGACAAGCCGAGAAGACGGCGGGGACTGTCGAGTCCAATTCATGGCGGAAGGAGAGAGTATGGCACACTTGCGGCGGGTCATCACGGTTGGAATCCTCATTTCGTTCACCGGCCTGTCAGTGGCATGGGCGGGATCCGGCCTCGACGCCAAGGCCGCAGACTACTTCACGGTAAAATGGTCCTCCATTGGATATACCAAGGCAGATGCGATCCAGAACACCTCGGCGGCGAAACAGGAGACATCGGAGAACTTGGTGCTGTCCTGCGCGATCACGATCCGGGACCCCAACCTGGTTCTGGGGACTCTCCAGCAAGGAATCGTCACGCAAGTGACCGGCCGCCAAGGGCAGGACATCCGTGTCGGTCCCCCGCCGCAGCAACCAGTGTTTCCGTACGAACGCCCGCGGTATCAGCAGCGGTATACGCAGGCGCCGCGGTGGAGGACTGCTCTGCGGTCCGTCTTGAGACTCTCGCCGACCCGGATTCCCGCGCCGAAGCTGGCTTGGGAATTGCGGCCCAGCCAGATGAGCCTGCAACTGGATGCGAGAGCGCTCGATCAGGCGGGCGGGCAGTTGCGCCAGGTCAAAGGCTATTTCCATGCTCTGGTGGCCGAATCGTTCGAGAACGTGGACGTGCCCTTTGAGCGGAACGACCGATGGGTGCGGCTGACCCCCAATCTGGAGGTCCGGCTGAGTCAGGCCTCCTGCACCACCTCCTCCTTTCAGTATCGAGTTGAGACGTATCCCCAGAATGAGGATTCGTCTCCCTTGAGACTGAGCGATCCCCTGCCCCAGCGGCTCGTGGTCGCCCGGCAGCTCATCGGTCCGGACGGCAAGCCCCGGGATGATCACTTCGGACAACCGCCCTGGTTGCCGATGCACGTAGGCGGCGCGATGTCGGGCGGCTACACCGATTGCCAAATCAAGGCGCTGCGCTTCGTCATCGCGGTCAACCCGGCCCATTGCCGCATCCCGTTCGAGTTCCAGCGTGTCCCCCTGCCCGACCCCAACCAGCCGCCGCCCCGGCACCAGCCGAGCAAATAACGGGCGATTGCCTGCGCTGGGTGGCAGCCTCAAGGCCCGGCAGGCCTTGGGGATGGGTTCACGTGTCGAAGCAGTCAAGGCTCTGCACCTATGACTTCCGGTTCTCGCGACAGAACTGGCCCATGAGCTCCATGGCTTTGGTCATTCTCTCCGTTGAACCATCCATGTGAGCGTAGGCGTCGACGAGTTCCAGCAGTTCCGGTGGAGCGGCGACGGAGCCGTACTGGTGGGCGGTGTTGACGATGCCGGCGTCCAGGCCGTACTCCATCGCCTTGGCCACGTACGCCCGGCAGACGCCGATCTTGCGGGCCGGCAGGTCCCGCACGCTGTTGCTGACTCCCAGCGAGCAATGGACCCCTTTCATCCGGGGGTCGCTCTTGATGCGCTTGATGGTCTCGAACGTGCGGTAGGTGTAGCCGGGGACGCCCGGCTCCATCGGCATGTCGATCGCCAGCGGAAAGACCGTAGAATCGAAGAGGATCTGCTCCGGCCGAAAGCCATAGTGATCGACGGCCCGCTCGAAGATCTGCTTCGCCAGGCCGTACAGTTCCTCCACCGAGTGCGAGCCGCCCGGACCGGTGGGTTTGTCCTCGCTGACCAGCAGACCGATGAAAGAGAAGTCGTAGTCCTTCTTGAGCGGCAGCATCCGATCCATGGTGTAGACTTTTACGGAGTTCAGAAGAGGAGGCTTGGGAATTACGGATTGCGGATGGCGGATTGCGGATCCGCAAGCATACCATTCTTTCAATCCGGCAATGAGGACGTTGTCGCTGCTGCTGTCGATGCAGATGGGCACACCGCGGCCCCACTGGTGCACGAGCTTGACGTACTCGACCATCATATCCACCGCCAACTGCGGATTGTCTTCGCCAAAGGCATCCAAGTTGACCGCGATGTAATCCGCGCCTTCCTCGGCTTGGGAATCGATCAAGGCTTTGACATACTCGAACTGCGGATGGGCTTTCTCGAATCCGCAATCTGCAATCTGCAATCCGCAATTCTCCCACAGCTCCTTCATGATCTTGCCGGTCTTGGGGATGGAGGCGTGGATCGCTTCACCGATGGAAATCAACGGGGCCCTCATGGTATGGTCCTTCCCGAACAGGTAGTTGATGATGGAGGACGCGTGCTCCAAAGCGGGGTTCCGCGGCGGGTTGATGATCGTCCGCAGCTTCGGCCGTCCTCTGTCCTGCATCTTCCACCGTCCCCCTTCTTCCGAGGCGGCGGCCTGGTAGATCCGTTCACCAATGCAGATTCGCTCGAGGTTATTGCCGCACCGGCCGTCCACGGTGGCGTCGCCGCAGGGGGCGTTGTCCATGCCTTTTTCGCAGCCACCGATCGTGCAGAGCCCGAAGTTCTCCGGCAGGAAGCAGTCGCCGCACTCCTGGCACTCGAACAGCAAGTATTTGAAAGCTTTCTCGCTGCTGTTGAACAGCTTATAGATCGCCCCCGTACCTGCGTCGGCTCCCAAGACCGCCATCGTCTTCTTGAATACGTGAAAGCCGGTATGCTTCGGATCCAGAAACGCCCGATGGGAGAAATCGAAGAACCGTTTCCCGAAGGTCGGACGGGGTGTCACGGGCCGGGATTCTGGATCGGGCTCTTCATAGAGGTAGAAGGGCTCGCTCGATTGCGGATTTGCAGCCGTTGGCGTTCCGCCCTCCGGCCTTTGTCCTCCGTCCTCCGATCGTGGCGGCCAATAAAGGTTGTTCTTGAACTGCTCCCAGGCAGGGCCGATCTCGGCAGCGCGCTGGAGGATGCGGGTGAACATTTCAAAGTCCGGAACGCCCCCGAGGTCCACCCCCGCCGCACCGAGGCCACGATACATGGCGACCTGCTGGGCCGCCCGCTCCAGGTGATCGTCAATGCGCTCGGATTGAATCTTGGCCAGGAATGCATCGCTGACGAAACAGCCGGGCAGTTTGCCGTCGTGCATCAGACGCGGGGCCGGCGTCAGCGTGCTGAGCAGGTACACGTTCCCGATCACCAGGATGGCCACGCCGACTTCTTCCAGCTCTTTCAGGTAGGTGAACAGTTCCAGCGATTTGCGCCAGTCCCAGCCGGCTTGGGTAATGACGAATTCCGCGCCGCAGGCGATCTTCTTCTCCATCTTGTAGTACTGCTGCATCTGCGACGCTTCGGTGTACTTGAAGGGCGACACTGCCGCCCCGGGAAAGAACTGGTGGATCTCGCCGAGGGCGCGGGGATTCGCCTGGAGGTACCCGTCGCGATTGATTCGCCGGATCAGCCGCAGCAGGCCGAGCGACTCCAGCTCGAAGACGCCCGCGGCTTTGACCGGCTTGTCGCCGGTGAGCGCCAGGAGGCTCTCGATGCCATTGGTCCGGAAGCTCGTCAGCGAGCTCGTGATGGCGTCGGCGTTCATGTCCTTGCAGGTGACGTGCGGCACCACATCCAGTCCGGCCAGGAGGCCCTGCCCCTGCATCCGGCTGATCACGCTCGCCGGCTCAATGTTCGCCACGCCGCCCGGACTCTGCGGCAAGGTGACCGCCGCCAGATCGAACTCGGCCGGGATGGCGTCCGGCTTCCCCTGCCGGGCCCGGAGAAACTTCTCGATCGGCGCGAGGCTGAACCCCGGTCCTCCCGTCAATTCCGCCAGGACGAGGAACTTCGTCCGGCTTCTGAGTTTATCCCTAAGACGTACTCGATCCATGCGTAGCTCCGTGGCGCTCTTCATAGCATGGGCATCCTGCCCATGAGTATCACGGGCGTCTGGGGCCCCCAAACGCGACCGAACGCGTTTGGGGAACCCCTCTCGCCCGTGTTCCTCTGCCCTTACGGGCACACTACGAACGAGAGAATATCAAACAGGCCGCCCAATCGCTATCTCCAATATGGCGACAGTCAAGGCCCGGTTCCAGCCCTACCCGCTCTGTACGCCGCAACAGCACGATTCGTGCGGCCTTGGCTACGGCAGAAGAATCACTCCGCCCTCGTCCCGGCGGGCGCAAAGACGATGGCGGCGGTCTTCTGACGCAAGGGCTTGGAGGCGCCTTTGTCGTGCGGGTGGACGCTGTTGGTCAGGAGGATCAGGTAGGTGCCGGTCGCCGGGTCGCAGACGAGGCTGGTTCCGGTGTAGCCGGAGTGGCAGAAGGCGCTGGACGAGACATAAGGGCCTTTGATCCAGGCGTAGCCGGAACTGACGTCAAAGCCGTACGCCCGGCCGTGGGATTGCGTCGTCGTCAGCATCTGGACGCCGGCCGGACTGAGGATTTGCCTGCCCTTCCACGAGCCGCCATTCAGGAGCATTCGGCAGTAGATGGCGAGGTCGGAGGCGGTGGAGAACAGCCCCGCGTTGCCGCTCGTGCCCGCCATGAGCCGGGCCAAAGGATCGTGCACGGTGCCTCGAAGCAGCTCACCATCGACAATCTCTGTGCCGGCGATCTTCTTTTGCCAAGCCGCCGGCGGGTGAAAGCGCGTGTGCTTCATCCCGAGCGGGGCGAACACATTGGCTTGGGCGAACTCGTCGACGCCCTGGCCGGTAACGGTACGCACGATTTGGGCCAGGGTAATGTAACCGAGACAACTATAGCGGAACTTCTCGCCGGGTTCCGACTGGGCCTTGAGACTGCAGATCTTTTCGATGACCCTCTCCGGGCACGGGCTGCCGTAGCGGGTCTTTAGGTCGTTCGCATCTGTGTACGCCGGCAGACCGGAGGTGTGGGTCAGGAGATGCCGGAGGCGGACGTTCTCCTTGCCGTTGCAGGCAAAGGCCGGCAGGTACTTGCCGACCAGATCGTTCGGGTCCAACCGGCCCCGGTCCACCAGAACCAGAACCGCCGCCGCCGTGGCAATCGGCTTGGTCAGCGAGGCCATATCGAAGACCGTGTCTTTGCGCATCGGCTCCTGGAACGGTTCGACCACCGCCAAGCCGAATGCCTTGTGATAGAGGACCCGGTCTCCTTGGCCGACGAGGACCACCGCCCCCGGCAGATGGCCCACCTGAATCTCTTCCTGAACGGCCGCATCGATCTGTGCCCAACGCGGATCGCGCGCGTGCTCCACATGGCAGGACAATGAGAAACACAGGAACGAGACAAGGATCAAGTGCGCTTGTAGGGTGGGCTGTGCCCACCAATCACCACGGGACGGATGCTGCCGAGAAGTGGTGGGCACCGCCCACCCTACAACTGCGCGCTGGTTGCTCATGTAGCCTTCTCTCCTTTGTTGGTGCCGATGCGTTCGATGGCCAAAGCGACCGGCGAGGGGACCTCTTCGCCGGTTTGGGCACGGCGACCGATCTCCTCGATGGCTTCGTGCAGGACCTCGCAGGCGTACTCGTAGGTGCAGCCCGTCTGCTGCGCGATGAGACGGCAGCCGCGGTCGATCAGCTTCTTGTTGCTGGGCGAGACCCAGACCATGGCGTTGCCGATGACCCGACCCATTCGCACCATCGTGGCCGTCGAGAGCGTGTTCAGGATGAGCTTGATCGCCAGATGCTCCCACAGCCGCAGCGCCGACGCCGGCAGATCGCAGCAGATGTGGGTGTGCTCGTCCACGCCCACAGGCTCGACGGCAGGCCCGAACGTAATCGCGGCGGTCCTGCGGTATTGCGGATTGCGGATTGCGGATTGCGGATTGAACCCACCACCGACAGACACCAGCAGCGAATCCGCGGCATTGGTGCGCGAAGGATCGGGTTCGTTGCCGATGCGGAATCTATAGATTTCCTCGTTGTCGAGCTTCGGCGGATTGGCTTGGAGCGGCAGCGGGGCATTCAACTGCCGGTAGGTTTCCGGTCCCCAGGTCAGGCCGCGCGGCTCGCGCTGAAGCATGTCGGCCCACGCCTGGCGCGTCGGATGGTGCGGGCTCTTGACGAAAGACCACGATACGGGCGAGATTGTGTCGCCTTCCTTGCGGAACGGCGGCAGCATGAACGTCGGGGCCCGTTCGGTGGTGTCGGTCAGGATATCCAGCAGAAGAGAATCCGCAATGTAAGTCACCAACCCATGACTGCGGTACACTTGCTCCTCCAACTCCACCATGCGCGCGATCGCCGCAACGGCCTTTCGGCCGGAGAGTTGGTTGAGCAGCTTCTCAAAATGCCGGCAATGCTCCTGCACGGGACGCACAGCCACGCCGGATTCGGGTGCCATGCCTACGCTCGCGCAGGCATGCCCTATCGCTGTCTCCAGCGCGGCGCCGACGACCAGGAGTTCGGTCGTCGTGGCTTGCATCCGGGTCGAGCCGGTGATCGCCATCGGGCCCGTCGCGAGATCGAGCTTGTGGATGCGCGGCTCCTCGAGCACCTCGCGCGAGCGCTGCACGTGCCGACGCAGCAGGTCGCTGGGGTTGTTGTAGACGAAGAACACGTGGGCGCCGGCTTCGAGGCCCTGCCAGGCGGTGCCGATGACGAACGAGGTCTCGCCGCCCTCGGTGATGGCGACGACGACATCGTCCCGCTGCACACCCGCCTCTTTCAACTGATGCCGCCCGAACGCGGGGAAGTCCTCGAATCCCTCGACCGACTTGATAAGGGCGAAGTCGCCGCCCGCCATGACGCTGAAGCACCGATTCTCCATCGCTGCTGCGTCGGCGTGGTGCGGCCTCACCTCGCGCCAGAACCGCCGCCACGCGGCTTCCAGCAGGATGCTGAGCCGGCCCGTGGCCCCGCAGCCGGTGAAGTAGATCCGCCGGCCCGCCCGCATCGCCGCCCCAAAGGCCTCCACCAACTGGTGGAACGAATCTTGCGCAAAGACTCTCGGCAAGGCGGCTGGAATGTCCTCGTCCACCGATTGCAGCAGGCGTACGCCTGCTTGGGTATCGGTTTCCATCGTCTGCGAGAGTCGCTGAGTCTTCAGATGCGACGACTCCGTCAGCAACTGTCCCACGCGAAACGCCTTCTCTCGTTCGAGGAACTCCCGGGCCTTATCATGTGCATTGGACATGGCGGTATTCATAGCACGCATCCGGCCGGGTGTAAATGGGATGCGCGGCATGCCGCGGGATGCCCGTGCCACGTCTCGCACACCTTCTCAGGGGGTGGTGGTTTCCCGCGCCACCGGCTCCCCGGTCTTTGGCGTGAACTGCGCCAGCCCCATGATGCCGGCCGACCGCTCCACATCCACCACTTTGTTCAGCACGCCTGCCACACCCTCCGGGCCGAACTTCCGGCGTTCCGCGTCCTGCAGAGCCTTCCAGAGTTGCTCGTAGTCGGCCTCCGAGGCAACGGTCCGGATTTGCGGGTACAACAGGGTTTCCTCGTACGCCGTGTGTGCCTCGATCATGCGGGTGTAGGCCATGAGGTTGCGGGCCAGCGCTTCCGTCGGGGCGCTGGCCGTGGTGTTGCGGGTCGCCTGGAGAATGGAATCGGTCAGACGCCGGGCGACCGCGTGCTGATCGCGCAGAGTGCTCACGAGATCCGTCCACTGGTCTGCCTTCCCGAACAACGGAAAGACGTTGTCCTCCTCGAACTTCGCGTGGAAATCCTCGAGGACGGATCGCAGAATCGTGGCCGCTATGGTCACCGACTGCATGGGCATAGGGGGCACGCCCAACTCCCCGGTCGCGTTCAACCGGTAGACCATCAGGACGCGCCGCGCCACGGCGTGCTGGCGCGTGAGATCTTCCATGGGGGTCAGCACATCCTTTGGCACCATGCTCCTGCCGGTCTCGGCGGCCCAGTTGGCCTGCCCGAGGACCAGGGCCGCCCCGGCGCCCGTCACCACATGCCGACGACTGTAGGTGGATTTGTTCTTGATCATCTGGTCTTCTCCTGAACAGAGCGGTTCCTTTCTCTCATTCTCGGCCCGGGTCGACCGCAACGTCGATAGGCGAATCCCTCGAACACGGCAGGAGAATGGAGAAGCACCACACCCCCTCTTGGCCTCCAACGAGGGCTGCACCTTCACATGGGCCAGATGCACGGCCCGAAGTACATCCCGCGCCTCTTCGACTACAGCCGCCGCGGCCAGGTCGATCCCAGCTTCGTCTTCACGCACCGCTTCCGCCTGGACGACATCCCGAAGGCCTACGCGATGTTCAAGAGCCGCGCGGACAATTGCGTGAAGGTGCTGGTCAACGTCGCGTGATTCTGCGATTTGCGAGATGGAGCGGTGCGTGGTACGCACCCTACGAAGAACGCGTGGCCCGTAGTCCGTAGGGTGCGTATCACGCACCATCTTTCGTCATGTGATGGTAGTCTGATGAGTTTTGACGCCCAAGTTCGGTAATCCGAGCCCTCGAAGGCGAGTCTTCGTAGGGCAAGCCTCCCCGCTCGCCAAAAAGACTGCCACCCGGTGTCACATGTCCATGGCAGGTAGCTGCTGAGGAACAACAAGCGGATTATTACGGCCCTCTTGCAGCGCGCACGAGTCGGTGGTAATCTGCATTCCTGAGTTGGAAGGCACGATGGGCCAATCAAACAGAGGCGGATCACAGAAGATATGCGACAGATGAGGTCTTCATGGCACATGATTGCGGCTTGCGGCGTACTCTGCGCCCTGCTGCCATCATGTGGCCGGTCCACCGACCAAGTGCCGGATGCTGTGATGATTCAACGCGCAAACACCGCGTTATCACTTCGTAAGCTGCCGAAATTGCCGGACGGTGTCACCAATGTACGATGCTGGACTGGCGGTACTTTCGCCATCTACATGAATGTGAAATTTGCCGCGTCGCCCGACCAGGCCTTGGATTACCTTCGCCGAGCTGGTGCTGCGTGCTACCTTGAATTTCAGATAGAGGCGAAGAACTATCGTATCATCGCAAATCACTCGCTCAACAGTACTTCTCAGAAGATCGAGACACTCAACCTCTCCTTATTAGCCAAGGGACATGGCGTGCTCTCACAGCCTTGGTTTAGGAGCGTCTACGAAATCCGGCATGGGTGGTACTACGATTATTTCTCTCAGGATGGGCCGACAGGCTATGATCTATACTATGATTTGGATAGCCGGCAGTTCTATGTGTACTGGAGTCATAGTTGAGCGGGACCTTTGAAGACCAGCGGGAACATAACATCATGTACGATGATCCAATTGTCGACGAGGTCAGAAAGACGCGCGAACGGTTGGCAAAGATATTCAACTTCGATGTCGATGCGATCTTCGAGGATTTGCGCAAACGGCAGACCCAATGCGGAACCCGATTAGTGCGTCGCGGAAGGAAGCGAGCGAGCGAACGCCGACATCGGAGCGGTAGAGGTTTTCCCGTCATTTATTGAGTGAGCCGGGTTTGTCCACCTGCTCGTAGATTTGGGCGATTTCGCGGAGGAGGGGCTCCAGTTGGGAGAAATACTCTTCTTCGGAGTACTTCGCTCTGCTGTCGCGGAGCTCCATGACCTGAAGTTCAAGCTGGTCGCGCTTCGCCCGCATTTCGGCGGGCATGGCGGCTTCGCTGGCACTACTTAGCAGGTGAAGCTGATGGGCACGGTAGCCGTCCAGCGATGCGCCGTCCTGAGCCTTCTGCACCGGGCGGATGCCGCGGAACCACTCGGCGGGCGTGCCCAAACCGTCGCCGTTGTCGTCGAGCAGGGCATGCTCGGTGGCCAGCCGGCCGGCGGCGGCATAGAACTGCGCGACCGTGTGGGAGGCGCTGAGGAACGCTTCCAGCAGAGAAGTCTGGCCGTCCTTGTCGAGGTCCGCTTTCGGATCGACAATCGCCTCGGCGAAGTACTGGCCGAAGCGCGCGTAATTCTGTTCGAAGCCGCTCTTGGTGGCCGTGACAATGATGCGCCCCGGGGTAGACAACTCTTTCAGGAAAGGCGCGCTCGACGACGTCGCGTCGATCACGGCGAGGGGTCTATGCACCGGCTGGAGCCATTCCGCCAAATCCTTCGCCGACAGATCGGATCCCCGCAGGTTGAATTTGGGTGTTCGGCCGTCGAAGGTCCCGTGGCCAATCAGGACCAGCCACAAGGCCGCGACAGTCTCCTCCGAGTGGCTCGTCAGGATCTGCTGGACTCTCGTGAGATCCGAAGCGTTCCCGGGCTCGTCCAAACCGATGGTGGTGAACGTCGCACCGCTCTTGGCACACGCCTGCTCCCAAAGCTTGGCCCAGGCGGCAAACTGCGCCGCATACTCCGGCGTCCCCGGTGCGCCAACGATCACGATTACGGCCTGTTTCGATTTGGGAGCCGTAGGGTGGGCTGTGCCCACCATTTCCGCCGCGCATAAGGGCCTTGTGGTGGGCACAGCCCACCCTACGAGGCCGACGAGCAACACTGCTACGATTTTCACGGCATCCCCTTCCAACGGCGCAATGCCCATTCGGCGATGAAACAGGCCAGGGCAAACAGGAAGATGGCCGGCTGAATTCCCGGCAGGTCCCACAAGGGCCGAACCCAGGTCTCCGTGATCGGTGCCGCGCGGCGGGGCAGACTCCGGGCGAACTTTTCCAACTCCCCCACTTCGATCAGCCGGCCCCCGGTCTGGCGAGCGATTCTTTCGAGCAGGGGCCGGTTGGTCCGGACGGATTGGAACTCGCGCGCCTCCAGATCGACCGTCCAGCCGGTCTGGGCGTTGCCCAGTTTCGCGCCTTCTGCATCGGCAATGGTGGCCTCGGCCAGGTAACCGCCGCTCGTGCGCGGAACGTAGACCGCCTCAAACAGGCCGCGCTCGGCCGGGGCAGGCGCCGCCGTCAGCTTCACGCTGCGGTCGCCCGGCTCGCGCACGTCCAGGACGACCGAGACAGTATCCATAGGCGCGAAGGCTTTGTCGCGGACCCGGACCTGCAGGGTCACTGGCTGGTTCGTCTCGCCCATCTTCTGCGTCGCTTGAACCGAGATCCGGCCAGGCACATCAGCGATCAGCCAGCGCAAGGTCTGGCGCCAGAACTTGTCCATATCCTCGTGCATTTCGGGGGTGCGCATGCCCCAGCGCCAGACGTCGCCGACGGCCAGCGTCGCCGTGCGGCCGTTGCCGAGTCGCTGGACGGCTAGCGCAGGCAATTTCTGGTCCTGACCCACGCCGGCGGTGGTCACTACGGCGGCTCCCGGCTTGACCGTGCGCATACGATTGAGCACGCGGAACTCCGGCATCTCCGCCAGTCGCTGCTGCTCATCCCTTTCATTGTCGCGCAGCCTAGCCCAAGGCTGCAGCCATCCTTCCCGAGTCAATTCCCATCGTGTGGCAGGAGGCGCATCGGTAACCGGCATCGCGTCCAGGTAGACAGGCAGGATGCTACCGATGGGGGTGCGATCGAAACCGCCGCGCTGGAAGGAGTCCTTGCCGCCCAGCATCAGGAAGCCCCCGCCGCGCTCGGCCACGAACCGGCGGACCAGGTCCATCTGATCCTGCGAGAAGAAGGAAGCCTCGATGTCGTCGAAGATGATCGCGCAATAGTCGAACAAATCCTCTTTCGTCTTGGGGAACCCCTCGCGCAGCTCGGTCCCATCGCGGGTGTTCAGGCGAATCAGGACCGGCTGATCGTATTCCTCGGTCTTTTCCAAGTCCTCCGGATCGAACCCACGATACAGCGGATTGGTCGCCTCGCCGCGATGCCCGAGGAAGTTGTATTTCGGCTCGCGCCGGGCGACCCGCAGCAAGACCACCAGTTGTACCTGCTCATCCTCCTCGATCGCGCGCTTGAGGAACTTGAGGTCCCAGTTGGGCCGGCCCGCGACGTAGAGAATCCGGTACGGTCCTTTGCCGCGATTGACCACGATGGTCTGCTCGTTGTTGGCCAGCGTTGCCTCGGGTTCGGCCGCCAACTCTTGTGCGGCCGTTTCTTCGCTGATCCGGATGCGATAGAAGAGGACGCCGGTTCGTTCCGGGCGGAGACGGAAGCGGAACGTCTGCTTCTCATCGTTCTTATCCACTTTCCAGGGCTGGCGCTGGATCACCTTGTCGGCGTCGCCCAGCAGGTTGACGCTGACGGTCCGACCGGCGCAGCCGGCGGCCTCCACCTCCGCCTGAATCGTCACAGGGGCATCCTCGAAGGATGTCTGGCTGACCGAGACGTTGGCCACCGACAGGTCCCGCAGCGGTCGGTCTTCGCCGAGCGCGATGGCGTAGACCGGGGGTAGGCTGGACAGATCGTACGACGGCTCATCCGCATCCGTGGCACAGCCGTCGGTCATCAGGAGGATGCCCGCCAGCGGCCGGCCCCGGTAGCGTTCGGCCAAGGTCCGCAGGGTCGTGCCGAGTGCGGAGGCCTTGCCGTCGAAGACAAGATCGGAGAAGTCCGTTGTCCGGCGCAGGCGCGAGTCGAACAAGTACTGGCGAAGCTGGAAGTTCTCGGAGATGGCGGCGAGCCAGCCGGTTCCGCCGGTTTTCAGGATGCCCTGGAGCATCTCGCCGCGACTCTGGCCCGCACCGGCGTCGTGTACGCCCATGCCGCTGCTGTTATCGGCCACCACCGCAAACACGTTGGCGCCGGCTTTGGCGCGCCGGCCGCTCCACAGCGGCTCAACCAGGCACAACACCAAGGCCAGGATGCCGAGCAGCTTGAGACCGAAGGCGATCCAGGACACAGGGCCCGTCCGGGAAGCACGCCGGTACGACCAGGCTAACAGTACCAGGGCCGCCAGCAATATTGCCCCGGCGGGCCAGGCCCACGGGCCGGTGGGAATCGTAATCGTCGCCATCGGCATCATCGCGCACCCTGCCCCAAATTCTCAAAATACGTTTTGACCAACTCCGTGAACCGGTCGGGCACCGGATCACGATCGATCGGGACCATCGCCTCGGTCGACTGAAGTTGTGCCAGCCTTTCGCTGACCCGCTCGCGCAATTCCGTCAGCGGTCTGATGACCCGGGTCTGCACCAGATCCCACTGCGGCTCTTTGCCGTGACGCTTGGATTCGACTCGTATCGTGCGGGCATTATCCCAGACTCGCGCCAACTCTTCGCGGAGGTTTCGCTGCGGCAGCATGTCTTCCACGTCCCGCAGCCGGTCCGACCAGTCTCGGAAAGTCTCATCGGTGAACGACCCGCGCGGTCCGGTACTGCCCCACCCGTCTGACGTGTTCGTGTCGCGGGCATCCTGCCCGCGATTCGAGGGCGGGACGCCCTCGACACGACGCTGGCCGCCCCGGCCGCGCCGATCGGCCTGTCGGTCCCCCGCATTCGCCTGGTCCCGTTGGCCCTCAGATCCCTGCGGCTGTGTACCATCGCGCGGTGAACCACCCTGTCGGGCTTGGTCGGAACGACCGGATTGCGGATTCGCAGCACTACCGTCTTGTGCTCTTTCGGTTCCGTCTTGGGCTCTCTGCTCTCCTTCCTGTGCTTGCTGCCCCTGATTGCCTGACTGGGTGTTAGCCTGACGTTGACGCTCCGCCGCATCCATCGGCTGGTTGGTATCCCCCGGCTGCCGCTGACCTCGATCGGCGCGGGCGGCCGGGTCTCCGTTGGCTTGTTTGATCAGCTCATCGAGCTGCTGGCGGGCCAGGCGCAGCGATTCGGCCTCGTCGCCGAGCACGCTTTGAGCCGCCTGTTCGACACCCTTGCGGAGTTGGTCGATCCCCGCCCCGGCCCGCCGCTCGATCTGCTGGGCCTGAGGCAGCAGGTCGCGCCGCAGCAACTCACCGGTGCTCTCCAGCACCTGGTCGGTATTGCCTGTGCTCGCCTCGCGCAATGTGTCGTAGAGCTTGCGCGACAGCAATGGCTCCGAGGACTCCGCCTGATCGCTCACGTTCTTCATTTCGTCGAGCAGTTTCTTCATGCTCCCCTTCTGCTGCTCGATCTGCTCTGCCAATTCCTTACCGACATTGGGCCCCGCGAGGGTCTTTTGCCGTGCATCGAGCTGTTGCTCTATGTCGTGAGCGATCTGACCCTCGCGCTGGTCGAGTTGCTGGGCCTGGTCGCGCATGTCGCGCATCTGCTCGGAGACTTGGCTGGAGGTCCG
>JAMCWO010000188.1 GCA_023481165.1 Planctomycetota bacterium | reverse complement strand
GGATGCCCCCGTTCCCGAGACCTGCTCGTGGTCAAGCAGGTCTCGGGAACGGGGGCATTCACGCTGCGTTCGACCCAGGCCGGCCCGCCGACCGCCGTGGACGCGCAGGTGAGTTGCGTCCACAATGCCGCCACGACGATCACGCTGAAGGCTACGGATGACGGCAAGCCCAACCCGCCCGGGGCCATCAGCTATACGATTCTGTCGAAACCGGCGCACGGACGTCTGGAGATGCCCGGCGGCACGGCGCTCACGACCGTCCCGGCAAAACTGCCGGCGGACAAGGTCGTGTACCGGCCGACGGCGAATTACCTGGGGCAGGACAGCTTCACCTTCAATGCCGATGACGGGGGGACCGCCCCCTTTGGCGGAAAGTCGAACACCGCCACGGTGAAGATCGCCGTGGTCAAGGAGGTGACGATCGAGCTTCAGATCGACAGCGGCACGGATGATGTCTCTGCCATGAAGGGGAGCACGAGCCAATCATTGACAAGCACGTGGTTGGGCATTGGTTTTCACGTCGTCGGAATGCGATTCAATGGCGTCACGATCCCCGCCGGGTCCACGATCAATCGGGCCTCGCTGAAGATTTGCGCGCATCCCTATGGCCTGCAAGCGGCGGTGGATGGTTTCATCCAAGGGGAAGCCAGCGACGATGCGGCGACCTTTGATGCCAACAACCGGGTGATCGCGAAATTGACTACCACGATGGCCTCGACCGCCTGGAAGTGGTCCGAGGACCAGCCCTGGTCGGCGAACGAGTGGTATGAGAGTCCCGACATCAGTGCGGTCGTTCAGGGAATCGTGAATCGCCCGGGATGGGCCGCCAACAACTCCCTCGTGATTCTCTATATGATTGACCAGCGCACCGACGACCGGATGTTCTGGTCGTTCGAGGGGGATCCCGCGAAAGCCGCCAAGCTGGCAATCACCTATCAGCCGAAATAACTGAATTTTGTGGACAATCCACGCCGCCCCGGGCGACTCCGATGTGCAACGGTCACCCGGGGCGGCGCCGCCACGACGTGGAACCTGCGGATGGCTGAGTCCTGAAATATCCACTTTGCTGCAACCGGGCCCTGGGGCGCAGCAGTTATAAGCAGAAATGTGGTACCAGGTTTCTCTTGACCATTCCTCACTCCGGGGCTATGGTGTCGCCTGGAAAACGCAAAGGGGGTTTTGTCTAACGGTCTGCAACACAGGGAAGGGAACCAACAGATTGTTTCTGCGGCGTGCAGGAGGAGAGATGTTATGGAGGTCAGAGAGCACCTTGCGCGGACATCAGTTCTTGCCCGGCTGATCATCGTGGGCTGCGGCCTGTGGGCCGGTGGGCACCCCGTGGCCGGCCAGACCATCGTGACGACGGCGACGAATCCGGCAGCAGGACCCACGTTCCAGTCTGTGCCAACCGCCGTGTCGGGGACCTACGACGCGGGCGAGTCCCTGCGGATCGGCACGCGCCACATTCGCCTGCTGCGGTCCCGGCAGAAGGTGGCCGTGATCCGCACTGGGACCGCGGGAATTCAGGCCGCTTCCGTGGCCGAACAGGTCGAAACCCCGGACCGGCTGTACCGCCTGGAACGGTACCTGAGCAAAGCCGCCGTCACGGTCTATCAAACGCGGAAGTTCACGTCACTGGACGAGCAGACCCAGTCCCTGCGCCAATTGCAGGAGCAAACGGCGGCGGATGAGGTCGTCCCGGTCTACATTCACGAGGACAGCGGCCTGGAGATGATCCCGACCGGCAAGATCGTCGTGAAGCTCAGGACAGCAGACGACCTTACGCGCCTGGCCGGCGTCCAGCGCCGGCTGGGGACACGCGTGGAGGGCCGGATTCGGGGCACCACCGATCAGTACATCCTCGCCGCTCCGCATACGACGGCCCGCGAGTTGTTCGATCTATGCGCCATCCTGGAGAGAGAGCCCCAGATCGAGTGGGCCGAGCCCGACTTCGTCGGCCAGACCGTCAAGCAGTCCTTCCGACCCAACGATCCCCTCTTCGATCCCAACCAGTGGTACCTCAAGGACATCAACGTACCGCAGGCGTGGGACATCACCACCGGCAGCAGCCAGATCATTATCGCCATCCTGGACGATGGCATGGACCTCAAGCATGAGGACCTCAAGGGGGCCCTGCCGTCCAACACCGGCGAGATCCCCAACAACGGCATCGACGATGATGGCAATGGGTGGAAAGATGACGCCAACGGCTGGAATTTCCACGACGACAACAACGACCCCAGCCCGGGCTACCTGCTCGACAACCACGGCACTCAGGTGGCGGGTCTGGCCGCCGCCACGGGCAATAACGGCAAGGGAATCGCCGGCTGTGCTTTTGGCTGCAAGCTCATGCCCTTGAAGGTCCTCCGGGGGGACCCGCGGGAGGAAAAAGAGGATGTCTTGAACCATATTATCGCCGAGGCCCTCTACTACGCGGCGGGTCAGGCGGAAAATGGGCGGGACCGGTGGCGCGGCGCCGATGTGATCTCCATCTCGCTCGGTTTCTCCGAGACCAACCTGGTCAACACGGCGTTGCAGTTCGCGGTGCAGCGCGGGCGAAACGGCAAGGGCTGCCCCACCTTCTGCGCCTCGGGCAACGACGGCTCCGGGTGGGTCCAGCATCGAATCTATGGAGTCCCTGCCGGAACGCATCACTTCCGTTGGGAACTGGCCCGCGACGGCAGCGGCTCGGACGGCAGCAACACCGTCTGGATCGATTCCCTCGTCTGGCCGGGAGCAGCGGTGGAGCTGTTCCAGGACTCGGACCTGCCCGCCGACTGGAAGACGGGCGGCGAGGCGAAATGGGCTACGGTGCAGAACGATGACCAGGGCAACCACGCCATGACCGGTTGGGTGGGCCGAGACTCGCGCTCGATCCGGCCGGGACCGCTCCAGGACTGGGGCCGGTCCTTCCTCGATATCCCCCAGAAAGTCGCAAAGGGTTATTTGGACTTCTGGGTGTGGAGTTCTCTGCAGGAGTCATACCCCAGCCTGGTGGGCGATTCGTCCTTCACGATCCAGGACTTCTGGCCCTTCTGTGTCCTGGGGACGCCGCAGAACCGCCGGACCCAGTTCATTTGCCTGCGCGACGAGCTTGGCTGGGACAGGCTGACGCCGCTGCCCGTCCGAAAGCTGAAATTCATGGAGCTCCAGGTGGTCGAAACCCCGCCGCAACGGTTCGACGAGATGACCATTCGCCTCAAGCAGATCGAAGCGGGCCGGGACCGCTACTATGCCGCCGAGTGGGACGAGGCAGGCTGGACCACCGTCTTTCACGGGACGAACGTCCCTCTGACCCTGGGGACGGGCCTCGCTCTGCCCGACGGCCGACAGACCCACCTGGTTCGCTTTGACTTCACGAGCGGCTTCACTTATGACCCCAACTACAATCTCGCGGTCGATATCTGCATGACTCAGAGCCACACCGGAGTCTGGGGCGGCCTGTGCCTGACCTCGCTGACGGACGAGACGCGAACCATCATCGGCGAGGAGTTCTCGGCGCTCGGACCGGATAGTCCCGTCCGCTGGCGCGGCTCCCAGGGGAAAGCACAGTTGTCGGACTGGATTCCGCTGGCATGGTTCGGGTCCGGCGATGAGATGCGGCTGTTCATCGACGGCGTATTGACGACGAAGACCTCGGGCGTGGCCCAGCCCAAGACCGGGATTGCCTATCCTGCCAGCAACCAGTACACGACGGCCGTCGGGGCGAGCACGGATTTTGGCCTGCGCAGCGACTACAGCCAGTTCGGGGCCGGCCTGGACTTTCTGGCCCCCAGCAGCGGCGGGCGCAAAGCCATCTGCTCCACCGATCGCATGGGTGCCAAGGGCGACGATCCGAACAATTACAGCGATTCTTTTGGCGGCACCTCCGCCGCGACTCCCTTAGCTTCCGGCGTGGCGGCCCTCATGCTGTCGCGAAACCCCAGTCTCACGGCCGACCGCATCCGCACGATCCTGCGACAGACCTGCCAAAAGATCGGAGAGGAGCCCTACACCAGCGGCCGCAACGACTACTACGGCTATGGCCGAATCGATGCCCAAGCCGCCGTCGCCGCCGCAGGTACCGGCAAGTAGGCCGAAAAACTGGCCTCTGTTAACGCGAGAAACAATGGTGTTGACACATATTCCACGAGCCATCGGCAATCCTTCGAGGCTCAGGAGGGTCGCTGCGCTTGCCGCTGCCACCCATCAGATACGCGCAAAAAATAAGCCCCTGAGCAAACGGAGGGAGAGGAAGCGAGACTACCCAGGGGCTTGAAGACTTATTTAGTTCATCCACTTGTATAGTAATAAACGGCGCCCACACTGTCAAGTGTCCTACGCAGATTTTTTTTGTACCATTTGGCATTGGACTCGCCACCGGCAGGCCGTAGCCACTATTGTCCCCCCTTGGGGTCTGCGCCGAGGGAGCACGAGCATCAAAATGGACAAACTTCGGGCCGCCGGTCCCGTCAATTCAGGAAAATGTGTTGAATTCTCCCCGTGCGGGCATTACCATTCCCTTGACTGGAGTCACCATAACACGGGCCCAGACGGTCCTTCGAGAGTCCTCTAATGCAAGGACTTTCGAGCGGGTGCGTCGTGCAACAAGGTTGGCAGGTATGGCTGAGCCGCTCCCAACGAGCAACAGGGGCTCCCCGACGCGGAATTCCGCGTCGGGGAATCCCGACCCGGACAAGAAGGTCGGGAAAGAGTCCCCCAACGCCCAACAGCGCGTGCGGGAAGGGCTCGGGGCCCCCAACGCAGAATTCCGCGCTGGGGAACCGCTCCCCCCGGCGAAAGAGGGCCGGTGGGGACCCGGACCTCAAGCGGTTGACGACTATGTCCGCCGACTCAGCGAGGAGCACAAGATGCTCGTTGCCCTCAAGGCCCAGTTGTATGGCGGCTCTTGGGAGCCCATGCTCGACGATTTGCGCAATCGCCTGGCCGGCAAACCGTATATCTTCAAACTGGTGCACCGCATCCAGGACGATATCGAGCGCATCGAAGAGATGCGAAAGTTCGAGGCCGAGCACGAGATCGACTTGGCCGAATACGTGGATGGCTGAAAGTTGTGAGGAGTTGCGACATGCGAAGGGTGCTGCGAAACGGGGCGGTGGTGTTTCTGGCTGTCGGGATAGCGGGATGGGGCGTCGCGGGTTGCGCATCGAGCCAGGCGACCCGGTCGTCCGCCGCCAAGGAATCTCCCGCGGGGGTTTCGCGCCATCCGTCACCGCGGGGCTCCGGCACCATGCTCTCTCTCAACCTGCTTGACCATGCCAATCTCCGATCCGTCTGGGAGCTGACGTTGCCTCTGAAGAAGGGAGAGAAGTTCGTCGCCATCACGCTGCTGGGGGACCGGCTCTACCTGCGCTCCGATCAGAATTACCTGTGGTCGCTGGATCGCGCCAAAGGGGAGGTGGTCTTCAGCCGCTCCATCGCGCCGCCGGGCATCCCGGTGCTGGGTCTGACCCTCTACGGGAACAGTTTGCTCTCGGTCATCGGCAACAAATTCGTGGAGCTCGACCTCGGCAGCGGCAAGGAGCAGCGGGTCAGCGATCTGGAGCTGAGTATCGTCACGCCGCCGGTTCGTAACAGCGAGTTCCTCTATGTCGGCGCCGCGGACCGCCGCCTGCACGTTTTTCGCGTCAAGGACCTGGTACGGATCTTCCCGGTGACAGCCGACGACGATTCGCTGGTGACCACGGTCGTGGCGGACGATAGCCTCGTCGCCTTCGGGACCGATGCGGGCGACCTCGTGGGCATGGCGCCGGATGCGCCGAAGAGGCTGTGGTCGTTCAAGGCCCCCGAGGCCGTGGCCGGGCCGGTGATCCGCGACGGCAATTCGTTCTATTTCGCGAGCGCCGATACCAACGTGTACCGGGTGGACGCGACCGAGGGCAGCGGCGCGGTCCTGACGTGGAAGTACCAGACCGAAGCCATCCTGGATCGGTCGCCCGCAGTAACGAAAGATTTCGTCTATCAGTATGCCGTGGGCCGGGGCCTGACGGCCATCGCCAAGCAGACCGGCAAGGCGGCCTGGTCGCTGCCCGAAGGCATCGATCTGCTGGCGGAGGCCGGCACGCGGGCGTATGTCATCACCAGGGATCGCACCTTGGCCGTCATGGACAACGCGGCGGGCCAGAAGCTGTTCGCGGTGAATTTCGCCCCGGTGACCGATCACGCGGCCAACACGATGGACGCACGGATCTATCTCACGGACGATACCGGCCGAGTGACCTGCCTGGAGCCGATGCCATAACGACCCCAGGAGTGGGGACGGCGCGGCCGCAATTTGCGATTTACCATTTGCGGTTGGAAGTTCAAAAAAGGCAGCGTTCCGTTGCCGATGGCAAGCTTCAAATCGTAAATCGTAAATCATAAATCCTACATTGGAAGGGGAGTAGCCAGAGATGGATATCGCGATCAAGACCGCTCTGATCAGTGTCTCCGACAAGAGAGGCATTGTCGATTTCGCCAAGGGCCTCGCCCAGATGGGCGTCAAGATCATCAGCACCGGCGGCACCGCCAAGGCGCTCACGGAAGCGGGCGTGCCGGTGACGAATATCGATGCCGTCACGGGCTTTCCCGAGATGATGGACGGCCGGGTGAAAACGCTCCACCCGCGGATCCACGGCGGCCTGCTGGCGCTGCGCGACAAGCCCGAGCACGTGGAAGCCATGCGGCAGCACGGCATCTCGCCCATCGATCTGGTCTGCGTCAATCTGTACCCCTTCGAGCAGACCGTGGCCAAGCCGAACTGCACGCTCGAAGAGGCCATCGAGAACATCGATATCGGCGGTCCCAGCATGATCCGCTCGGCCGCCAAGAACCACAAATTCGTCGCCGTGGTGACCGGTCCGGATCAGTATCCGCGGGTGATCGAGCAGATGCGCGGCAATAACGGCGCCGTCACGAGCCGGCTGCGCGAGGAATTGGCCCGGACGGCGTTCGGCCTGACCGCCGGCTACGATGCCGCCATCGCGAAGTATCTCAACGGCCAGGCCGGCATTGAGTTCCCGGACCGGATCGCCCTGGCCCTGACCAAAGAGGCCGCTCTCCGCTATGGGGAGAACCCCCACCAGACGGCGGCCCTGTACCGGCTGCCGGGCAGCCGCGAGCCGTCCGTCTGCAGCGGCAAGCTCCTGGTGGGCGACACGGAGATCAGCTTCAACAACCTGCTCGACGCCAACGCCGCGTTCGAGCTGGTCAAGGAGTTCGACGAGCCGGCCGCCGTGGTCGTCAAGCACCTCAACCCCTGCGGCTGCGCCATCGACGAGGACATCAACGTCGCCTATCGCAAAGCGTATGAAGGCGACGTCGTCAGCGCCTTCGGCGGGATCATCGCCGTGAACCGGCCCGTGGACGGCATCCTGGCCCGCACGATCATGGAATCGTACAGCCGCTTCGGCAAGGCCCTCGGCGCCGAGGGGTTCTTTGCCGAGGTCATCGTGGCGCCCAAATACGATGAGGAGGCGGTCCAGATCATCCGGACGCTCAAGACCTGGGGCAGCCGGGTCCGCCTGATCGAGACCGGTCCGCTCGACCGGGCCCGGATCGACATCAACGAGTACGATGTACGCCATATCGTCGGCGGCCTGCTGCTGCAAAAGAGAGACCTTGTCGGCTGGGAGCCCAATGTTCTGACGTTCCCGACGAAGACTCGGCCGGCGCCGGAGCAACTTGCGGACCTGCGGATTGCCTGGCTGGTTGCCAAGCACGCCAAGAGCAACACGATCGTGCTGGCCAAGAACAAGAAGATTCTCGGCATCGGGGTCGGCCAGATGAACCGCGTCGAGTCCGGCCAGATCGCGATCCGGCACGCGGGTGACGAGGCGAAAGGCTCGGCCATGGCTTCCGACGCCTTCTTCCCCTTCCCCGACAACGTGGAGCAGGCCGCTGCGGCCGGTGTCGCCGCCATCGTCCAGCCCGGGGGCTCCAAGAAAGATGAGGAGGTGATCGCCGCCGCCGACAAGCACGGCATCGCCATCGTCTTCACCGGCAAACGCCACTTCCTGCACTGATCGAAGGTGCACGGTGAAATAGGTCCGATTCGTTTCACGAGTCCTGGCGGCCCCATTTCGCTTTGCGCTGCGCAGGCTCCACGTCCTCGGCAGAATCCTGAACTCACCTGCGGAGAATCACTACAGACCCGCCTGGCCGGACACTGTATCGAAAGGGCATGGCCAAACGGTCTCACTGTCCGCCGACGGAGGGATGGCCGCTCACTGGTGAAATCAGGGAGGTAACAATGGAAGCACCGGCGGTTCAAACGGATACGGCCCGGCAGATCCTCTTCGACCGAATCACGCTCGATGCCCTGAGGCAGTCGTTGCGCGGGCCGCTGGTGACTCCGGGCGATCCGGCCTACGAAGAAGTCCGCAGAGTCTGGAACGGCCTGATCGACGAGCGCCCCGCACTGATCGCCCGGTGCCTCGGAGTCGCCGATGTAGTGGCCGCCGTCAACTTTGCCCGCACACGCAACCTTCTGCTCTCCGTGCGGGGCGGCGGTCACAATGTCGCCGGCAAAGCGCTCTGTGACGACGGCCTGGTGGTGGATCTGTCGCTGATGCGGGCGGTCCGGGTGGACCCGGTTCGGCGGATCGTGCAGGTACAGGCGGGTGCAACTTTGGGGGATGTGGACCACGAAACCCAGGCGTTCGGTCTCGCGGTGCCCGTCGGCCTGGTCACGGCCACCGGGATCGCCGGTCTGACCCTCCACGGCGGCATGGGCTGGCTCACGCGCCAGTACGGCCTGACCCTCGACAACCTCGTTGCCGTGGATATCGTGACCGCCGAGGGGCACTGGCACAAGGCCAGCGAGGAAGAGAACGCCGACTTGTTCTAGGCTCTGCGCGGCGGCGGGGGCAACTTCGGTGTCGTCACCTCCTTCGAGTTTCGCGTCCATCCCATCGGGCCGGAGGTATGGAAGACGCCGACCGGCTTCTGCAGGGCGCATATGCGCAGAACTATGAGCGTCTCCTGGCGATCAAGACCGCGTACGACCCGGACAACCTGTTCCGGGGCGTCCTGAACATCGTGCCTGTGCGCTGAGGGGTCTGTCCGGATCGCTCAGGACCGGCGGGAAGGGAGGCGGGCCCGCGTCGCCCGAATCGTCGTCGGCTGGCGGAGGGTCTGAAGCACGACGCAATAGCGCTCGGTCACTTCGACGATCTTGTTGAGCTTCTCCTCGGGGGCATCGGCGTCGAGCTCGAAGCGCAGGCGGATCTCGCGAAAGCCGACGGGCACGTCCTTCGAGAGGGCCAACGTGCCGCGCAGATCGACATCGCCTTCCGCGACAATTTGGGCCTCCCGTAAGGGGACGCCGAAAGAGGTCGCCACCGCCTGCAACGTCACGCCGGAACATGCGATCAACGCCTCCAGAAGCATCTCCTCGGCACTGACGAAGCCTTGCGCGCCGCCCGTGGCCGGATGGGGCCCCGCCTCCATCGGCCCCCGGCGACTCTCGATGGTGAACGCCAGGCCGGTCGAGGCCCGCCCCGTCGCTCGGACAGTCACGAGGGCGGTGCTCGGGTCTTTGCGGTACTTCTCCTTGAACGGTGCCTGTATCGCTCTGAGCTGTTCCTTGTCCATGGTTCCTCCTGGTACATGCGCAAACTGTGCTCCTGCATGGATACGCCGGCACCGGCGGCCGGTGCGGCGCCGCCACGACCTTGGCGGTCATTGTTTCCTACGGTAGACTGCTGTTCCGAGAACGGCCGGCAGAGAAAGGGCATCAGGATGGCTCGATGGACGTGTGAAGAGGTGGTCAAGAGACTGAGGTCGCTGGGCGACCCAAGAGCAGCCGAGGGGGCGGCCCGATTCGGCATCCGCGTATCCAGTATCCTGGGAGTTTCCGCTCCAAATCTCCGCCGGCTCGCCAGGGAGATCGGCAAAGATCACGCCCTCGCCGGGAGGTTGTGGACGACAGGCATTTACGATGCGAGAGTCCTGGCCGCTCTGATCGATGATCCGGCGCGGGTCACACCGCGACAGATGGAACGATGGGCCGGCGACTTCGATTCTTGGGCGGTCTGCGACGCTGCCTGCTGCTGTCTGTTCGACAAGACGCCTGATCCCTGGGACAAAGCCATCGCATGGACCGGCCGGAAGCCGGAATACGTAAAGCGTGCTGGTTTCGTCCTCATGGCGGCTCTGGCCGTGCACGACAAGAAGGCCCCGGACGAACGATTCGAGGCCTTCTTCCCGCTCATCATGCGGCATGCCGCCGACGAGCGCAACTTCGTCAAGAAGGCGGTGAATTGGGCCCTGCGCCAGATCGGCAAGCGCAACGCCCGTTTGAACAAGCTCGCCATCCGAACGGTACAGGACATCCGGCGGACCGGCTCAAAAGCAGCCAAGTGGATCGCCGCAGACGCCCTCCGCGAGTTGACCTCCGACAGAGTTCAGGCCCGCCTCAAGCGATAGCGTCCATCCTCCAACTCAATTCGCGCCGATCACAGTCACCGTCGGCGGTTGCAGGTCGGCCATGCGTGTCTGCAACTCGACGACCCGACGGCCGAGGGTGTCGAGGGCCTCGCGGGCCAGGCGCAGCCGCGCCGTCTCCGGGTCAAAGGCCAACGCCTGCGCCAATTGCTTCTGCACCTCGTCAAGCTGCGTCCGAACGATCTTCAGTTGGGCCCGTTTCTCCGCCTGGTCGATAACGATCCGGGTCAGTTCTTTGTTGAATTCGTCAAGCTGGCTACCCCCGGCCTGCTTGCTCAACTCCTCCCGCCGATTGGCCAGCTCGATCCTTGCCCGGATCGTGTTTTGCTGTGCTTCCGGCGAGTCGGGTGAGACCAGCCGTCCTTCGGGGGTCGTGGTGGCCTTGGTGGCATACATCTGCACCAGCCTCTCCATTTCCTTCGCCGCAGCGTCTTGCGACAATCTCTCGCCAACCTTCTTCTTGATGTCGGGAATCTCAGAGACGATTCTCTGCCATCGCGCCTCAAGGCCCGCCAAGTCCAGCTCCAGCGTTTGTACCTTACGCGTCAGCTCGCTCCTCTGTCCGGCCAGGTTCACCGCATCCGCGTCGACCTGCGATTGTCCCGCCGCTCCTTGCGCCGGCTCGAGGGTTGCGGCTGTGCCGATGACGATGGTGTCGTCTCTTATCCGCCATATCGCTGTGGCAGAACCACTGTAAAGCCCTTTCGCCAGGAGATCCAACGCTGTCCTCAACCTAATCTTCGGCGATCCGTCGATGTTAATGGGTGATGTGGCAAGGACGTTCAGGTTCACCTCTAGGTCCCTCCACAGAACTGCGATGTTCAAAGGGGGATCCACGGACTTCCGCAAGACCTCGATCGCCGTTGCGAGCGGCATTTGACTAGTCAACAGAGAGAGGTCTACGTACATGTCGAGTTGCTTCCTGATTTCTGTCGTGGCGGGCGGTATCGCACCCGTCGTGCTATCCAGGCGGCTCTCCACGAATTGGTACTGTGTTTTGGCGTCCACGAGCATCTGCTCGATGTCGCTGAGACAGGATTCATGCGCCCGGCGCAGGCTCTCCCGGAGATTGGTGACCACCGCCCCCAGGAACTCGTCCGCTCGTGGCGGCACATTCTCCGGCAGTTCGACGATCAGTCTGACCGTGGCGGTCTGCTCCACGCCCTCACCTTGACCGGCCGATCCTGGTGCCCTGTAGGAGCCCATGCCACCATACCCGCCCATGCCTCCCATGCCCCCCGCCATTCCGCCACCATAGCCGCCCATGCCCTCCGTGCCACGGGCTTTCGTCTGCTGCTGGACCTTCACGCGCATCTGGTTCAGCCGCGCACGATAGGCCGCGTCGCTCTCGCCAGGCAGCCTCTGCGCCATCGTTTCAGGTCGGTACTGCGGTGAAGCCGCCGGCTGCGCCGTCTGCGTCTGGGCCCCCTCTCTTTTCCCCTCGCCTGACGATCCCATCATTTGCACCATGTAATCGCGCCCGCAGAACTGTTCCATCTGGCGCGGCATCTCCTCATCAGGTCCCCTCCTTCCCGCCTGCCGGAAAGACCTTGCCCCCGCCGGCATCGAAGCCGAGGAGGCATTCAGCCATTCCACCTTAAACAACGGAAGGTTGAAGACTTCCATCTCGTTGAGCCCGAGCACCTCGCGGCCGGCTTTGACAGCCACCCCCGAGCTTTGCAGCAGGCTCTCGATGTTTTCCAGACTCAGAGGCATGATGGCTGGGTCTACCGTGATCCGCAGAATGCAACTTGCGAAGCGCGTGTTCGATGCCTTGGGCTGGGACGATGGCGCGGATGCGGCCGGTTGATCTTGCCCCGCCGCGAGAATGCCGCCCAGAGCGATGGTCAGAAGGATGACTAGGTGTTTCGAGGTTCCCATTTTGGTTCTCCTTTTTGCCCATCCGACTTGTTGAGCCGTCGTTGTTCGATCTGGGACAGCCGCTCCCGCGCGACATTCGCCCATTGGTTCGTCGGAAACAGTTGAATGACTTCTTTGTACGCCGCGACGGCCGATTCCGTCTGGTTCAGTTCCTTGTAGAGCTTGTCCGCCTGGTAGACGAGGATAAAGGCCGTCTTATCAACCTGCCGGTCAATCTCCTGGACCGGGTCGGGAATACTCGCCAATTCGGTTTCCAGGGCCGCCAGGCGCCGGTCCTGCCGGTCTCTTTCCAGCACTTCCTGCATCAGCTTCAAGGTCGCGTCCGTCCGGGCCTGCAACTGCTGGACCTGTTCCTCCAAGGACGCGATTCGTTGCGGCTGAGGTTGAGGTCCCCCCATCCGCATCCAGATAGCTGACAGTGCGGCCGCGACCGCCAGGACCGCCGCAAGGGAGGCCGGTACCGCGACTCTCACGAACCGCCTGCGGCGGACCTGCCGTCGAATCCCGGCCGTCGTGATGAGGCGGAACGGCGGCTCGCCCGCGGTCTCATCGGCCCGTATACATAGCTGTTTGATTTGTTCTTCGTTCACAGTTACTCCTCGAGCAGGTCACCCAACTGCTCCTTCAGCCGTTTCCTGGCCCGGTTCAGGCGGACTTGCATGGCATTGGCCGTAATTCCCAGGAGTTCGCAGATTTCACTGACTTCCAGCCCCTGCAAGTACCGCAGAACGACGATCTCCCGGTACTTTCGCGGCAGCACCTGGATGGCCCGGCGGACCTGAGCCAACGCCTCCTGGTCCAGCGCCGCCTTCTCGCCGCTGCGCTCTCGGCTCTCCCGGGCCGTCACCTCTTCGACCGCCACGCGCCGCAGACGACGCAGCCGCCGAAACCGGAAGCTGCGGCATTTATTAACCGTGATGGTAAAGAGCCAGGTCCGCAAGCTGCTTTCGCCGCGGAACTTCTTCAGTCCGAAAAACGCCGCGACAAAGACTTCCTGGACGACGTCGTCCACGTCCCCCGGCCAGCCAAGCAGACGATTGGCCAAGGCCGCCACCGCGGCCGCATGTTGCTCCACGATCGCCTCGAACGCGGAGTCATCTCCCCGGCGAAACCGTTCCACCAGGGCCAGTTCCTCGGTCACCTTCGCCATGGCTGCCATATTAGACGCGCCCGGCGTGCCGCACTTACACAAAAACGGCGAGTGCGTACAGATCCGTGACTTCGGAACCGGTCATGCCCAACGCCTCCGGCGCCCCGCCAAGCCACCTCGCCTACCGCTGCGGCACCAAAGCCTGCGCCAACTGCTTTTGCACTTGGTCAAGCTGTCTGCGAACGGTTTGCAGTTGAGCCTCTGTCCCTGCCTTGTCAATCGTCAGGCGACTCAACTCCCTGGTGAATTCTTCAGGCTGCCCGCCCTCCGTTGACCGCCTCCCCGCCTCGATTTGCTCTTGCAGGGCTTGGCGCCGGGCGTCGATCCCCGCCAGGTCCAACTCCAGAGCCTGTGCCCGGCGCATCAGCTCGCTCTTTTGTCCCCCCAGGTTCACCACCTCCGCGTCCGTGCGCGGAGCCGACGGCGCGATCTGCGCCAACTGCTTCTGCACCTGCTCAAGCTGCCCACGGACAGTCTGCAATTGGGCCTCTTTGCCGGCCTTGTCCACGGCCAGCCGTCGCAGTTCTCTCGTGAATTCTTCCACCTGCCCACCACCGGCCGCCCTCTTGCCTGCACCGCCTCCCAGCGCCGCGATTTGCTCTTGCAGGGCCTTCTGCCGGGCATCGATCCCCGCCAAGTCCTGCTCCAGGACCTGGGCCCTCCGGGCCAGTTCACTCTTTTGCCCGCCCAGGTTCACCGCCTCCGCGTCCGTGCGCGGGGCTGCCGGCGCTATTTGCGCCAACTGCTTCTGCACGTCCTCCAGTTGCCGACGGATGACCTGCAGTTGGGCCTCCCTGCCGGCCTTATCCACAGCCAGACGGCTCAGTTCCTTCGTGAATTCTCCCTGCTGCCCCGTGTCGGCCGATCCCTTGCTTGCGCTGCCCCGGATCATGGTGATCTGCTCTTGCAGGGCTCTCCGCCGGGCGTCGATCCCCGCCAAGTCTAGCTCCAGGACCTGCATCTTGCGGGCGAGCTCGCTCTTTTGTCCGCCCAGATTGACCGCTTCTGCGTCCGTCCGCGGTTGGCCTTGCCCTGCCATCGCGATGCCGGCCAGGGCCACGATCAGAAGGATGACTACGTGTCTCGAAGCTCTCACA
>JAMCWO010000095.1 GCA_023481165.1 Planctomycetota bacterium | reverse complement strand
TTCGTCCCAATCCCGCCACTATTTTTGCCTGGTATTCCCTTGTGCGCCGGGGCAGATTCTCATAAACTGAGGGCATTGAGCGTTTGACCGCAGAAAGGGATTGATGCATTACATTCGCTCGCGACGCATGGAAACGACGAAAATCAGTGACAGAATCAAGCGTGTCGAAGGAACGATCGCCCAAGCCTGCGCCCGGGCCCATCGGGAGCGGGAGGACATTCGGCTCGTCGTCGTGACGAAGTCCGCCGATCTCGAGCAGATCGAGGAGGTCATCCGGCTCGGCTACCGTCACTTGGGCGAAAACCGCGTGCAGCAGTTGAAGAAGGTCGCGGCGCAGGTGGCCGAGTTCGTGCAGCAGCACCCCGACGACCCCGCTGTCGCCGGGGAGATCCACTGGCATATGGTCGGCCATCTCCAGCGGAACAAGGTGCGCCAGGTCCTGTCCCTCGTCGCGCTGATCCATTCCGTGGACACCCTCCGTCTGGCGGAGGAAATCAACAGTTGGGCCGCCCGGATGGACCTGACGCCGCGGGTGCTGCTTCAAGTGAACACCTCGAACGAGCCCCAGAAGTACGGCGTGCCCATCGGGGCCGCCACGCACCTGGCGGAGCAGATCGAGACTCTGCCTCATCTGAAGCTGATCGGACTGATGACGATGGCCCCTCTTACCCGCAACACGGACATCATCCGGGCCTGTTTTGCCCGTGCCCGCGAGCTGTTTTATGAGATGCGCGGCGAGAAGATCGTCGGAAACCAGTTCACGGAGCTGAGCATGGGCATGAGCTCGGACTACGAGATCGCCATCGAAGAAGGGGCGACGATCCTGCGGATCGGCTCCGCCATCTTCGCGTAAGCTCCGCTTTTTCCACCAGTTAGAGCTGCCCCACCCCGGCAGCGCCCTTTTCTTCTCGTTTTGCCCGCCCGATCCGCCGGAAATCGCCAAAGTGGCATCGGATTTGGGACGAAAGTATGTGTGCTGAACCATCGGCATGGATGTGCGATGCACACCGAAGGCCGGACCGACGGAAAGGCTTTCCATATGGGCAAAACGGGATCTGCGGGCAATACGGAGGGACTGACGACCTTCACGGATGTGGTCTATCTGTCCGATAAGGCCGACCTGCCGGCGGAAATCCGCCGACTCTTCCGGCACAAAAAGGTGTCGTTCTGTCTGCTGCCGCTGGACCGGTACGACGAGATCCGCAACCGGCCCGACTTGGTGGGGACGGTTCTCGTGGACGCGGTAGGCCTCGACATCGCCCAGGACCGGCGGCTCAGCCGCATCCTCGAGTCCCTCGAGAGAGACAATATTGGCGTCATTCTGCTCACCCGGCGTATCCGCCGACCGGTCCGGAGCTTCTCGCTGGTCTCCTCGGAGAGCAGCTTCTCCATGCCCGGCACGGTCGAATCCATCTCGGTGGACGACCTCTGGGCGCGGATTCGCATCAATCTGGCGGACCGCAAGCATGAGAACGTGGGAATCACCGCCAAGCCCCCCGCGCCGATCAGCCTGGCTGAGAAGCTGAGGAAGAACCCCGCGGATGGGCAGCCCCCAGCCGAAGGTCCCTCCGTGGACAGCCTCAAGGAGCAGTTACGTCTGGCCGGGTTGCTGCAGCGGGACTTCCTGCCGTCGCACCTGCCGAACAGCCCGGAGATCCGGTGGGCCGCCACCTTCCTGCCGGCCGAGTGGGTTTCGGGCGATATCTATGACATCGCCCGGATTGACGAGCAGCATGTCGGGTTCTACGTGGCGGACGCCGTCGGCCATTCGATGCCGGCCGCCCTGCTGACGATCTTCATCAAGCAGGCCCTCCAGATGCGGCAGACCATCGATAACACCTACCGCATCTTCCCACCCGCCGAGGTGATGAGGAACCTCAACCAGAAAATAGCTGGCCAGAAACTCTCCGGGCACCAATTCGTCACGTGCTGCTACTGCTTGTTGAATCTCAAGACCCGCCAGCTCACCCTCGCCCGCGCTGGACACCCCTACCCCATTCTGCTGCGCCAGGGCGAGCCGCCGCAGCAACTGGAGACGCGGGGCACCCTTCTGGGGGTCTTCGAGAGCGCGGAATTCGTCCAGCAATCCGTGCAACTGCAACCGGGCGACCGGCTGCTGCTGTACTCGGACGGAGCCGAGTCGCTGATCGGACAGCTCCGCGACAAGGAAGGCTTTCACTACACCGACGAGTTCCTCGCCCTGACGGACGCCTCCATCACCGAGATCGTCGACCGCCTGACCGAGATCGCCACCGATCGCGAGGTCAAGCCGGCGGAGATCGACGACCTGACCATCATCGGGCTGCAGTTGCTGTAAAGCGCTGGATATCGCCGAACACTCATCCCCAAAGACCGCCCCCAGTCCTTTTGTCATCCTGAGCGCCAACAAAGGATCCGGTCAGGAGGACAAGATGATGGGCCGATCCGTTTTCAAGCAACGCTTACGTCCACTTTTCCCAGCACCGCCAGGGCGGTACTGACGTTGCCGAAGGGGGCGCTGACGGCGAATCCTGCCACGCGATCCCGGATCTTGGCCGCCAGTTCCTGTGCGATCTCGATCCCCAGGGCCTGGCCGTGCTCCTTCGTAGTCGCCTTGCTCATGCGGGCGAGCAACGCTTCGGGGACGACGACGCCGGGGACCTCGTTGGCCATGAACTCGGCATTCTTGAAGCTGGTGAACGGCCAGATTCCGGCGATGATCGGGATTCGGAATCCTTCCATCGCGTCCAGGAAGCGAAAGAGGCAATCCGGATCGAACACCGGCTGCGTGACTGCAAATTCGGCCCCTGCCAGGACTTTCTGGCGAAACCGCTCGATTTCCCGTTCCGGATCGGCCGCCACCGGGTTGGCCCCCACCCCGGTGACCAGCGCCGTCGGCGGATCGATGCCGTTGCCGCCGATATCGACGCCCCGATTGAGGTTGCGAACCACGGTCGTCAGGGCGATCGAGTCCATGTCGAAGACGCCGGTGGCACTGGGATACTCGCCCAGCTTGGGCGGGTCCCCCGTGATGATCAGCAGGTTCCGCACACCGATGGCGGAGGCCCCGAGGATGTCGGACTGCATGCCGATCAGGTTGCGGTCGCGGCAGCAGAAATGCAGGATCGCCTCGATGCCGGCCCTCTCCTGGATGCGTACCGCCGTGACCAGGGGCGAGAGCCGTGAGCTGGCCCGCGGACCATCCGGGATGTTGATCGCATCCACACCCGCTTGGCCACACTGCCTGGCTTTCTCCACCACGGCGGCCACATCCACGCCGCGCGGCGGGGTGATTTCCACCATCGTGACCGGCTGGCCGGCGGCCAGTTTCGCCCCGAAGCGGGACCTCGTCTCCAGCGGTTGCGGCTCCCGCAGAACGGTCTCTACCGCTGGATGGACCTGGGCCACGGCCGGGATGATGCTCTGCCGCGACGCTTTGCTGATGGACCGGACCGCACGCACGATCTCCCGAATGTGCTCGGCGGTCGTGCCGCAACAACCGCCGATGATCCGGGCGCCCATCTCAAAGAACCGCTTCGCATATTCGGCCATGTACTCGGGCGTACACATGTAGAGTTGCCGCCCCTCGACCTGTCGGGGCATGCCGGCGTTCGGCTGCACGGAGATGGGCTTGTCCGTGACACGCCGGATCAATTCCAGGCTGCTGAGCATGCCCGAAGGCCCGATGGAGCAATTGAGTCCCACCGCGGCCACCGCCTCTTCTTGCGCGATTCTCGCGATGGCGTGCTCGATCCGCTCGCCGTAGATCGTTTCCTGATTCTCGCCCACTGTCATCTGGGCGATGATCGGCAGATCGCCCAAACCGGCCACGGCCTCAATCGCGATCAGCAACTCCTCGGTACTCGAAAAAGTCTCCAGAATCAGCAGGTCCACCCCGGCTTGGACCAGGGCCCGGCCCTGCTCCTCGAAGACCTGCTGTGCCTCTCGCGTCGTGATCGCGCTATGCCCCATCAGCTCGCCACCCAGCGGCCCCATGGAGCCGGCGACCAGAACAGAGTCCCTGACCGCCTCCCGGGCCAAACGGACGCCGGCCCGGTTGATCGGCTCGACTTGGGCCGCCAAGCCGAACTTCGAGAGCTTCAACCGGTTGGCGCCGAACGTGTTGGTCTCCACGAAATCGACCCCCACCTCGGCGTAGCGGCTGTGGATCTTCTTGACCAGGCTCGGATCGGTCAGGTTCAACTCGTCGAAGCAGCGGTTCAGGAAGACCCCCTGCTGGTACAACATCGTCCCCATCGCGCCGTCGCCGAGCAGAACCTGCTGCGAGATGAGCTGGTCAAAAGCCGATCGTTTCAAGACATCTGTCTCCTACTCCATACCTCAGGCGCGTGTATCGCGTCTTCCGGAAGGCGCCGCAAGACCGATAGCTTCCCTCCGCTGAAACACGAACCCGTAAAATAGCGGCAAGGCCATACCCACGCAAGCGATTTCAGTCACGTCGGACAAGGCCGCTTGTCCGATAAGATCGCCGGTGGTTCAAAGCAGTCGCGTCCATCGGATTCCGATATCGCCCTGCGCCTGTTTCTCGCGGCTCCCGGGACGCGCAATTCCCCATATCGACACGACTTAGCTCTTGACTTTAAGATGGGAAAGATAGTATAATCAGGCAACAGTGGCAGTAGTCTCTGCCTTGTGTTTGCGGCTGTTCTTTTCTATATTCTACGTGAGAAAGTGCGTGATTGGTCCGGAGAAGCCCAATGCGCCAAGAGGTCCCTTGGGGGTGTAGTGTGATGAAGAAGGTTTCGGTCATTCTGTTTCTCGTGTCGGGAGTATTGCTGACGGGATGCCGGAGCGCATCGGGCTTGAAGGGCAGTGGCGAGATCAGGCCGACGGCATCGCCTGGAAAAACCTACTTCTGGGATAAGGACCTGCGGCCGACCATGGCCATGCCTGCAAGTCCGAGACCTCGACCCCAGAAAGAGGCCCCCGCCCTCGAACCGGTCGGCGGCCGAGCCCCAGAAGATCGAAACACCGAAGACCGAGACACAGGAGCCGGAGCCCCAGAAGACCGCGCCGGTAGCGGAAGCGCCGCAACCTGAGCCCCAGAGAGAACCCGTGGCCAAGGCCCCCGTCGAGTCGGTCAGGAAACCGGCGGCGCTGTCGGCGGATCTGGTGACGCCCAACGTGGAGCCGCTGCAACCGGTCCGGTCGGGTTTCACGAGTACCTCGTCCGACAGGGTCACACCCATCGGGCGGTCTGTCTTCGTGGATGAATCCGGAGGGCATGTTCTGTCCATCACGTATCCCCGTGCGGACTACGGCATCATCCAAGTGGACAAGACGATGCCCGAGGAGGTTCGTCTTAACACACTGTTCTCCTATTCCCTCAAGGTCACCAATCTGACCGAGACGATGCTCACGGAGATCACCATCGCCGAGACCGTCTCCGACAATTTCGAGTTCAAAGGCTCGGAGCCGACGGCCCAGGTGGAAGGCAACAAGCTCGTGTGGCTGATCGAGTCCCTCGGACCCAAAGCCAGCAAGACCCTCCGGGTCTCGGGCATTGCCACCGCCTCGAAGTCTCTGGAGCAGTCCACCGCCATCACGCATACGGTCCGCGATTCCGCGGTAGTCCGGGTCGTCGAGCCTTCGCTGGAGCTGCGGAAGGTCGCCCCGGCGGAAGCTCTGCTCTGCGAGCCGATCGCGGTCGAGTATGTCGTGACGAATACCGGCACCGGCGCCGCCCAGGATGTACAGGTGATCGACAATCTGCCGGCCGGCATGCAGACGGCGGACGGCAAGGGCAAGGTCGTGCTGGAGGCGGGCACACTGGCGGCCGGTGAGACACGCCGGTTCTCCATCAAGCTGCGGGCCACGAAGACCGGCGCCTACGTGGGCAAGGCCCTGGCGACTTCCTCCGCCGGCCTGAAAGCCGAATCGGAGGCCACGACGACCAACATCCGTCAGCCGATGCTGACCATCACCAAGTCCGGTCCGCACCGTCAATACCTGGGCCGCCCGGTGGCCTACGAGATCTCGGTCTTCAACAAGGGCGATGGGCCCGCCCAGAACACGATTGTCGAAGATATCATTCCGCCGGGCGTGACGGGCATCGAGGCAACGGCGGGCGCCCAGTTCTCCGGCTCGAAATTGATTTGGGACCTCGGCACGCTGGAGCCCAATACCTCCAAAAAGGTGCGGGTCTCCTACACGCCGGCCCGGGAAGGCGAGTTGATGGGCAGTGCGACCGCCTCCGCCTACTGTGCCGAGCCTGTCACCGATTCGGCCAAAACGACGATCACGGGCATCGCGGCCGCCCGGCTGGACGTCATCGATCTGGATGACCCCGTGGAGGTCGGCGGCACCACGACCTATCTGATCACCGTCAGCAACGAGGGTTCCGCGTCGGATGCCAACATCCGGCTCGTCTGCACCCTCGACGACAAGCTGCAATACGTTTCCTCCGCCGGTGCAACCGCCGGTTCCCTCATGGGCCGGACCGTCAGCTTCGCCCCGCTCCAGACCCTGGAGCCCAAGACCAAGGCCACTTGGCGCGTTGTGGTCAAGGGGGCGCAACCCGGGGATGTCCGGTTCCGGGTGGCGATGCATACCGACCAACTCGCCCTGCCGATCGAGGAGATGGAAGCCACGCACATTTACCAGCAAAACGGCGGGAATTGATCGAAGCCATTCACGCCGCGGCCCTTCCAGGTCGCGGCGTTTCTTTTTGCGCCCGCGAAACGACGCTGGCCAGCCCGCACCGGCAGGCCGGTGCCGTGAAGACAGGTAAATCGGCAGGGGCGCGACTCCACCCCGCCGTGCCCGGAATTGTGTTGCAACGCCCGCCCCAGGGGTTATACTGGCCCTGCGATGAGAAGACCGTCCCGATCCCTGTCCGGGGAGTGGTGCAGGGGCTCTGGATAGCCCGGGCCGGGTCTCGGAAAAGGACGCGACAATGGCCGATAAAGATGCCGATGTCCAAAAAATAAAGGAATTGATCCGGATCATGAAGGAGAACGATCTCGTCAAGATCGACATCCGGCATGGTGAGGACTACATTTCCCTGCAACGGGCCCAGCCGCAACAACCGGGGATTATGGGACCTGTGCTCGCCTCCCTGCCCGGCGTGGGGTCGCCGATCGTGGTCCCGCAGACCTCTTCCGGCGGGCATGCCGGCGCTCCGGGTAAGAGAGAGGAACTGCTGGAGATCAAGTCCCCGATCGTCGGCACTCTCTACGTCGCGCCCAGTCCGGACTCCGAACCCTTCGTCGATATCGGCTCCCATGTCGATCCACAGACGGTGGTCTGCATCGTCGAGGCCATGAAGGTCATGAACGAGATCAAGGCGGAAGTCAGCGGCACCATTATGGAAAAGGCTGCGGCGAACGGTCAGGCCGTCGAGTACGGCCAGATCCTGTTCCGAGTAAGACCCGATTGAGTTGGTAGCGTGTGCAGCGCACACCATCCCTGGTTTAGTAAGAGTCCCACGGCATGTTATCAAGAATCCTTGTCGCCAATCGCGGTGAGATCGCGCTGCGGATCATTCGAGCCTGCCACGAGCTGGGGATTGAGACGGTCGCCGTCTACTCGGAGGCGGACCGCGGCGCGCCCTACCTGCGTCTGGCGGACGAGGCGATCTGCATCGGGCCGGCCGACTGCGACCAGAGCTACCTGAACATCCCGCGGATCATCAGTGCGGCGGAGATCACCAACGTCGACGCGATTCACCCCGGCTACGGGTTCCTCGCGGAGAACACCGGCTTCGCGGAGATCTGCCGGGACTGCGGCATCGGCTTCATTGGCCCCGGCGTGGAGGCCATGCGGCTGCTGGGCGACAAGGTCGAGGCCCGCAAAATCGCCCGCAAGGCCAAGGTCCCCACCGTCCCCGGCTCGGAAGGCGTTCTCGCGAACGACGCGGAGGCCATGAAACTCGCCAACGAGATCGGCTACCCCATCATTATCAAGGCGGTCGCCGGCGGCGGCGGCCGCGGCATGCGCGTCGTCCACAACGATATCAGCCTGCGGGCGGCCTTCAACGCCGCTAAAGCCGAGGCGGACGCCGCCTTCGGCGACGGCAGCGTCTATCTCGAAAAGTTCATCGTCGAGCCCCGGCACGTCGAGGTCCAGGTCCTCGCCGACCAGGAGGGCAACGCCCTGCACTTCTACGAGCGCGACTGCTCCATCCAGCGGCGGCACCAGAAGATGATCGAGGAGTCCCCCTGCCCCATCCTGGAAGAGCGCGACCGTCAGCGCCTGTGCGATGCGGCGATCCGCGTGATCAAAGAGGCCAAATACGTCAACGCCGGCACCGTCGAATTCCTCCTGGACAAGGACAACAAGTTCTACTTCATCGAGGTCAACACCCGCATCCAGGTCGAGCACCCGGTGACGGAAATGGTCACCGGCCATGACCTCATCAAGCTGCAGATCCAGATCGCCAGCGGCGAGCCGCTGAAGCTGCGCCAGAAGGACATCACGCACCAAGGCGTGGCCATCGAGTGCCGGATCAACGCCGAGGACCCCAAGAACAATTTCTCCCCCTGCCCCGGCCTGATCACGGAATATCGCGCTCCCGGCGGTCCCGGCGTCCGCGTCGACACCCACGCCCACCAGGGCTGGACCGTCGCCCCCACCTACGACTCGCTCATCGCCAAGCTGATCGTCCACCAGAAGACCCGCCCCGAGGCCATCGCAACGATGCGACGGGCCCTCGAAGAATTCACCATCGGCCCGATCAAAACGACGATCCCCGCCTGCCTGGAAATCCTCTCGCACAACCTCTTCGTCAAAGGCAAGATCGACACCGGCTTCGTCGAGCGCAACTTCTGACGACTCCGCCGCCCGACACGACCTCCCGTCCCACAGAGAAAACGCACCCCCTGCAAGAGATGTAGCACAGCCGCCCCCGGCTGTGAAAAGTGACAGCGGCATCCCCCGCCTGCGCGGGGGCAGGCTCTGCCCGTGGAAGTCTGTGGCATCGGCCTCCTGCCAATCATTCATGGGCTGGAAGGGGACCCCCAACGCGGAATTCTGCGTTGGGGACCCCAAGCCCATGCCACGCTACGCTGCCTTTGCACACACCCTCTTACAAGCTCCAGGCAGGAATAAGTTGCTTTAGCATGGATTCCGTGTTATCATGCTATCATGATCCGCTCATTCAAGAGTGCCGGAACAGAAGACGTGTTCAATGGCAGGAACACGTTGCACGCTCGACGTAGCTGTCCGCAGAATATCTGGCGCGTGGCCGGACGAAAGCTCGATCAACTCGATTCCGTAAGCTCCTTGGAGGAGTTGCGGATACCGCCGGGTAACCGATTGAAGGCCCTCTCGGGCGAGCGGAAAGGACAGTACAGTATTCGCATCAACGACCGGTACCGCGTCTGCTTCACGTGGGTTGAAGGCGAACCGGACCAAGTGGAAATCGTAGACTATCATTGAATGAGCGCGACTCAGCGAGAGGCAATTGAGATGATTCGAATCCCTACAGATCGAGTTCCAACGCATCCTGGAGAGATGCTCCTGGAGGAGTTTCTCAAGCCGATGGGGCTAACGCAACGGCAGTTGGCGCAAGCCATTCACGTCCCCTACCAGCGGATCAACGAGATCATCAACGGCCGGCGGGGAATGACACCGGGCACCGCCCTGCGGCTGGAGAGATTCCTGGGAATGTCGTCCAGTTTCTGGATGGATCTGCAACTGCGCTGGGACCTATACCGCGCCCACGCCCACGACCGCAAGGAATTGGAATCGATTGAACCGTACACTGCCGCTTCCCATTGACGCGCCCTTGATCTCCGGCGACTGTTTTCGGATGCTGGCAACCGACTACGGACTGCGGATAACCGCCTCGATTTCTCCTAAACTTTCTTCTCCAGGGCTGCTTGTCCCTCCTCTATCACATGAAGCAGGTCATCGAAGAACTCTTGGGGAGCTGGCTGGCGAAGGACATACGCCCCACTGTCATATCGTTGCGTTACCCAACCTTTCTTGAAGCCATCATGCTTCGCGATAAGGCCGTCGATCTTGGAGAACAGTATCTCATTTCTATCGTGTGTACCGCCGCTGATTTGGTTATTAAATCGAGGTGATATCTCTATCGTATCCCCTCCTACCTTAACGTACGCAATGAAGCTGTCGCCGCAATAGATATGCACATTGACGGACGAGTGAAGCCAGATACGCGTCGTATTATGTACGGGGTAGGAGAGGAATCGATACCCGTTGGGGAAACTGTCTTTGAGGCGGTCCAGCTTACTTCTGAATTCAGGAGTCAGGCTGTTCCGAAACTTTCCGTTGTGGCTTCTGACGGCTGCGTTTGTCTTCGGATTACGGAAGGTGTCTGCCTGCTTCGCACTGCCGAGCGTCGGGGCGTGGTCTCGCAGCGCGTAGGCGTGTCGCTCGGCGACTTCTTTGAAGGTAGCTTCGTGTATTTCCGAATACTCGATGCCAATGCCGTCCAGGAATTCGCGTATGGCACCGGGCACAAGTGGCGCGACGAGCCACATAAGGATGTTCTTTATGCCTCTCGCATTGAGGGCTTCCTTGTATTTCGCCAACTGAGTGGCGTTATCATATCCTTGAAGAGTAGATCGAATCTACCGACGCCGGAGAATGACTCCTGTCTGCCAATGAGCGTCAACGCCTTATTGGGGAAGAATTCCTCGGGATATCGAGAGATGAGTTCTTCTATGTCACTCTCGTACATGGCCTATATCCTCCGTACTACTGAGTTGGGCACGGACGTTCATTTGGAAGTTGTTCGCTTGCCCACATATCGTCATCGTCAAAGATGAGACAGAACATAAGCGAAAGTACACGCTTCTTTGCTCTGAAGATCGCGGGCTTCGTAGGGCCAGCCCTCAACGGGCTGTTGCCGTCTAGAAATGGGGTCAGACATTCACTCTTCACATTCGGCTCGTGAAGGGACATGCCAGGGATGGCTCTGCCTTACTCTTATGCCGCGGTCTTGAGGCTGACGTGCAGACCGGCACGCGTGGCGAGGGTGATGAGCATTTCCAGGCTGAACTTCTCCCATTTGCCTCGGACCAGATCGGACACGCGCGACTGACTGACTCCCAGCAATTTGGCCGCCTTGGTCTGCGTCAGCTTCTTGGTTTTGATGGCTTTCCGCAACTGGGCCATGAGATCGGCACGCATCTGAAGAATCGCCGCCTCATCGGGTGAATACCCCATATCCAGGAACACATTGCCCGAAGACTTGAGAATCTCTTCACTCATAGTTTGCCACCAATCTGCCTGTATCTCCGACGGGTCAATTCGATATCTGATCGGCTCGTCTTTCGGCTCTTTTTCTCAAACGCATGCAGCACATAAACTGCATCGTCCCGTCTGGCCACGTACATGACGCGCCACTCGCCCAGTACCTGGATACGAATCTCCCGGACTCCGGACCCGACACCATGCATCGGCTTCCAGTCGCTTGGCTCCAGTCCATTTTGAACCGCGCGGAGTTCGAAACCTGCCGCTCGGCGCGCTTCCTCCGGGAAGTTCCGGAGATCGTCCAGACTCGATCCTACGAATCTCAGTGGCTTCGCCATCATATCCATATTATACAAGTATTTATATACATGACAAGCTCAGTGTTTCCGAGAAATCTCATGAACGCCACACTCAAGCGATGGCGAATCAAGCATGCTGCCCTGATTTCCATTTTCTCGGACTTGCCCCCTTAATGCTCCTCACGACTTCACACCCAACTGGCGGTCGAACCAGGCGAAGGCGTCGTCCTGCATCTGGCGACTGTATCTATGCGGCTCATCGTAGAAACGGCTGGTGAGCTTGTCCTTGGCGCCCGCGCGTTCGAAGACGGCGGCGATCTTCTCCACCGCATCTTTCATGCCTTCAGGCGGAAAGAGTTGGTCGCGGGAGCATTGCAGCACCAAGAGCGAGCGCGGCGCGGTCAGCGATGCCACATCCGGCCAGTCGAGATAGCGGTGCAGGGCTGGCAGGAAATGCACCCAGGAATGGGTGTCCACGTGGCGGCGGATCATCGGGCAGACCGTGGACATGAAGCCCACGATGCAGCCGGCCTTGATCCGGCGATCCAGGGCGGCCAGGAACAGCGCGCGATAGCCGCCCATGGAAATGCCCTGGCAGCCGATCCGCGCGGGGTCCACCTCCGGCCGGGTGACTAAGTAATCCACGGTGCGGATGTCGTCCCAGAAGACGATGCCCGGCCAAGTGGCCCCGGCGAAGGTGAGTGCCTTGACCAGCGTCGTCTCCTTGGCACGGCACTGGGCGTTCAGCCGCTGCGTTTCTTCGAGCGAGAGCTTGGCGCGGTCCCAGCCCGATTTGATGTCGGCGTCCAGCACCGCCCGGCGCTCGCCGAACATCAGGGCATCGATGGTGATAACGACGTACCCGCGACGGACCAGCGCTGTGGCGGTGGGCCGACCATCGTAGTTCTGGCGGTGGTACTCTGTCATCACAGGGTGATTCGTCCCCAAGTCCATCACCTTCTCCTTGCCGAACATGAACATGCCGCCGTGCGAATGTAGATCCACTATCGCGGGCGCGGGACCGTTCAGGTTCTTCGGGATCAGCACATAGGCCGGCACGCGCACGCCGGGAGCTGTGGAGAAGATGATCTTCTCGCGCATGTGGTCGCCACAATCGCGACGTTCCAGCACCTCGGCCTGCGGCGGGACCGGTTCCGGCCGGTAGAGGAGCAAGTCAAAGATGCGCTGCCGGGCCCGCTCCTGGAATTCGTCGAAATTCCGGTATGTCCCCCCTAGAAACGAGTCCACGGGCCGATTGCGGTCGGCGATCCGCTCGACATCCGCCAGCAGACTGCCCAGATCCGCGCCGGTAGGCCTCAACTGGCGCGGCATGTCGGGAATCAGCGCCGCCGAGTCCGCCGCGCCGGCAGCGTGGAAACCCCAAACCCCGGTCAGTGCGGTCCATCCCAGCCCAGCGGCGAATTCGCGTCGGGTAGTGGTCGAAGCAGGGGCGTGCGAACGAGCCATGATTGCACCTCCAATCAACACGTTCAAAGACAACGTCATCCACCACACCAATAGTAACGCATCAACGGGGCCATCCATACAGGTTTCCTGCCAAGGAAAATAAGGCTCCGTCCATAACCGGCCATTTCCTCGTGGGTTGACAGAATGCCGCGGTGTTCGGATGCTAGGAAGTAGCCCGGGTTGTCTGTGCTTGTGAGGTATCCATGGGAATAACTCCGACGTTACTGAGTGAGATCGTAAAGCGGATTCTGGAGGTGGCCCAGCCACAGCGAATCATCCTGTTTGGCTCCGCCGCCACGGGACAGATGAACAAGGATAGCGACATCGATCTGCTGGTGCTGGAGTCTGCTCCCGGCAATACGCGCGAGGAAAGCGTTCGAATTCATCAAGCTATGCGCGGGTTGGGCGATCCGTTCGATATCATCGTCATGGCCGTCGAACGCTTCGAGGAGAGCAAGGAGATCATTGGCGGCATCGCCTACCCCGTCCATAAATATGGCAAGGTCATCTATGAAGAAGCCGCCTGAGCAAGTTAGGGAAGAGTTTGTGCGCCAATGGTTGCTGAAGGCCGAGGAAGACCTGCAAGCCGCCAAGTTCCTTCTGCCACATGGGGAGACTTTCCTGTCGACGGTCTGTTTCCATTCGCAGCAAGCCGCGGAGAAGTATCTGAAGGCATTTCTAATTCGCCATCAAGTGGAGTTCCCGAAGACACATGACATCGGCGAACTGCTCGACCTGATCCACCCAGTCGACAGAGACTTATCCGATGCCTTGCGCGATACGGTTGTACTGCCGGATTATGGCGTAGATGTCCGTTACCTGAGCGACTCTCCCAGCGTGACTGTCAGGGATGCACAGCAGGCAGTCCAGTTGGCGGAGAAGGTCCGCAGATCGATCCTGAAGCTGCTGTAGTTACGTCACATCTCCAAGTAGCTGATCATGGACGTTCCGATGTAGACATCGGCTTCACGATCATTGACTGCAGCAAGCTACCGGCTGGTGCAATGTCCACCCGGGGGACCTTGGTGAGGCCTACCGGCGGGCTCAATAGGTCCCCTGCGCCGCCAGACCCGAGTCGGCCGGGGGCCACGGCGTGTCGTCCCGGATGGCGGACAGGGCGCAATTGAACACACCGACATCTGACAGATAGGGGGACAAATACATGCCTCAGTATACCGTCCGATCGCCTCTCCTCAATCTCAAAGAGCCGCCGTGAGCCGTGTGCTCACGGCCCGTATTTGCCTTTCCGCCGGCCCGGGCGTACAATCCGGTCGTTGCTTGCGGAACCGTGAAATCTGGGAGGTATAGATAGAAAATGAATATGCGTTCGATTCAACTCGTTGGCCTGGTGGCCGGCGCGATGGTGTACGGCGTGGCCGGGTTGGTCCAAGCTGCCGAGGGCGGGCGGACGTTCTTTGTCAGCAGCGTGTCCGGGGATGAGGGCTTACACCTTGTTGCGCAAAGGGGTTGAAGAATGACGACATCGTAACTCCAGACCTGCACCGGCGAAGAAAGATCGGATCAGATGCGGCTTCTGACGTACCCGACCAATGGCCAAGTGATACTGTAGATGCAATTCCTCCAAATCGAGACAGCTCAGGTTGCGCATTTCAACGTGTTTGAGGTGCTG
>JAMCWO010000087.1 GCA_023481165.1 Planctomycetota bacterium | reverse complement strand
CCATTCGGAATCTGGTCGTCGGCCGACAAGAGGCCCACCTCATCAAGCAAGCGGCCATCGAGAAAGGAATGACCACGCTCCGGCTGGATGGTCTGCGCCGAGCCCTCGAGGGAACGACGACGCTGCAGGAGGTCTATCGCGTCACGCAGGACAACGTACAGATGGCGGGGGAGGCCGACTGAGATGACCCCGATAAAGCCATCATTCCCGAACGACACGGAAACGACGCCCGCGAAGCCGTATGGTAACGTGCAGACGGCGGATTACGAACTCGAATCCATCCTCTCGCCGGGCCCGAAATTCGAAGCTCGCCATCCGCAACCTCCGCTGCGATCCGTCAGCACCAAGGAACTTTGCCGGATGACGCGGCAATTGTCCACTTTGCTCCATGCCGGAATGCCTCTGGTGCCGGCTCTGACCGCCCTCGTCGAGCAACTGCAAAGCCCGACGAATGCCCAGGCGCAATCCCGCAACCGGCCGAAACGGCCGCTGGCGGCGATCGTGGAAGAGATCCGCAACGACGTGAACGAAGGCGGCAGCCTGGCCCAGGCCCTGCACAAGCATCCCGGCTTGTTCTCGCCGCTGTTCGTCAGCATGGTCGCGGCCGGCGAAAGCAGCGGCGCTCTGGAAGAGGTGCTCGCCCGTATCGCCGATATCCTGGAGAACCGCGTCCAACTGGTGGACAAGGTCAAGGCGGCTTTCGCCTACCCGGCGCTGATGGTGTTCGTGGCGACCGGCGTCGTCGTGTTTCTGCTCTCCTACGTGGTCCCGGGCCTCACGCGTCTCTTCGTCGAGATGAATCGGGAACTGCCCTGGCCCACGAGGCTTCTGATCGCCACCAGTGGTTTCACGCGGACCTATTTCGTCGTCATCCTTGGCATCCTGTGCGGCGGTGTCATCACCCTCGCGGTTCTCTACAAGAGCCAGCAGTACAAGGCCAGACTGGATCGGCTTACTCTGAGACTGCCGCTGTTCGGTCCCCTGCTGTTTCGGCTGGAGCTGGCGCGGCTGACCCGGACCCTCGGGGCCTTGATGAAAAGCGGTCTGCCTGTCATTACTGCGATGGAGATCACGCAACGGGTCGTTCAGAACAGTCTGATCGCGAAAGCCATGAACGACATCAAGGACTCCGTGCAAAAGGGGGACAACATCGCGGACGCTGTCCGGACGACGGGCCTGTTTCCACCGGTGGTCTATCATCTGATCGCCACGGGCCAGATGTCCGGCAATATCGAGGACGGCCTGATCGAAATCGCCGAGATGTACGACGGTGAGGTCCAGGCTACCGTTCGAACGCTGACCTCCCTGCTGGAGCCGATCATTCTCCTGGTCATGGGAGCTGTCGTCGGTTTCATCGTTATGGCGATTCTACTGCCGGTCTTCGAAATCAACCAGGCCCTCTGAGGAGAAAAGAGCCATGAGAGAGCAATATCCAAGGAAATCGAATTGCGGATTCGCCTCCGTCATCTCTTTCAATCCGCAATCCGCAATCCGCAATCCGAAATCGCATGCCGGCTTTACCTTGATCGAGATCATGGTGGTCGTGGTCATCTTGGGCATACTGGCGACGATGGTCATGCCCAAGATCCTCGACAAGCCCGAACAGGCCCGCCGGACCAAGGCGAAGGTGGACATCCGTAGCATCCAGTCGGCCCTGGCCATGTTCAAGACCGACACGGGCCGCTTCCCCACCACCGCAGAGGGCCTGCAGGCACTGGTCGCAGGTGCCGGCATTCGTGGCTATAACCAGAACGGTTACTTGGAGCGGGTGCCGACAGACCCCTGGGGAAACAAATTCATCTACCTCAGTCCCGGCGTACACAATAAGGACTACGACCTCGTTTCGTACGGCAAAGACGGCGAGCAAGGAGGCACAGGCGACAACGTTGATATTGAGAGCTGGAATCTCGAAGGCTCGCAATAGACCTGCAAGGCCGTGCGGAGATGCCCCGCGGAGGATTATGAGTAAATCATCAGTCATCAATCATCAATTATCAATCCTCAGGGGTTTCACTCTGCTCGAATCCCTGGCGGCGCTGGCAGTGGCCTCCATCGCCCTGCTGGCCCTGCTGCAACTGCAATTGGTCAGTATCCGCGCGGCGGACAAAGCAGAGATGATGACCCAGGCTCTATTTCTGGCCCAAGCCAAGATGGCCGAGGCCTTGAGCTCGGGATATCCACAAGTTGGGGTCAGCTCCGACATCGTCGAGGCTCAGGGCGATCAACTCACCTGGCGCGTAGAGGTGGCGGACGCCAGCCTACCTCTGTCCTGCCAGTCGCCGGACGGCCACGATCGGGCGCGAAAACTGTCGGTCGACGTGACCTGGCAAAAAGGGCCCGGCGAGAAACATATCGGCTTGACTACGTATGTGGCGGAGAACACGATCCGTGAAGGGTAAGAGAGCAGTCGGTTATCGGTTGTCGATTGTCGGTTGTCGGCCGACGGTAGTTCGGTTGCCGACTACTGACTACCGACTACCGGCTCCTGGTTTCACGTTGGTCGAGATGCTCGTGGCGCTGGCTCTGGTCAGCACGATCGCCACGATGGTATACGGCAGCTATGCCGCTGTGTCCCGATCCCTGGACCTCTACGGCAGTCGGACGGCGTGCTACGAGCGAACGAGCCTCGTCCTGCGCCTGATGGCACGCCAGATTCGCTGCGCCTACGTGCCGATCCTCCCGGCAAGTCCGATGCCGCCGTCGCTACAGAACAGTGTATCACCGGCGCTGCCCGCCGCATTTCAGGCGGATTCCCGCGACGTCAGCGGTACGATCCTGAGCTTTATCACGACCGCCGGGTTTGCTGCCGGGCCGGGCACATCTATGGGCGTGACGCGTGTCATGTACCGGTACGATTCCTCGGTTGGAACATTGTCCATCTGGTGCGAGCCCTACCGGTACACTGCGGATGATTCGCAGGAACCAGGGCCATGGCGGCCGATCCTGAGCGGCGTCACGCGCGTGGACCTGCAATGCTACGACAGCCGGCAGTGGCAGGCCGCGTGGAATGGCACGGGTGAGAAACTGCCCCAGGCCGTCAAGATCGGCCTGACCGTCCTCGACGAGAAAGATCGCGCGCACGAGTTTGAGACGACCGTGCCGGTCGCGAGCCGAATCGCCACGCCCAAGCAGAGGATCAGCACGGGAGAGGGAAAGCCATGACGCAGATCAGGCCGGGACAGAGGCAGGATGGGTTTATCCTCATTGTTGTGCTGGGCGTGGTCCTGGTGCTCTGCGGTCTTCTGTTCAGCTTCAGCCAGACCACACGGACCAGCCTGGCCAAGGCGGATGGCTTCTACCGGACCGAGCAAGCCTGGAATGCGGCGTGGGGCGGACTACAGATCGCCGTCGCCACGATCCGGGATGTCAACGCGGTCTGCGCCGATCCGCAGTCCGCCAAGCTGACGACGTCGGAGAACACGTTCACCATCGGCGACGTCAACTGCACCGTGGTCATTACGGAAGAAAACGGGCTGTTGAACGTCAATCGCCTTAAGGGCGCGGACGGGCAACTCGACCGCAAGCACATTGAGCAATTCTTGCGGCTCATCGATGTCGTGAACCACCAACAGAAGGACTCGCCCCCAATCGGGTACGGCCTCGTGCCGGCTGTGATCGATTGGGTGGATAGCGACAACGATATCACCTGCCTGCCCTTCGTTCAACGCGACAACACGGGAGCGGAAAATGACGATTACCAGATGGATACACCGCCCCGCTCGTGCCGGAACGGACCGGTGGATATCCTGGAAGACCTACTCGGGGTCAAGGGAATGACGCCTGAGAGCTTCGGCCGTCTGCGCCCTTACTTGACCTGCGTGGGCGATGGCAAGATCGATATCAACGCAGCCCCGAAAGTTGTTCTCCAGTCGTTATCGGAACAAATCGACGCACCCCTGGCGGAAACGATCGTTCGGCAGCGGAAACTCAAGCCGTTCAAGAGTCTGGCAGAACTGGGGAGCGTCCCGGGGATGACCGATAACATTTGCCGCGACATTCAAAACCTGATTACGATCAATCCTGCGGAGCGTTTCTACCGCGTCCGATCGCAGGGAAACATCCAAGAACACCGCTGCACCATGGAAGCCGAGTTACAGAGAAACACCCAGGCCGGAACGGTCGATATCCTTCAATACCGTGAACTGTAGCGTGGGCCAGATGCGTGCGCTACGGCTTCGCCTGGATGCTGGATAAGGTAGAGGTCATGCATAAACGCTGTATTGGCATAGACATCGGTCGCGTTCACGTATGTGCCGCGCAGGTGGCGCGGACGGCGGAAGGTCTTCGCTTGGAGAAGGCGTTCGTAATGCAGACCCAGAGCAGCGCCGGCTCGGTGGCGACGATTCTCCGCTCGCTGACGGACACACACGGCTTTGACCGCCGTGCGAAGGTGGCGATCGCCCTGCCCCAGCAGGTCTTCTTCTTCGCCGATATCGAGGTAGATGCCGGCGGAGCAGAGCGGATCCGAGCCTTGGACACAGCGGGGCTGAAGGACTACTTTCCGATTCCAGCCGAGGACATCGTCGCACAGGTCTGCTCCCCCTTGCGCAGGAAGGGAGGCAAAGCTTCCGTTCTCGTTGCGGCTTCCTCGCGGGAGCAGCTTCGCGAGGAACTCCGACCGCTATCCGAAAGTAGAATCAAGCCGGCGCGCATTGACACACCGATTACGGCCGCGCATGCGACAATCCTCATGAATCACCCGGAAGCAGCTACCGGCCCGGCGATCATCCTGTATGTAGATCCGTCGACGCTCAGCTTGGCCGCGATGCACAATGGCAACATTGGGCTCATCAGGAATATCCCTATGTTTTCTTCGGGCGAGCCGGACGCCGAAATCCCCGCACCGCAGACGGTGGACATTGTCGCTCAGGAGATCGAGATCACCTGGAGACGGCTGTTCGGCAGCAATCCGGACCCGGATCTCCGCATTTTTGTGATTGCCCCGCGTCAGACGCTCGCCTCGTTGGCGCCTGGTCTCCAGGGCAAGACCGGCAGCCAAGTCATCCCGGTCGATCCGTTCGCCCGTATGGGCCGGTCCGAAGAAGTCGGGGCGGACCTGCCGCTGTGCGTCGCCGAGGGCTTGACGCTGAGAGTCCTCCAGCCGGGCCAGGCCAAGCCCCTCGACTTCCTGGCGGCGTATCAGGCGCGCACGCGACCGAAAGTGCGTATCAAGAAGGAGCTGACGGCATGTGCCGCACTGGCGGCAGCGGCGATCGTGGCCTGGGTAGCGGGTCTGTTCCTGCAATTGTCGTCCCTGGAATCGAGCTATGGACAATTGAAGAGGCAGGCCCAAGAGGTCTTTCGCCAAGCCGTGCCGGAAGAGGAGAACATCGTCGATCCCGTCGCCCAGCTTCAGCAAAGGTTGGATGCCCTCCGCAAGGAAGGCAAGGCCCTGACCGGCCTGAGTCCTGGTTGTCCGTCTCCGCTGGAGATTCTGTATGTGCTCAGTCAGAACACTCCTGCCACGCTCGGTCTGAAACTGCAGGAGGTGCTGATCGCGGCGGACTCCGTGCGGATCACAGGTACCTGCGACAGATTCGCGACGTTCTCGGAGTGGCAGCATCAGTTGGAGACTCTGCCGGGACTGCGGCTCAAGGACGCACGCCCGACAGCCCGGACGGGAAAAGTGGAATTCACGATTCACCTGTCCGCCGATGGGAGCCAAGCATCATGATACAAGTGACGCCAAGAGAGCGGCTGCTGTCCATCGGCCTGATCATCGTCCTCGGCGCCTGGGGGCTGTATGCCCTGGCGGTCCGACCGGCGTGCGATCGTATCCACACGCTGCAACGCATCCTCCCCGAAAAGCAGGCCCAGTTGCGCCAATTACAGGCCCAGAGTGCCCAATACGCAATGCTCCGCAGCGAGCTCGCCCGGCAGCAAACGGAAGTGGCGCCGCCCGGGCCCGATTTCCAGCTTCTCCCCTTCCTGGAAACTCTGGTCGAGCAGCATAAGCGAACATCGTCGATCCCGTCGCCCAGCTTCAGCAAAGGTTGGATGCCCTCCGCAAGGAAGGCAAGGCCCTGACCGGCCTGAGTCCTGGTTGTCCGTCTCCGCTGGAGATTCTGTATGTGCTCAGTCAGAACACTCCTGCCACGCTCGGTCTGAAACTGCAGGAGGTGCTGATCGCGGCGGACTCCGTGCGGATCACAGGTACCTGCGACAGATTCGCGACGTTCTCGGAGTGGCAGCATCAGTTGGAGACTCTGCCGGGACTGCGGCTCAAGGACGCACGCCCGACAGCCCGGACGGGAAAAGTGGAATTCACGATTCACCTGTCCGCCGATGGGAGCCAAGCATCATGATACAAGTGACGCCAAGAGAGCGGCTGCTGTCCATCGGCCTGATCATCGTCCTCGGCGCCTGGGGGCTGTATGCCCTGGCGGTCCGACCGGCGTGCGATCGTATCCACACGCTGCAACGCATCCTCCCCGAAAAGCAGGCCCAGTTGCGCCAATTACAGGCCCAGAGTGCCCAATACGCAATGCTCCGCAGCGAGCTCGCCCGGCAGCAAACGGAAGTGGCGCCGCCCGGGCCCGATTTCCAGCTTCTCCCCTTCCTGGAAACTCTGGTCGAGCAGCATAAGCTCAGCAAGCACGTGGTCACCATGGAGCCCGACACCCGCCAGCCCACCGAGACGGTGGCGCTCGAGCTGCGCGACATCTCCTTAAAACAACTCGTCGATTTCCTGATCGCCGTCCAGATTCCCGAGTCCGCCGTCCGGGTGAGTAGTCTGCATATCCGCAAGAACTCCAACAATGAGGCACTGCTCGATTCCACGGTGGGCATCTCCAGCTCCAGGCTCAGCCATCCGGCTTTGGCTACCGACACAACCCCGTAGTCTCGCGCGGACGGCGCACCACTGCCCGGCCCCGGAACCCCCAATCCACCTGCTTCGAGACGGTCTTCGACCCGGTGGAGCCCCACCCAAAATCCTGCGAAAAATTTTTGCACAAAGGGTATTGCTTTTCGTAAACGCGAGCATACGATGAGTCCGACATTTAGGGACAGGCCCGGCGTGTGGGCCTGTCGGTTCCAGGAACCGGTCCGGAAACTCTTTAGAGGTAGTACCAATGTGTGATTCATGTGGATGCACCCCCTGCAGCTCGTGCGGCGCACCGGTGGAGGATGGTGTCTGCTCTTCTTGCGGAGAGAAGCCCAGTAACTGCACCTGCGAGCCACTCGACGAAGAGTTTGACTACGAAGAAGAGAAGGAGATCGAAGACGACGAGGACGAAGACCTCGATGATGAGGATGAGGACGAGGACCTCGAGGACGAGGAAGAGGACGAAGACGAGGAAGAGGACGAAGACTTCGATGACGATGAGGATGAGGACGAGGACGAGGACGAAGACTTCGACGATGAACCGTGAGGCGGATGAGACGTAGTGCCGATGAAAAAGGCCCCGCGGTTAACGCGGGGCCTCCCTGATTCTGTCAATCCTTCTTCCCCTCTCAGCAGGGCCGCACGTTGGTTGCCTCAAGGCCTTTGCGTCCCGGCGCGGCCGTGAACTCGACCGCTTGGCCATCCTGCAGAGATTTGAACCCCTCACCGGTAATCTTGGAATGATGGACAAACAAATCTTCCCCGCCATCGTCCGGGGTAATGAAACCAAAACCCTTTTTCTCGTTGAACCACTTTACCACACCTCTTGCCACTTCGTCTTCTCCTTGGACCCACCGGATCCGATAGCGCGTTCCCTCTACTTGTTATCAGGGGTATGCTCCGAGGGAGGAAAGTATACACCTTAACATAGTAACATAGGGACATCGTACCCATGCCGCGTCACGATGTCAAAGAAAATCCGGACAAAACGCCCGGCTCCGGAGCCGGACCCGTCCCCGGCAAGAACCGGTGCCAGGGACAGCCGGCTTTGCGTTCGCTCTGCCACATGAAAGGAGATACCTTGCCGCAGGGCACACGTTTCGGTACAATCCCTACGGCGCGTTGGCGTCCATAGGAAAACGTGAGCGACACGGACGTTGTGTAAGGGCTGACCCCATGACATACGGCAGGAAGATCCTCAGTGTGGCGCTGCCCGCACTTCTGGCCGGAGCATGTGCCGCCGCCGAGCGAGCCGAATCCCGGATCCTCTTCGATTTCGGGGCGGGCTTCGACGTCAGGAGTGTCGAGACCAAGGATGCGAAAGCCGCGGCCATGCAGGCCGGAACCCTGCGGGTGGAGGCGGGCCACACCGCCCCATGGCCCAGCGTGGCCTTGAAAGCCCCGAGAGGCCGGTGGGATCTGTCCTCGTACGAGTACATCGCGCTGGAGGTTGTCAATCGCGGCAAAGAGAAAGCGACCATCCATTGCCGCGTGGACAATCCCGGGGCGGATGGGACCAACCGTTGCGTCACGGATCAGGTCGCGGTCGATCCGGGCGCGTCCCAGACGCTGACCGTTCGCATATTCCCGGTGCCTTGGAAGCTGGATAGGCCGCTGGAACTCGTCGGCATGCGCGGGGCCCCCATCTACGCCGGCAAGATTGACACGGCCGATGTGACCCAACTGCTCCTCTTTTGGGATCATCCCAAGACAGACTGTGTCTTTGAGGTCGGCAACATCCGTGCGGGCGGCCGGGTCGAGACTCTCGATGCCTTGACGTTCCTGCCATTCATTGATGAATTGGGCGAGTACAGCCACAAGGACTGGCCGGGAAAGACGCACACAGCCGAGGAGATAGCAGCGCGGGGACGAGCCGAGGAGGAAGACCTGAAAGCCCACGCCAAGCCGAAGAATTGGAACAAATACGGGGGATGGGCCGATGGACCCAAGCTCAAAGCAACCGGCTTTTTCCGCGTGCAGAAGCACAAAGGCAAATGGTGGCTCGTGGATCCCACGGGCAAGCTGTTTTGGTCCCATGGCCTCGACTGCATCCGCTCCGTCAACGCGACCCCGATCACGGATCGCGAGCGGTACTTCCGCAATTTGCCCGGCAAGGATTCGCCCTTCGCGCGGTTCTACGGGGAGGCCGCCCGGGCCCCTCTGGGCTACTATAAAGACCACGCGCCGTACCGGACGTACGACTTCACCAGCGCGAACCTGCTGCGCAAGTACGGCGAAGACTTCGAGCAAATTTTCGCCGACGTAACGCACCGACGGTTGGCAAGCTGGGCGGTCAATACGATTGCGAACTGGTCCGATGAGAAGATCTACCTCCTGCGCTGGACCCCCTATGCGGCCACCATTTCCTTCGATGCCAGGAAACTGGAAGGCTCGCAGGGCTACTGGGGCAAGTTCTACGATGTCTTCGATCCGAGCTTCGAGACGAATCTCCGCCGGCGGCTCGAACGGGAGAAGGGCCAAACGGCCGGCGACCCGTGGTGCCTCGGCTATTTCGTTCACAACGAACTGGCGTGGGGCGACGACACCTCCCTGGCCCTCGCCACCTTGGTCTCCCCCGCCGATCAGCCTGCCAAAATTATCTTTGTCGAAGACTTGAAGGCGAGATACGAGACGATTGAGGAGCTCAACCAGGCGTGGGGGACCAACCACACCTCGTGGGAGGCCCTGCTCCAGAGTCAAAAGACCCCAGATCAAGTCAAGGCGAGGCCGGACCTCGAGGAATTCTATACGAAGATTGCGGAGACCTACTTCAGCACGATTCGCCGGGAGCTGAAGAGAGCTGCTCCCGAGCAGCTCTATCTGGGTTGCCGGTTTGCATGGGTCAACGACCGAGCGGCCCGGGCCGCCACCAAGTTCTGCGACGTAGTCAGCTACAATCGCTACACCTATAGCGTCCAGGACACAAAACTGCCGGATGGCATCGACATGCCGGTCATCATTGGCGAATTCCACTTCGGGGCGCTCGACCGCGGCCTGTTCCACACGGGCTTGCGCCGCGCCGAGAACCAGAAGGATCGGGCCGAGAAGTATACCGCCTACGTGCGGGGTGCCCTGCGCAATCCCTATATCGTAGGAACGCATTGGTTCCAATACTTGGACCAGCCCACGACCGGCCGGGGTGACGGCGAGAACTACCAGATCGGCTTCGTCGATATCTGCGATAAGCCCTACCCGGAGATCGTCCAAGCCGCCCGCGAGGTCGGCAATTCGATGTATGAATATCGCTTTGAGGACTGAATCGGACACCTCGGCAGAACCGTAGGTCCCGTCTGTCCTTTCGGGCGGTTATTGTCTTGCGGCCCGATACTTCTTGACGTATCCCACCGGCCGGTAGCTCTCCTTGGCCCGTCGCAGCCCGGGCTCGCCCAGATCCTGTTCCCGATTGATCAACTCATACTTCTGAGGCAGAGCGGCCACAAACGCCTGGTTGACGTATTGATAGATGCCGGTGTATTCCTTCTTGAGAATGGCTTTCTCAAAATGGATCACGAACATTCGGCCTTGGGCCACTTCCTCGCCCAGCACGTAGGCGACCGCCTCTCCCTCCACGTGGAAGATCCCGCCGCACAGTTGCAGTGTCTCCATGCTCGCGATGGCCTCCCGGGCCGCGGCATAGTCCCCCGGCTGCTCCTGCTGCGCCTTCCACCGCTCCAGAATCGCCAAGGCGTCACCCGCGTGTTCCGCCAGCAACGGCTTCGCCGTACATTGGTTGTTGCGGAGGAACAAGTTGACGAGGTTCTTCTTCCGGTGGAGCTGACGGCCGGACAGCGCGGCCAGCTTCTCGCGCGCATAGAGATAATCGAAGTTGTCCCGGTCTTCCCATACTCGGCAGCCCCTCTGCGCAAGCTGCTGGGCCTGAGACTTCGAGACCGCTTTCATCGTGCGGTACCGGTCAAAGAGCGGGTTCAGGATCTCTTCCGGCGGCAGCTCGAACGGCAAAATGAAAAAAGGCTCCGCGTCCCTGCCGGCAATCACGAAGACGTTCTCGCCCGCGCGGGAGATCTGATAGTCATGCGTCGCGCGAAAGAGATAGATATTGGCAAACGTCAGCTCCGACATCCCCTCGGCCAGACGCTCAAAACGCGGATGCAGCACAGGTCTTTGCTCCAGGCTCAGTGGTGAGAACTCAGGATATTCCTCAATCATGGGACGCGCCGCTCCTGCACTCGGTTCATCCGATCCGGATTCGCACCCGGGCAAAAAGCCCGAAATTGACCCTGGCTATTCTGCCTGCTATACTACGCGGGCTTTTTCAAGGAGTTGCCAATGGATTTCGACGAGAACAATCGTGCGCAGCCGCCTTCTTTCAATGAACCCCGGCCGGGTCCCGCGCCGCAACCGGCCGGTCCGCCACCGGTCATGGTGCCATACCCAGTCTACCCGCCGCCGCCCCGGCGCGGCGGTGGCTGGCGCGTCCTGTGGCGTGTGCTGTTTGCCTTGTCCGTGCTGGCCAATGTCGGACTGTTTCTCCTGCTGTTTTCGGCAATTATCATGGTTACAGCGGGCGGAACCGGCATCTACCGGAGCGTGCTGCGCGAAGGACCACGCGACAGCAAGATCGCCGTGATCAACATCAGCGGGCTCATCGACGGCGGACAGGCCGAGGAGGTCTATCGGCAGATGGAAGCCGCCCGGCAGGACCGGGCCGTCAAGGGGATCATCGTCCGCGTCGACTCGCCCGGCGGTACGATTTCCGCCAGCGACCGCATTTACCAGGAGATCCTGGCGTGCCGCAAGCGCGGTCTGCCGGCCGTGGCCTTCCTGCAAGGAATGGCAGCTTCCGGCGGCTACTACACGTCCGTTGCCTGCGAGAAGATCATCGCCGAGCCTACCGTGATCACAGGCTCCATCGGCGTGGTCATGGTCCATTTTGTGTTCGAGAACCTGCTCGAAAACAAATTGGGTATCCAGCCGGTCTTCCTGACCATGGGAGCGAAGAAGGATTGGCCCAGTGCCTTCCGGACGCCGACGCAAGAGGAGTTGACGTATGTCAAAGATCGCCTGCTCCAACCGGCTTACCTGCGGTTCATAGAGGTGGTGAAGCAGGGCCGTCAGGATGCTCTCTCGTCGGAAGAGGTCGAGAAACTGGCGGACGGCAGCATCTTCGTCGCCGAGCAGGCGCTGGCGGCAAAGCTCATCGACAAGATCGGATATCTGGATGACGCGATCGCCACCGTCAAGACGATGGCCGGGATCGAAGCGGCGCAGGTCGTGGAGTACCGACGTCCCCTTTCTGTCCTGGGTCTTCTGGGCGCCCAGGGTCCACAGATTCCCAAGCTCGACCGCAAGACACTCTTCGAGTTCGGCACGCCGCAGGTGCTGTACCTGTGGAACGCTTATTAGAGAGGGGAATACATGACAGGATGGCGCGAGGGAGTTGGGCGTCGGGTCTGGGCCGGCATGGGCGTCACTATCCTGCTCCTGATTGCCGCGACCTTGGCTGGGGCGGGCCAGACAGGTCCGGCAATAGGTCTGATTGCCGTCCGGCCGGACGGCCAGGGCTTTGTCGAAACGCCCTCCGGCCAATCGTACATACCGTTTGGCGTCAACTACTATGACCCGAATACCGGTTGGGCCCCCAAGATCTGGCGTCAGTTCGACACCCAGCGCGTGACGCGCCATTTCGAGGTCATGCGCGACTTGGGAGTCAACTGCGCCAGAGTCTTCCTGACGGCGGCCACGTTCCAGCCGGATGTCAACACCATCGATGAACAGGCCTTGGGAAAACTCGATACCCTCGTTCGGATTGCACGGCAATCCGGCATTCGGCTCATCCTGACCGGCCCGGACCACTGGGAAGGCAGTCCCGCCTACTGGAAGCCCGATCGATTTGCCGGCGAGCAGGCCCTGAAAGCCTTGGATAACTTCTGGCGAGCCGTCGGCCAGCGTTACCGTGGCGAGCCGGCAATCTTCGCCTGGGATTTGCTCAACGAGCCGCATATCCCGTGGTCTGCCGAGACTTGGCGGCCGCTGTGGAGCAAGTGGCTTCAGGCGAAATACGGGGGCTGGCAACAACTCAGAGCCGCTTGGGCCGGTGAGATCAAAGAAGGTGAATCGTGGGGTAATGTCTCCGTACCCGAGAACAAGGCAAGTCAAGGCAACCTGCGTCTGCTCGACTGGCAGTTGTTTCGGGAGTCGCTGGCGGATGAGTGGGTCCGCCGGCAAGTGGAGGCCATTCGGCAGGCGGACCCGACGCACCTTGTGACTGTCGGCTACATTCAATGGTCCTACCCTCTGGTGCGCGGCGGCGGCAATCCGAGCCAGTACGCCGCCTTCAATCCGCAACGGCAGTCGCGCTGGCTCGATTTCCTGTGCATGCACTTCTACCCGCTCCTGGGCCGGTCGCTCGAATCGAAGGAAGCCTGGGACCGGAACATCGCTTATCTCCAGGCCACTCTCGCTTATTGCCACGTCGGCAAGCCGGTGGTCCTCGAAGAATTCGGCTGGTACGGCGGTGGCGCCCCGCGCGGGCAACCCTCGTTGACCGAAGACCAGCAGGACCGCTGGATCGTGGCGGAGATCGAGGCGACCCGGCATCTATCGGATGGGTGGCTCTCCTGGCCTTTCGCGGACACGCCCACCTCTACCGACATGAGCATGTATGGCGGCTTGGTGAGATCCGACCTGACCCGCAAGCAATGGGCCAAGAGCTTCGCAGAGTACGCGTCCAGCCTCGCCGCCCTGCCCCAACCGACGCCCAAACTGCCCGCGTTCGATTTCGCCCAGTCCCTCACGATGCCCGCCGACGAATTGAAGCCCCTGCACGAGAAGTACAGCCAACTGGTCCAGGAGGCAATGAGCAAGTAGGGTGTTCACGTCAATCTTCGGCCGCAACTTCGCGATATGCCCGGCGCACGAGGGCAACGCCCTGGGCGAGCGTTCGAGGTTGGTCCACTTCCCGGTTGGCTATTAGTTCATCGGCCCGGCGGATGGCCGCACTGCGGTACTGGGCACCGAACTCCTTGTCGCAGTCCAAGTAGATGAGTTCCTCCACGCGCCGGTGGATATCCTGTAGATCGTTGGGGTCACGAATCACGTCCCATAGCGCGGCTTGTATCCGTGAGCGTGCGGCAGCGTCGGCCTGCTTCTTCTGCTCCAGAGCGTCGAGGTCGGGCCGGGTGGGGGATGGAGCGGACGAAACGGCGGGCTGGGGCTCTATTGCCAGGGGCTGTGACTTGCAGCCGGCCAGAACAGCCAGGCCGGCTATCGTCGCCAGAAGTGCGGTCCTCATTTCTTTGCTCTCCAAACCCTGCCCGAATGGTGCTCAAGGCAGTGTGTCCGCGAATCACGGTCCAGTATACCAAGACGGCGAGAGAAAGGAAAATCCCGGGCTTGGCGGCACAGTTTGTCGGGCGGTAACCCCACTGTCCGGAGTGAATGCTGGCTCTTAGCTTGGTGTCAGCATACCAGGGATACCCGCCGCCGGTCCGGCATCCCAACCACGTCGCGTCCACTTGCGACGTTCTCCGGAGGCGGTTCATGGGCCGGACCCCTTTTGAAGACGGCCCATCAGCGGATTCCTACGGAAGCAGTCCGATGCAGGGCTTCGCCTTCTTAATTCCGGCTTCATCCGCTGGTGCCCGGTGTCTTCTCCTTCCGGGCACGTGTGATCTTACTCCCAGACGGACCGACGCATCCGACTCAGCGGCTCCCTGTGCGTGGAACGGTCCCACCATTCCCGCACCCTGAACCGCCTCTTCGGTGGCGTATCCATCGTCAATC
>JAMCWO010000231.1 GCA_023481165.1 Planctomycetota bacterium | reverse complement strand
AGAATGCGTCGGATCGGAAGGGGTGGTGACAAGGCTTGACAAACAGGCGGGAGGGCATGGATAATCGGCGTGTGGCTGTCACCATCTGCTGGGGCAGCAGGAAGGGAAACAATGTGCTTCGCATGTAGGCGAAGCGTGGATTCCAGTCAAGAAGGGGAAAGAAATGACTACTCTCAGACAGAAAGTGCTCGTAGTGGTGTCGGCGATCGTGATTACGTTGGCCTTTGTGGTTCTGCCGGGCTGTGCCAAAAAGAGCACTACCAGCACGACCAAGAAGACGACAACGACCACGACGAAGAAGGCCCCGACAAGCGGCATGGAGTAACAAACTGATCCGGCGGTGCTCTGTGAAGCACTTCGCGGCGCAGAGCCGCCCGATCTTGAGAAGATGCTGACAAAGCGTTAGCGATAAGGAGTCCGCCCCCGGCAGAGGCATCTGCGGCGGACTCCTTTTGTTCCTTCGTTTCTCGGGGGATGCTCGTTCGCATGGGGGGACCGTGAACCACGAGCACAGCAATTGTGTCGTCATTACTGCGCATCCGGACGATGAGACGCTCTGGGCCGGGGGCACGCTTCTTCTGCACCCGGATCGCTGCTGGACGGTCGTGACCATCACCCGCAAGAGCGACCGGGAGCGCGCGGCCAAGTTCCAGAAAGCAATGGAGCACTACGGCGCCGCGGGCCTGATGGGCGACCTCGATGATGGACCCCAGCAGAAGCCCCTGCGCACGGTCGACGTCGAGGACGCGATCCTGGATCTTCTGCCCGCGCATCGTTACGACCTTGTCCTCACGCACGGATGGTGGGGGGAATACACCCGACATCGAAGGCATGAGGAAGTGGCCAAGGCCGTCGTTTCCCTGCGCGAGAGCGGACGGCTCTCCCTGGGCGAGATCTGGATGTTCGCCTACCAGGACGAGGGCGGCCGGCATCTGCCTCAACCCGTCGCACAATCCGACGTTTACACCCGCCTGCCCGACGAAATCTGGGAGCACAAGTACCGGATCATAACGGAAACCTATGGCTTCGGATCGGACAGCTTCGAAGCCCGGACGACGCCCCGGGACGAGGCGTTCTGGGTGCTCCAGTAGGATGCAGAGATGAAAATACTTCTTTTGTACTATTATCCACCTTGTCCTTCGGGTCTGGCCACGCAAGGGCAATTGCTGCACAAGGGCTTGGAGGAGATCGGGGTCAGCGTGCACGCGGCTCATTATGAATCGGAGCAGGAGAAGGAGTGGTACTATCGCTGGTTCCGGCCCGATGCGGTGGTGGGGGTGGGCCACTGGGGGCATGTGCCGCATCTCGTGCTGCACCCTCAGCGTTACGGCTTGCGGCCGGTGCCCTGGCTGGTGGCGGATGGGTACCTGGCCGACTACCAGGAGGTGCTGGACCGCCTGCCGCTGATTCTGGTGACCTCCCGATGGGTGCGGAGCGTCTACGCGCGGGATGGGCTGACGGGCAAGAATATCGAGGTTCTCCCGGTCGGCTGCGACACGGATTGCTTCCTCCCGCGCGACCGCCGCGACCCGAAGGTGGCGGCCGTCCGCGAGGCGCTGGGCGTCGGTCCGGACCAACTCATGATCCTGACCGTCGGAGGGGACGCCACGAGCAAAGGCGCGCAGGAGGTAATGCGGGCCCTGGCGCGGATCGACGGGAAGGTGCCCGACTGGAAGTACGTCTGCAAAGTCTGGCCCCAGGCCCGCACCAGCGAGCAGAACGCGATCGACCTGGCGCTGGCGGCGCAGTTGGGGATTGCCCGGAACGTGATCTATGCCACGAACATCACCTCCCGGGATTTCATGCCGTACCTGCTGGCGGCGTGCGACATTTACGCGGCGCCGTCGCGTCTGGAGGGGTTCGGAATGCTACAGGTGGAGGCCAATGCCTGCGGCAAACCGGTCCTCGGCATCAACGCGATGGGCCTGCTTGACACGATGGTTCACGGCGAGACCGCCTTCCTGGCCGGGATCGCCCAGGAGATCTGCCTGACTGAGACCGTGGTCGGCGCCGAATCCGGCCGGGCCGGACGGCGGGTGGTCTTCCAAAGCCCCCGCACCGTGGACTATCGCGCCAATGTGAATGATATCGCCAAGTACCTGATGGACCTGATGCAGAATGCCGAGCTGCGCACCCGGATGGGCCAGGCCGGCCGCAAACGCGCTGTCGAGAACTACCACTATCGCGTGGTGGCCGGCCGGTTGGCCCGGACGGTCGCCGGGAAGCTCGGGATCTCCTGAATTGCGGTTGAACCGGGCGGCCCTTTATGAGATAATGAGCTCCGTAAGGGACGGGCGCGCAGACACTTAAGTACAGGAACGGATGTTGGAAAGGCGACCGAATGTACGTAGCACCGCAATTCTCAGTATTCATGGTCAACAAGCCGGGAGTACTGGCCCGGGCGCTGATGGAGTTTGCCAAGGTTCGGGTCAACATCGTGGCGATCACGATGATGGACTCGGCGGAGCACGGTGTGATGCGGGTGGTGTTCGAGGAGCCGGGCAAGGCCCGGGAGGTGTTGACCCGGCTGAATATGCCGTACAACGAGACGGAAGTCCTTTGCGTGAATCTGGCCAACAAGTCGGGGGCGCTGGCCACGGTGGCCGAGAAGCTGGCCAAAGGCCACATCAATATTTCCTACGCCTATTGCACCGCCGGGGCCAAGGGCGGGCGCACTACCGGGGTGCTGAAGGTCTCCGATGTCAAGAAGGCCATGAGACTGCTGGAAGATCACCGACCCCGATCGGCGGGT
>JAMCWO010000173.1 GCA_023481165.1 Planctomycetota bacterium | reverse complement strand
TCGAGTTTGCCCTGGCCGGCAGGCGCAAGGGCGGTCGAGTTGATCCCCCGTTGGCCGGGGTGCTTGTCGGGAGGGACAGGGCCAGGCGAGTGAGACGGCCTAATGAGTTTTGGCGAGTAACTTCGGTAATTCTTGGGTGGCACGCCCAACTTGTATGGGGTCCCAAACGCGATATATCGCGTTTGGGGTCCCTTTGACCGTGCTCCCTCGCACATGGAGAGCACGCTCAATTCCCGCCTTCGCGGGAATGACATCACCCCCGCGTAGGCGGGGGTGCGCTTGGGCGTGGCACCCAGCCATCCATGGATCCTGATTACCGATCTTGTCTGTCAGAACTCATCAGGGCGGCGGCGTGGCACACGTCGGCGCGGGCGGCCTCTTCGGCAGGTTTGAAAGACAGCGGCATGTCGAATTGGAGGCCGATCCGGTAGGTGCCCTCGCCGGTGGCCGTGATCGACCGGATGCGGCCGGTTCGCGTGATGCCGACCACCGCCTGGCGGTTCTCGGCGTCAAATCGGGGCAGGCTGAAGCGAACCGTGAGCCGCTGCTCCACGTGCAGTCGGCCGGGCTCGGCGTACGTGAAGGCGAGGCCGCCGCTGGAGATGTCCTCCATCAAACCGGGAAAAAGAGCCTGCGTAACGTCCGCGCCAAACCAAACCAGACAGCGGTGCAAGAGCCTCTGTTCGTGCCTTTTATGAACGTTGTTATCCATAGAAGATTCCCTCGGCTATTTCCAACCGTATAACGGCGGAATCCGGCCGGCAGTTGAGGGAAAACCGGGGGAAGAACCAGTCCATCGCCGTGCCGAGGCTTGGGGCCGGCCCCGTGCGTTTGTAGTGACGCCGTAAGGCGTTTTCTTCGCTATGCTCTTACGAGCACACTACAAACGCGCACATCGTCCGAGAACGCGACGATTTCCGCCCCATCTTGCGCCAATGTGGGTTTATCGGTACGACCGCGGCACCCGCCCCGTCTCCGGACGAGTCTTCGCGGATATCCGTACCAATACGTATTTCTCCCGGAAGCCGGATAATTGGCGGTTTTTCACTTCACCCGCTCTCGTTTGCTGCCGAAAGATACTGTCAGCAAGAGATGTAGCACCACCCGAAACAGAGCATGCAGGGACCAGGCATGGCTGGCGCTGAGCGAATGGACAAAATGCATCCGATGGCCGCAAGCTTCTCCGAGGCCAAGTCGACCTTGGATCAGGTCTTTCGTTTCTACAAGTGGCGGCGCCACACCCAAAGCTTTCCCGAGGAGGTCTACCTTCTTTTATCGCGCTGCATGTACGTGTGCTTTTCCCTGTGGCGGTCCGACCAGGGGAACCAGGGCGATTTCTTCCGCCGCTCGCCGCCGCCGACGGCCTTCTGGATCGGCTTGGATTTTGCCCAACTGCAGGGCACGGAACCCGAGGGCGCCCCGTTGTCGGCGGACGCGCGGGGCGATCATTTCACGAACGATACGCGCTGGTTCGAGTTCTGGATGAAGACCCTGGAGCAATCCGATCCGCGTGCGGCCCCCATTTACCGGGAGTTCTCCCGTCACATCCTGGCGTGTATGGGACGCCAGGATTTGCTCGACGTCAAGATGGGCTACCGGAACCGCAAAGCTCTCGACCTGTTCCTGAAGAAGGACGAGGCTGGTCGCGTCCTGCTGCGCACCATCGCTGTATTGGAAGACCTGATCCAGGCGATCGTGCGGTACTTTGCCACGCTGGACGGCCGAACGTGTGTGCTGGAGAAGGTGGCCCTGCTCACGGGCTTCCTGAGCGCGATGCGGCAAGTTCTCGTCTGGGAGACGCCGGCCAAGGGGCCCTACTCGCCCTCGGCCGATGCTCGCTGGAGAGGACGGTCGCCCTTGACCTGGCTGTCCCGCGAGCGGACTCCCGGCCTCCTGACCGTGATTCCCCGACGGGAGGGCGGGGAGATCCTCTGCGTCTACAGTCCGGTCGCCCATGCCAAAGCGCGCCATGCCTCCTGGGTGCGCAAGATCGCTTCCGTGAAAGGGACCTACGAGGAGGCCTTGTTCGCGACGTGGTCGTACGACACGGGCGAGCACCGGAAGTATCCGGAGCAATTCCCGGGCGTCGCGGCCGGCTGGACGGTGCAGTACGCGGAGGCCCAGCGCCTGGAGACCCTGGCGCGGCAGGTGGACCTCCTGCTGGCCTCGCTCCAGGGCAATCCGCGGAGCCAGCGCCTGGTGGAGGCCGTGCGCGGCGTGCTGCGCAACGGCTGTCCCCGCTGGAAGGCCACGGTGCTTCCCTGGACCTACGTCAAACAGTTGGACCAACTGCTGGAGAAGCTGACCTCGGCCTATCGCGAAGCGATCGCCTTGGGCAGGGGTGATGCCGCCGAATGCGTCCTCGCACGGATTTGGGGGGCCGAAGAAACGCCCACCGGTGGAGCCGGCTCGAGTCGCCGTCCGGAAAGCCCGAGCGGAGGAGCTTCGCGCGCGACGGCGTCCCAGGACATGACACTCGCTCTCGGCGAGGTGAAATTCATTCTGCCCAAGGCTGACCCGGAGGCGCTGGAGCAGCCACCGGAGAAACCGCCGTCGGCCGAAGATAGCGCGGAGGTTGCAGGAAAGGCGGCACTGGAACAGCCGCCGGAAGAACCGGCGTTGTCGGAACAAAGCCCTGAGGCAGAGGTGGAAACAGCGGCGGAAGAACCCTCGGAGGAACCGGAGTTGCCGGAACTATCCGAACAGAACCCGCAGGCCGAGATACAGACGCCGGCGGAGAAGTCACCGGACGAAGCGGAGTCGTCAGGGGAGGATTTCAAGGCAGAAGGTCCGGCCCCGGTCCATGAGGTGAATCCGATCGCCGTCGCCTCGGACGAGGCGGACGGCTTGGAGCCGCCATCTTCGGTTGCTGCCGCGTCCTGTGCCGCACCCACGGAGCCCGACGTCACGCAGGTCGGGGTCCCCGCGGTGGCGGAAGAGCCCGCCCCGAAGCCGGCCCGGAGGAAGAAGAGGACGGCCGGCACGAACCGCCCGGGGGAAATTGACGAGGACTTCCTGCGCCGATTGCTGGAGCATCATGGATGCCTGGGGGGAACGCTCAACTACGAGCCTCTGTCCGCCGCCCAACTCCAGCGGGACCTGGGCTGGAACCATTCGAAGGTGCAACGGGCCCTGACGGACATTTTCGGTCCCAAGCCGGTCAATGTGTACAGAAGCAAGTGCAAGAACCGCACCATCGCTGCCTTCCTGAAAGCGCGTGCCGCGAACGTGCGGCGGCCTGCCCAGCAACCTGCTCCCGTGTGATCCGGCCCGCCTACCAGAAGAAGCAGGGATTCGTGTTGTAGCGCTCCTCCATGTCATCGAAGGGACGCCATTCGACGTGGCCGTCCAGCATGCCGATATTGCCGCCGTAGGGCTCCTCGTCCGTCTTGACGTGATTGGAGGTGTCGAAGATCTTCTCGGCTGCCCACGTGCCGCCGACGGTGATCGTGCCGAAGTTATAGCCGTACTTCTTGCTCGAATCCTGCTGGCCCAGCGTCGAGTCGAGGCACAGCTCCAGATTGGCGGCGTTCTTGTCCGAGGAGGTCCGCAGCCATTTCTTCGGGCCGGTCTTATTTTTGACATTCCGAATCGGCTTATTCTTGGCTCGCTCGCCTTTCTGGTCGTCGAGGACATAGCAGTAGCCGGAGACGATGAAGGATGTGGCGCTACCGCTGAGCTTCTGACCGTCCCACTGGGCCGAGTAGGTCCAGAAATGGTCGATGTACTTGGTCATGCTGGCGTTGTTCGGGCAGTAGAACATCTTCTTGACCATGCCGGAGGAGAGCATGAAGTTGACCGTCTGGATGTCCAGGTCCCACAGCCAGTTGCCCTGGTAGTTGGGCAGGGGCAGGACGCCGTTGTTCTGGTCCGCCCACATCGTGAAGCCCAGCACGTGCTGCCGCAGTTGGCTGGCACAGACCTTCTGCCGCGCCTGCGTGCGCACCCGCTGTAGCGCCGGCATCAGGATCGCCATCAGGATCGCGATGACGGCGATCACCACCAGCAGCTCGATGAGCGTGAAACCCTCTCTTACCCGATTCCTGGCAGCCATTGGCGAATCTCCCATGTTCGACTCCGGTACGATCATGATAGCCGCGGGCCGCTCCCGATGCAACCGCGAAATTGCCGGCAATTCCTGAGTTGCGTCAGAGGGAAACCGAGCCTATGATACAGGTCCGGTGTTGCTTCTGCTACCAGCGGGGTCTCCAACGAAGGAGAGCGACAATGAGAACACTGACCGCTGTGCTGATGACCTGTGTGATGGGCAGTGTTGCCCCGGCGGAGGTGGCCGGTTTGGGTCGCGCTGACGCTGACCGGCAACCCGTCACGCTCCAGCTCATCCGGACGATTCCTCTGCCGGGCGTCACCGGGCGGTTTGACCACTTCGCCGTTGATGCGAAAGGGCACCGGCTCTTTGTCGCCGCCCTTGGCAACAATACGCTGGAGATCCTGGACGTTGCGGCGGGCCGACGGCTCCAGAGCATCGGCGGCCTGCACAAACCGACCGGGGTGCTGTACCTGGCGAGTTCCAACCGGATCGCCGTTGCCAACGGCAATGACGGCACGATCAAGACATTCGACGGCGGTTCCTACGAGTTGCTCAGGAGTCTCCGCGGTCTGGACGACGCCGACAATGTCCGCTTCGACGCGCAGGCGGGAACGATCTACGTCGGTTACGGCTCCGGGGCGCTCGCGATCCTCGACGCCGCCACCCTGAATCTGACCGGCAGTATCAAACTCCCGGCCCACCCGGAATCGTTCCAACTGGAAGCACGCCGCCCCCGGATCTTCGTGAACCTCCCCGACGCCAAACAGATCGCAGTCATCGACCGTCGGAAGCAGGCCATCACGGCGGCCTGGCCCATGAAGGAATTCCAGGCCAACTTCCCGATGGCCCTGGATGAAGCGAACCACCGGCTGTTCATCGGCTGTCGCCAGCCTGCCCGTCTGGTCGTCTTGAACACGGCCGCCGGCAAGCCCGTGACCGACCTCGCGATTTCCGGCGATACCGATGACCTCTTCTACGACGCGGCGCGCCAGCGAATCTACCTCTCCTGCGGCGAAGGCTTCCTCGACGTGGTCGCCCAGGGCGACGCCGACCATTACGAGCGGATCGAGCGCATCCCCACGGCCTCCGGTGCCCGCACCAGTTTCTACTCGCCCGCGCTGGACCGCCTCTGGCTCGCCGTCCCGCAGCGCGGCAGGCAATCCGCCGAAATCCGCGCCTATCAGCCCCAGTAGAAGGTTGCCTTCGCACGCTCGGCGGTAGTACAGTAGATCTGGAATGTGGAAGTATCCGATCGCGATGGCACTCTTGGCGGCGGTGTTGTTCGGGGCCGCCACACCCGCCAGTAAATGGCTGCTGGACGCCCTGACTCCTCTCCAGCTTGCTGGTCTGTTGTACCTGGGAGGGGGTTTGGCCGTCGTTCCCGCGGCCTGGCGTAGTGGAGGTCTGCGCGTGCCGCCCCGTGCGGATCGCCAGAATCGTATTCGGCTGGGTGGGGCCGTTGTAGTTGGCGGTGTCCTCGGCCCAATTCTGCTCCTGACCGGTCTTCACCTGGCCTCGGCGGCATCCGTCTCGCTTTGGCTAAACCTCGAACTTGCCGCCACTGCTGTGCTGGGCACCGCGTTCTTTCGGGATCATCTCGGCCCCGCCGGCTGGCTCGGCGTTCTGTTATCCCTGACGGCCTCTGTTCTCTTGTCCTCCGCCGCAGGTCCTGCCGGATTGGGCGCCGGCGGCCTCGTCTTGCTCGCGTGCGTTTGCTGGGGTCTCGACAATCACCTGACGGCCCTCATCGACGGCATGACGCCGAGCCAGATCGCCTTCTGGAAGGGCCTGGTGGCCGGCAGTGTCAATCTCGGTGTGGGACTGGCCTGCGCTCCACTCGGCGCAGGTCTATCCATCCTCTGGGGCGCTCTGTTGGTCGGCGCGTGTTCCTATGGCGCCAGCATCATGTTATATGTCGCCTCTGCTCGGCGGCTGGGCGCCACGCGCGCCCAGATCGTCTTCTCCAGCGCGCCCTTCATCGGGATTGCCCTCTCGGCCAGTGTCCTCCGCGAGCCGCTCTCCATCATTCATCTCGTGTCCGCGGCTCTCTTCATCGCCGCCATATCGTTTCTGTTGCTGGAGCGCCACGTTCATGTCCATGTGCATGAGGCCCTGGGCCACGAACATCTCCACAGCCATGATGACGGGCACCACAACCACACGCATGCCGGTCTGGCCGTGACGGCTTGCCACGCGCATCGGCACGAACACGAGCGGATAGCCCACGCCCACAAGCACTGGCCGGATCTCTTTCATCGTCACAAACACGGCCCGGCGATCTAAGGCACGGTCTGTCGGCTTATTCCCATAGCGGCATGTGCCTTACTACTAAACCGCTCGCAGCGCCACTTTGTTGGCGCCATCGACAAAGATGATCCTGGCCTCCGGCTGCTCGGTGAGCCAATCATCCACGATCGCCTGGGGGGCGTGCGCGGGATAGAGATGGGCGGCTTCGATGAGGTTGTCAGGAATCTGGGAATGCATCCAGATGCGCCGCAGCCGCCGGATCATCACGGCGAACTTGTAGGGCTTGTGACTGTACAGGACGTAGTCCTGCCGGATCGACTGGATGACTTCGTCCAGCGGGACCGTCAGACGGTTGTAGAAGTTGGCCAGGGTCTGCGGCTCGCCAATGCCATTGGGGCAGGCGGCCAGGAACAAGACCTCGCCGCCGTCGGTCACCGCCGCCCGGGTCAGTTCCAGGGCTCTTTGAGCCGTGTACAGATCCTCATCGTTGGACAGCCCGCCCGGCGAGACGATCAGCCGTGCCGCCGGAGTGACGGTCCGGATATTTCGCTCATCGGTGACGACAAAGGATTCGGCGCTCACGTCCCGGATCGTTCCGAACCGGGCCCAGATCAGGCGTACGCCGGCGCTGAGCATCACCAGCGCGTAGATCGGCCGGCCGCGGGCGATCAACTGCATACCCTCGACCTGATCCTCGGCCAGCGGCTGGTTCCTCTGCTCGGGATTGGGATGCCACGGGTGCGCCCCGTGCGTGGATTCCTCCAGCAGGGCCAGGCTGTGGTTTTGCTCGACCGTGCGAAAGGCGCTGATGCCGGGCAGGAAATTCTTCACGGGATTCGAGTACCCCGCAAAATAATGGACCTTCACATCCGACACGACGAGAAAGACATCCGCCTCGTCGGCCAACACATTGACCAGAACTCGCGTCCCGCGTGACGTGGAGCCGACATCTCTGACCTTATCGGCCTTACAATCATGGGCATGGACTCGTGTGAGGTTGAGCCCGGCGTCCCGGCATGCCTTTTCGATCTCGCTTCGGATCTGCCGGTTCTTCGGCGTGTCGGCCGTGTGGGTCCCGGTACAGATCAAAAATTGCACTGAGGCGGTCCCGCGGAGCACGCCGCACACGTGCGGCAGCACGTCCGCCAACGGCTCGTCGCGCGAGCCATCATCAACGAGGATGCACACACGTTTGCCGGCGACATCTTTCAGAAACGCCCCGGCGTGCCCAGCCACGGTTTCATGGAGTCCCGCCACCGCATCCTGGGTCTGTTCTCCCTGCCACGGCCGAATGATCTCCTGCACGTTCTGGTCCGGGACCCGCAGCGAAACCACGCCTGTTCCATAATGAAGGTCAATCTTCATAGCCGCCCTTGAACCTCCCGTATTCTCATCCGTGTCTGAATGTCAACTGTATATGTTAGCAGATCGTCGGTGATACATTCAAACAGCAGCGGTCATGTTTCCGGAGCCGCCAGATTGTTCACAATGCTATCCACAACGCCATTCTACCAGGACCGGCGGCAGGTATGAAGAACCATGTGTCGACAGGCTGAACAGAGGGCAGGGACTTTCCGGCGTTGGTCTGCTCGGCTATACTCGGCCCTTCGGGAAGGCGCAGCGACTCTTGGTATGAGATTAGGAGGTTCTGTGGTATGAAATACGAGCGATTTGAGGATTTACCGGTGTGGCAGACGGCTGTCGAAATGGGCGTGAAGGTGTATCGCTTGACGGAGGACCGGTTCTTTTACCAGCCGGGGGACCTGCACGATCAGCTTCGGCGATCTTCGCTGTCGGTGTCCCAGAACATCGCAGAGGGGTTCGAGCGCGGCTCGACAGCGGAGTTGCTGGCGTTTCTCTATATTGCGCGGGGCTCAGCCGGGGAGACACGCTCGGCCCTGCATTTCACGTCGCGATTCCCGGAGGCAGGGCATTTGAGATCTCAAATCTCCGATTGCAGGGCCCTGGCGGAATCGTGCTCGCGGCAGATTCGGGCGTGGGCGGATGAGTTGCAGAACTCCGACATCAAGGGCCAGCGGCACCTCAACGATCAGTCACGCCAACAATATCAGGAGCGGCAGCGGGCCGAGGCGTTTCAGCGGCATCTGGATGAGATCCTGCGCCGGGCCCGGCCACAGGATCATTCGGAAGCAGGCCGGAGCGAAGAGTGATTTGAGATCTGAGATTTCAAATCTGAGATTCGCGAGCTGAGATTTGAAATTTGAGATTTCAGATTTGAGATTCACGCGGAGAGGGCTTGGGCAGTGCGGCGGTCTCTACTCGCTTCACCAAGCGAGGGATGGCGGCTGTCCTGGCACACGGTGGTGGGGCCGGAATCTTGTCCCGAGGGCGTGAATTTGCTGGAAAAGCGTTCGCAGGTTGGTTAGAAGAAAACGCAAAATGGCCTTGTTTGGGTGTGACAGGGCGGTTCTCTTAGGCGGCCGTAGGGTGGGCTGTGCCCACCATTTTGGCGCTGGATCGGGACGGTGGCCAAGATCAGCGTCCCCGTGTTGCTGGAACCACGAGCGGCCGCCGAAGCGTGCCGGATAATCGAAGGTGGTGGGCACAGCCCACCCTACGTGGGTACGGCTCTTGTGAGAGAAAGGTGGGTCGGAAATGCTGATGGACAGACTTCGGCGGATCGGTTGGATCGCGGTGGCGGTGGGGACGGCGACGACGCTGTGCTCGTGCCGGTGCATGCAGTGCGAGAGGGGGGCCAAGGAGGCCAAAGCGAAGATGGATGTGGCCGTGGAGTCTTTCGGCAAGACGCCGGAAGGGCAACAGGTCCGGCTGTATACCCTCACCAATGCCCATGGGCTCAGGGCACGTGTCATGACCTATGGGGCGATCGTGGTGTCGCTGGAAGTCCCCGATCAAAACGGCAAGAGGGGCGATATCGTCCTCGGGTACGACAACCTGGACAGCTACGTCAAGAACAGTCCCTACTTCGGCGCGATCGTGGGCCGCTACGGCAACCGGATCGGCAAAGGCCGGTTCATGCTCGACGGTGTCACCTACGACAAACTGGCCATCAACAACGGCGAGAACCACCTCCACGGTGGGATCAAGGGGTTCGATAAGGTGGTCTGGATGGATGAGCCGGTCCGGCGGTCGAACGCTGTCGGGGTCAAGCTCAGTTACCTGAGCAAAGATGGCGAAGAGGGCTATCCGGGCAATCTCCAGGCCACGGTGATGTATACCCTGACGAACGACAATGAGCTGCGGATCGACTACTCAGCCACGACGGATAAGGCCACGCCGGTCAACCTGACGCACCACGGGTACTGGAACCTGACCGGCGGCCAGCGGGACATCCTCGGGCACGTGCTGACGCTCAACGCCGACCAGTACACGCCGGTCGACAAGGGGCTGATCCCAACGGGCGACCTGCTGCCGGTCAAAGGGACCGTGATGGACTTCACCAAGCCCACGCCGATTGGGGCCCGGATCGAGAGCGACTTCGAGCAGCTCAAGTTCGGCGGCGGGTACGACCATAACTGGGTGCTCAACAAGGGCGGCAAGAACATGACCTTCGCGGCCCGCGTCTACGAGCCGACCAGCGGACGGGTGATGGAGGTCTACACGAAAGAACCGGCCATCCAGTTCTATTCCGGCAACTTCCTCGACGGCACGATCACCGGCAAGGGCGGCACGGTCTACCAGCACCGCTGGGGCCTGTGCCTGGAGACGCAGCACTATCCGGACTCGCCGAACAAGGCGAATTTCCCGTCGACGATCCTGCGCCCGGGCCGGAAGTACGAAACCACCACGGTGTATCGCTTCTCCACCAAGTAACTCCCTATTCATGCAGGAGACCACATGAATACGTTGACCTCTTTGCTTGCCGCCGCGAGTTCAGGCTCAACCTCCACTCTCACCGCAGTCGATTGGCTGGCGATTGTTCTCTACTTCGGCATCCTGCTGTGCGTCGCCTGGTGGGTCGTCAAAAGACGCAAAGACACCGCGACGGACTATTTCCTCGCCGGCCGCAACCTCGGCTGGTGGATCATAGGGGCCAGCATCTTTGCCAGCAACATAGGTAGTGAGCACATCGTGGGACTGGCGGGGTCCGGGGCTACAGATGGCGTGGCGATGGCGCATTACGAACTGCACGCGTGGTGCCTGCTGGTGCTGGCGTGGGTGTTCGTGCCGTTCTATGCGCGCTCGTTGGTGTTCACGATGCCGGAGTTTCTCGAACGGCGATTCTCCACGCCCTCGCGCTACGTGCTGTCGATCGTGTCGCTCATCACGTTCGTGGTGTCAAAGATCGCGGTGGGTATCTTTGCCGGCGGCGTGGTCTTCGCGACACTGTTGCCGGAGATCCACCTGCACGTGGGCAGCATCGAGATCAACAGTTTCTGGATCGGTTCGGTGGCGGTGATCGTGCTGACGGGCCTCTACACGATCCTCGGCGGCATGCGGGCTGTCGCGTACAACGACGCCGTGCAGGTGCTGGTCCTGATCGTCGGCTCGTCCCTGCTGACCGTCTACGGCCTGATCAAACTCGGCGGCTGGCAGGAGCTTCGCGCGCTCGCCGGCTCGGACATGTTCAACCTCTGGAAGCCGCTGATCCCGGCGGGCGTCGAGAGCACTTGGTCACCGGTGATCGAGAAGAACGCCGCCGGCCAACTGGTTAAGCAGGCGTGGTATTTCAACGGCTACTACCCGTGGCTCGGCATGCTCTTCTGTGCCCCGATCATCGGCCTGTGGTACTGGTGCACGGACCAATACATCGTGCAGCGGGCCCTCGGCGCCCCGAACGAGCAGATCGCCCGGCGCGGCAGCATCTTCGCCGGTTTCCTGAAGCTCTTCCCGCCGTACCTCTTCATCATCCCCGGCATGATCTGCTTCGCCTTGGCCAAGAGCGGCAAGGTCCCGGCCCTGTCCATGGTCGTCACTCCCGACGGCCACCCCATCCCGCACCAGGCCCAGGCCGCCTTCCCCCTGATGGTCAAGTACCTGTTGCCGGCCGGCCTGCGGGGGATCGTGGTCGCCGGCCTGCTCTCGGCCCTGATGGGCTCGCTGGCGGGTGTGTTCAACGCCTGTTCCACGCTCTTTACCGTGGACCTCTACGAAAAGTGGAAGCCCGGCCTGAGCCAGCATCAAATCGTCCGGGTCGGCCGGATCGCCACCGCGATCATGGTCTTCATCGCTCTGCTGTGGATTCCGGTGATCCAGGGTGCCCGCGGCCTGTACAACTACCTGCAATCCGTGCAGGGCTACCTGGCTCCGCCGATCTTCGTGGTCTTCTTCTTCGGCGTCTTTTGGAAGCGGCTCAACGCCAAGGGGTGCTTCTGGGCGATGGTGATCGGCTTTGGCCTGGGCCTGTTCCGCATGTTGGTGGACACCCCGGTTGCTCTCGGCATGTTCGGCTGGCTCGACGCCGAGAAGACGGTCGCCCAAGGCTACTCGCAGGGCTCCTTCCTCTGGATCATCAACAACATCTATTTCCAGTACTTCAGCGTGCTGATCACGATTGTCTCCGCCATCGTGATGGTGGTCGTCAGTTACGCGACGGCCGCCCCCAAGGATGAGAAGATCCGCAACCTGACATTCGCCACCACCACCGACGACCATCGCGCCGAGTCCCGGGCCAGTTGGAACAAGTGGGACCTGGCGGCTTCCGCCATGGTCCTGCAAGTGATCCTGGCCGGCTACGGCTACTTCAGCAGCGTGAAATCCGGCGAGACCTATATCGGCTTCGCCCCCTATCCGCTCTTCTGGATCGGCGCCCTGATCGCCGCGGCGGTCGCCACGACGTCTCCGAAACGGCGTTCCAGCACCGGTCCGCTGGTGGCCGGCACAGTAGGCTCGGTCATAGGGTTCTGCATAGCCTTCGTCGCCGCCCGAATCCTGTTCCGCTTCCTGATCGCACTGGTCGCCTGGCCGTTGGTGCATGGCAGTCTGGCAGATAGTTACGGCTATTCCACCGTCATGGTGATCGGCTTCATCGCGTCCCTATTGGCGTGCCCGGTAGGCACGATCATCGGTTTTGCAGGAGGTTGCGATTTCGCCGCTGGCCGCCGGCCGGTAGTGGGTCGCGCGAAGCTGGCCTGAGACAGGTCACGCGCTTGCCCTTCCCGCAACGGCAGGGGTGCAGAGCCAGGCAGAGAATCCCGGTCCCCCAACCGAACGTTCGGGGACCTTTCTTTTGGTTCTCGCGCCGCCCCGGGGAGAACTACTCGTCCAGGTCTTTTATGCCGTGGATGGTGCCGTCCTTCCTCAGGGCCTCTGCCTGACCACGGGGACTGTCACGGCTGCCACGTGCCGCAGGTACGGCCTCGACCTAGAGGACACATACGTCACGATCTTGTTGTACCCGACCTGCCCCACCCTTGACGGGCCGGGGCTTTCACGCGACAATGTCGGGCTAGGTAGGAGATTCCGCTATAGCAAACGATATGACAAACAGTCAGGCCTTGGGACAAACCCGGGCGATATCGATTGGCTGGTCCCGCTGGGGCATCTGCGCCCTGCTGTTCTTTGCCACCACGCTCAACTACCTCGACCGGCAGATCATCGGCATCCTCAAGCCGGAGCTATCGAAGCAACTCGGCTGGAGTGAGATCGACTACAGCAACATCGTCTTTGCCTTCCAGATCGCCTATGCGATCGGCTACGCCGGCGCCGGACGCCTGATCGACCGCATGGGCGTGCGCCTGGGATACTTCCTGGCCGTCCTGTTCTGGAGCCTGGCGGCGATGGCGCATGGGTTGACGAAATTCATCCCGCCCGATGCTCGATTGGGTAGCTGGGTGGAGCCGATCTCCCGCGTCTTTGGAGAAGGGCTCCTGGTGATTCCCGTGACGGTGCTTGGCTTCAGCGCCGCCCGCTTTGCCCTGGGCCTGGCGGAAGGCGGCAACTTCCCGGCGGCGGTCAAGACCGTCAGTATGTGGTTTCCCAAGAAGGAACGGGCCTTGGCCACCGGCATTTTCAACGCCGGCAGCAACGTCGGGGCGCTGGTTGCGCCGCTGCTGGTGCCATGGCTGACCATCACGTTCGGCTGGCCCACGGCCTTCTTGGTCACCGGAGCCCTGGGCTTTACGTGGCTGGCTGCCTGGTGGGTGTACTACCGCAATCCCGACCAGCATCCGCGCGTCTCTCCGGTGGAGCTGGCCCACATCCAGAGCGATCCGCCCGATCCGGTGGTCCGGGTCCCCTGGCTGTCGTTGTTGCGCTACCGCCAGACGTGGGCGTTCGTCGTGGGCATGTTCCTCAGTGCACCCATCTGGTGGTTCTATCTGTACTGGATTCCGGACTTTCTGAACAAGCAGTACGGGTTGGACCTGTTGCATCTGGGACCGCCTCTGGTGGCGATCTACTTGATGACAGACGTGGGCAGCGTCGGCGGCGGCTGGCTGTCATCGTGGCTTCTCAAGCGGGGCTGGAGTGTGAACGCCGCCCGCAAAACAGCGATGCTGACCTGCGCCCTGTGTGTCGTGCCGGTATTCGCGGCCTCGCAGGTCTCGAACCTCTGGGTCGCTACGCTGCTGGTCGGCTTGGCAGGCTCGGCGCATCAGGGGTTCTCGGCCAATCTCTACACGCTTGTCTCCGACACGGCGCCGCGCCAGGTCGTCAGCTCGATTGTAGGCATCGGCGGCATGGCAGGGGCCATCGGCGGCATGTTCATTGCCAAACTCGCCGGGTACATCCTGGAGTGGACCGGAGAATACCGGCTGCTGTTCCTCATCGCGGCTTCGGTATACCTGGTGAACTTGGCGGCCATTCATCTATTGAACCCGCGTTTGGAGCCCATGCAGTTCAATCCGTCGCAGATGGCGAAGCAGTAGAGACGGAAAGCCTCGGGGGCGGCGACTCCGACCGAATGTCCCCGGAATTCCGGGCGGGAAGGCATCGGATGAAGAAACACCTTCGGACCGCCATGATTATCGGCGTTTTCGCGGTGCTGTTGGTCCTTCTCTGTGCACGAAGGGTCCCCGCGGAGGTGGTCGAGGTCGATAGCAGCCCTCGTTTGGTCATGGGCACATCTTCCCGCGTGGTGGTCCGCATTGCTGCTTGCCTTCGTTGTCTTCTCGCGTAGAATGATGGGCGACTTGTTGCCGAATTGGAGGTGGCTCTCGACAAATGAATATCACATCACAAGACGCTTACATCCCCGCCACCCGGGTCCGTTACGTCGTGGTAACCATGGCTGTGCTCTTGGCGATGGTCACTTACCTGGACCGCGCCTGCCTTGCCACGCTCGCGCCCGGCATCATGGGCGACCTGGGGCTGACGAAAGACCAGATGAGCATCGTCTATTCCGCCTTTGCGCTGGCCTATGCGGCGTTTGAAATCCCGACCGCCTGGTGGGCGGACCGCC
>JAMCWO010000343.1 GCA_023481165.1 Planctomycetota bacterium | reverse complement strand
TGGGGCGGCGGTGCCACGCTGCGCGACGTGAGCGCCCGGATGCCCTTGAGCGGCGACGTCGTGTTCCGGGCCAACCGGATGGAGGTGGAACTAAGCGCTGTGCCTCTGCTGCTTCTCGGCCGGCCCCTCCGGGTTTATTCCCTGACGCTCGACCGTCCGACTGTGTTTCTGGGCCAAGGGGAGAATGGGCGCTGGAACGCCCAAGATGTCTGGGAACAGGTGCAAGCAGGTATCGGCTCGCCACTACAGCGAGTCGGGGAGACCCGGCTGCCGGAGGTGGTCGTTCGGGATGCCACGATTCGGATCACCGACTCCGGCGGAACGACGCAGACGGTGGGCCCCCTCGATTTCGACGGGCGCCGGCAGGGGCGGGTCCTCTGGGCCTTTGAGTTGCGCGCGCTTCCCAGCGCCGAGATCACGGGCCAGGTGGTCGAAGGCAGCGATTGGGCGCACGAGGTCCGATTCAGCGCCCAGGGCATCGGCCCGCTGGTCGGCCGCCTGCTGCAACGAGATTTCACGCCGATCCGGCTCGCGGGCCGATGGAAAGGCAGCCTCACGCGCGGGGCATTACAGGGAGCGCTGCAACTGGACGAGTGCATAGTGGCCCGGGCGACACTCCAGGGCGGCGCTCAGATCGCAGTGATGCCCGATGGCGTCACGATCCGTCCCCGGGACCTGACCGTAAGCGAGCCCAACTCGGCCGAGGAGACCATTCGATTGATGGATGGCGCTGTTGAGATCACCCGCGAGGGAATCGCTTTGGAGTCCCTGGCGGCCAAGGCACGTGCCGTCGGCGCGAGGATCGACGGCCGCTGGAACTGGCAGACTCGCCGCGGCGAGTTCTCCGGCTCCTGGGCGGCCGCCGAACCGGACCGCTTGTCGCAATATGACGGCACCTGCCGGCTTGCCGTGGCCTCCCCGCGATGGGGTCGCAAGGAGGTTCGGGCGAACGTCGCCCTTCAGGCTCGTACCCCCCTGGGGTCCTGGCAAGCGGCGGCGGAGGCCCAGGCCAGTGGTGCGGAATGGCGTCTGTCTCAAGGGCAGGTCAAAGTGCCCGCCTTCTCGTGGGTGCGCGGCGGACGGCGCGTGGATGTGACGGATGTCGCCGCCCGGGTCGAGCTGCATTGGCCTGAGATAAGGCTGATGTCCCCCTCCCTCCCGGCCGCAGACCAGGTGGACGGTCAGGCGCAATTCGATGCCGATACGCGCCAATGGTCCGCCCGGATGGCGGTGCAGCAATGGCACGGGCCCGCGCTGGGGACGACCGGCCTCGATCTTCGCTTGTCGGCCGCGGGCGACGATAAAGAGGCCCGTATCTCCGAATTCCGCGTGGCCTTCGAGGAGAGTGTCGTTACGGTCGAGGGCGGCCTATCGCTTGTCACGTGGGATCTCCAGAAGGCGAACCTCTCGGCCAGTGGGCCGGCTCATGTCCTGCATCTTGGGGGGACAAGCCCCGCGCTGGGCCGATGGCGCCTGGAGGCTGGCGTCACAGGTCAAATCCGGCCGGTCGCGCTCGAGGCCGATGCGACGCTCGCCGGGCAGGACCTCACCCTGGGCAAGCGCCGGGTCGATCGCGTGCAGATCCCGCTGCACGTGAGGGCCGACGCACGCCAGGTCGAAGCCACCACCCAGCCTTTTGATCTGCTCGGCGGGCAGTGGCAAGCCACGGGGCGGTACGAGCTCTCCGGACGGGCCACCCAGATAGACGTTCTGGCCGCGAATCTGTCCTTGGCCGCCGTGGCGGAGATGGCCGGTCTGCCGCTGGCCTCCCAGGGTCAGGCCCGTGCCGCGCTGGCCCTGCGCATGCCGGGGCTGGAGATCCGCAAAGCGGTTGCCGCGGGCAGTTGGAGTGCCCGGGATATCCGTATCCCGCCGCTGGTTGCCCATCAGGCGCAGGGTGCCCTTCGCATCGCCGGCGGTCTGGTCCAGCTTGAGGATATTCGGCTGGAGCGCCAAGACGGCCGAGCCGACGCCAAAGCCAGCTTCCGGCTGGACGAGCCCGAGGTGGTGTCCCTCGAACTGAGTACCCACCGCTGGCCTTTACCGTGGGACGGGCGCTCGGCCACTGTCGTGGTGGACGGCCGGACCGGGCTGCGGATGAACGTCGTGAAGAAGACGGCGGAGGGTGAAGCCCAATTGACCGCCAAGGTCCTGTGGCAGGACAAGAACCTGGCCGACGTCCGTCTGGCGGCCCTGGTACAAGGGCAAACGGTGAAGGTGCGGGAGTTCCACGCGCAGGTCTTGGGCGGCACGGTGGACGGCACAGCCGTGGTGCCGCTGAATCGCTGGACCGACAGCGTGGCGCAGCTTCGCTGGCGCGCGATTCAGTTGCCGCAACTGGAAACGTGGCTGCCGGCCCCCCGACGCGCAGCGGCGCTGCAGGCCTTGGCCAGGCTGCAAGGCACCATGTCCGGCTCGTTGCTGGTCGAGCAGACCCACCGGCCCCAGGCCCCAGGACAGAGAACAGAGGACAGACGGCCGGTGACCGAGCCGTCCTCCGCCGTCGGTCCTCCGCCGTCCGAAATCCATCCGTTGGGACCGCTGCGCTTCGCGCTGGACACCCACATTGCCGGCGGCCGGTTGGGTCCGGCCCAGATCGGCCTTTGCCAGGCAACCGGCTATCTTGACCCCAAGCGCCTGCTGATTGAGAATGCGCGCTTCGACGTGCTGGGAGGTCGGTTGGACGCCCAGGCTCGCCTCAGCAGGCGCGCCGGCACATTCTATGGGGCCGTCGTGGCGGACTTCAACGAGCTGAATCTGGATCAGTTGGTGCACGCCCTCGATCCCAATGCCGGCGCTCACCCTGGTCGGCTGGCCGGCCGTGTCACGGTGCTGCCCGCCTTCGAGCGGGGGATCCTGCTCTCCGGGGGAGGATGGGTCCGTCTGACCGAGTCGGACCTGGCCGACAACCCGATTGTGCGCAGCTTGTACAACACGCTGAATCTGCATTTCGGGTCGCAGGAGCCGAAGGGCACGGGCGAAGTCGAGTTTCAACTCCAGGGGCCGGCTATTGTGTTGTCCAGCGTACAATACTTCAACCGAGGCGTCGAGATTCGCGGGGCCGGCCGGATCGAGAACATCAACCTGGGTGCCGATAGTCCGGTCGAAGGATACGCCGTGGCGTCCACTCGAGTCCTCAAGGGCGTCAAGCTGCCTGGTGTTCGCACCTTGGACCGCCTGCTCGGTGCCCTCCAGACCGGTGCCGGCTCCGTCAAGATCGCCGGGGCCGTTGACAATATGCAAGTCCGGGTCGTTCCTTTCCCCGAGATCCTCGACCCGTTCCGTCGGCTCCTGTGGACTCAGCTTCGGGAATGATCAAAAGCAAAGGGCTGCGCGACGGTGGTGCGGCGCAGCCCTGAATTGACGATAGCTTCCGGCGGTCTGCTACAGCGTTCTGCGTCTGCGCAGCCAGCCGACCAGACCGGCACCGAGGGTGCCGAGCAGGATCGCGCCGGGGGCAGGGATGATCACCGGTGTGACGGTCGTCCCAATCGTCACATAGGTCTCGCTGGGCGGATGCCCTATTTCAAACGGCTGGAAGTCCGGTCCCCAGGCGGTGAAGCCCGCGTGAAAAGACTGTCCCCAATTCGACAGATCGGCCGTCGTAAGCCCTGTATATAAGCCACTGGCCATACCCTGGGGAGTGATCTGATCTATGTTCTCACTTGTCAGACTATCGAACGCCGTTATGCCCCATCCAGCGGGGAGATAGGAGAACGGGTCGGCTTGATACTGATACACGGGAAACGCGAGGAGCCCGGTTCCTGCGTCTGCGGCATGCTCTGATCCTCAGAATCCAGTTGCTTTGGCCCGCGCAACGAGGTAGAATTTAGCCGAATCCGTCAGGGTGTGAAGGTTGAGAGGCCGCGACATGGCGGAGAAATTGTCGGTCATTGCTCAGGATTGGGGGCATCGTCGTGGTCTGCGCCCGCTTCGCCCGTGGATCATGTTCGCCGATCCCGGCAAGAGGAGCATGGGAGGTTCCGGCGTGCCTGCATTCTTGCTACGGAGGGCCTCGTGACCGCAAGTGCCGTCGCTATCGGGCAGCTTGAATCGCACCTCTGGGAGGCCGCCAACATCCTTCGTGGTCCGGTCGATGCGGCTGACTTCAAGACCTACGTCTTTCCGCTGCTGTTCTTCAAGCGCATTTCCGATGTCCATGACGAGGAGTATCAGGCGGCGTTGGAGGAATCCGGCGGCGATGAGCAATACGCCCAGTTCCCCCAGAACTACCGCTTCCAAGTCCCGGAGGATTGCCATTGGCGGGATGTACGTGCCGTCACGGCCAATGTCGGCCAAGCCCTCCAAACTGCCATGCGAGGGATTGAGAAGGCCAACCCGGATACGCTATACGGCATCTTCGGAGACGCCCAATGGACAAATAAGGATCGTCTCTCCGATGCTCTGCTTCGTGACCTCATCGAGCACTTCTCCCGTGTGAACCTTGGCAATCAGGCAGCCCAGGCCGATATCCTCGGCCAGTCCTACGAGTACCTCATCAAGAAGTTTGCCGATCTCACCAACAAGAAGGCTGGTGAGTTTTACACTCCACGTTCCGTGGTTCGGCTGATGGTCAACATCCTCGATCCGCGTGAAGGCGAGTCCATCTACGATCCCGCCTGCGGCACTGGGGGGATGCTCCTGGAAGCCATTCACCATGTGAAAGAGAACCACGGCGACGTGCGCTTACTCTGGGGCAAGCTGTTCGGCCAAGAGAAGAACCTGACCACCTCGGCTATCGCCCGGATGAACCTGTTGCTCCACGGTGCGGCGGATTTCCAGATTGTGCGCGGCGATACACTTCGCAGTCCGGCGTTCTTCTCCGGCGACAATCTCGCTACGTTCGATTGTGTCATCGCCAATCCACCGTTCTCGCTGGAAAAATGGGGAGACGAAGTGTGGACCAGTGATCCCTTCGGGCGAAACTTTGCGGGCATGCCGCCGGCCAAGAAAGGTGACTACGCGTGGGTGCAGCACATGATCCGGTCGATGGCACCGAGGACTGGACGTATGGCGGTCGTACTGCCACATGGGGCCTTGTTCCGCATGGCCAAGGAAGGCCAGATTCGCAAGAAGATTCTGGGGATGGACTTGCTCGAAGCGGTCATCGGTCTGGGTCCTAATCTCTTCTACGGGACGGGGCTTGCCGCGTGCATCCTCGTCTTCCGCCAGCGCAAAGCCAAGAGCCGCAAGTACAAGGTTCTCATCGTCGATGCGTCGAAGGAGTTCAAGACCGGCCGTGCCCAGAACGAACTGCTCCCCGAACACATTGAGCGTATTTACGGCTGGTATCGTGACTTCAAGGACGTGGAAGGGATTGCTCGTCTCGTCCCCCTGGAGGAGATTGCGGCGAATGACCACAATCTGAACATACCGCGCTACATCGAGCCCAAGATTGAGCAGGAGGTTCTGTCGGTGGATAAGGCCATGAAACGCCTGCGCGACAGCGTCAAGGAAGCGTTCGCGGCAGAAGAAAAGCTGGTCAGCGTTTTAAGAAAGGAGAGGATCATCCAATGAGCCGAACTGTTCTTTATTACCCGTACATTGCGGTTCCAACCTCCGGGCCTTGGATTCGTCGGGCGCTTCTTTATTGGGACAAGATCGGGGCCATCGTTCCCCGAAGCTACGACTCCGTCATGGATGATCGTGGCGTGCGGCGCTACCATCCGCAGATTGAAGAACTCCGTACGGCGGGGATCTTTCAAGCGGTGAACCCTGGAGACCTCATGATACGTGGCGATCCGCGCGGACTCATAGAAGACGTCAAGCAAATCCTCGTGGGTTCCCGCCCTCCGTCATCTCGTCCAGCGCGGTGTATTGTCCCGATCTATCGAGATAAGACGTGTGAGGCCATCATTACTCTGTTATTGAAGGCGGGGCTTGCAGTGGAGGACAGGGACCGTCCCTTGGTGTACCTCTTCGAGGCAAAGACAGCCAAGGGATATATGGCCCTACTGGCGAAACATATGGCAGCGGGTATTGGGGCAGTTCCCGCGACAGATGAAGAACCGCTCAATGACGTTGCATTTGGGAGGAACAGCTCAGGCAATCTGGAGCCAATCCTATCATCGCGTCTATCAGAGGTGATTCCCGTGCCGGATTCGTCGGTCCCTCTGGGCAAGATTCTCGCATTCCGTGAGAAGTATAAGTCGGAACTTCTATCGTTCCGCGCGGCAATGGACGAGTTCGAGGCGAAGCTCGCAGGAGCAAGAGACGACGGCGAGATCAAAAGGGTGACTCAGTCTTTCACGGAACGATCAAGGCGAGAAACCGCTGACCTGGGAAAGGCCCTGAGCGCGTCCAGAATCTCAACGTTTTTGGGCTCTCTCCAAGCCTTCATCAAACCCAACTCGCCCACTCTGATCGGCTCCGCGGCAGTCATCGCGGGCCAAGCGACATCGTTGACCACACTCTCAATGCCTTGGGTAATCGGCGGGGTGGTTACGGCCGGATTGATTGAAGTGGGTGTCCATTGGTTCGGCAAAGTTCAGGAAAGGCGAAAAGCTCTCGAAAGCACGCCATTTGCCTACCTGTTTTTGGCAAAGAAGAGGCTTGCCCGAAAGTGAGAATCTCCCAACAACAACTCGAATCCTACCTCTGGGGTGCGGCGGTGCTGCTGCGCGGGACCATCGACGCAGGCGACTACAAGCAGTTCATCTTCCCGCTGCTGTTCTTCAAACGGTTATGCGATGTCTTCGATGAGGAGACACAGGCCGCTCTCAAGGAATCCGGCGGGGATGCTGCGTTTGCCGCCTACCCGGAGAATCACCGCTTCCAGATTCCGGCCGATGCTCACTGGCGCCAAGTGCGGCAGGTGGCGAAGAACGTCGGAGCGGCACTCCAGTCGGCTATGCGAGCCATCGAGACTGCCAACCCGGACAAGCTCTATGGCATCTTCGGCGACGCCCAATGGACCAACAAGGACCGCCTGTCCGACGCCATGCTCCGCGATCTTGTGGAGCATTTCTCCTCGCTCGAACTGACTATTGCCAATCTCCCGGAAGACGAGTTGGGCAACGGCTACGAGTATCTCATCAAGAAATTCGCGGATGACTCCGGGCATACTGCCGCCGAATTCTACACGAACCGCACGGTCGTACACCTGATGACCGAGATGCTCCAACCGCGGTCCGGCGAATCCATCTACGATCCGACGTGTGGCACCGGGGGCATGCTCCTTTCCTGTATTGCCCATCTACGTCGCCAGGGCAAGGAGTGGCGGAATGTCCGGCTCTACGGCCAAGAGCGAAACCTCATGACCTCCTCCATCGCCCGGATGAACTGTTTCCTTCACGGCATTGAGGACTTCCAGATCGTTCGTGGCAATACCCTTTCGGAGCCCAAGTTCGTCGAAGGCGACCGGCTTCAGCAATTCGATGTTGTACTTGCTAATCCGCCCTATTCCATCAAGCAGTGGGACCGCAGCGCCTTCGCCTCCGACCCGTGGGGCCGCAACCTCTACGGCACGCCGCCGCAAGGCCGTGCCGACTACGCATTCTGGCAACACATTCTTTGCAGCCTCAAGCCCAAGACCGGCCGCTGTGCCATCCTGTTTCCGCATGGCGTCCTATTCCGCCAAGAAGAGGCAGAAATGCGGCGGAAGCTCATCGAGGCCGACGTTATCGAGTGTGTGCTGGGTCTGGGGCCGAATCTATTCTACAACTCGCCGATGGAAGCCTGTGTCGTCATCTGCCGCACGGCCAAACCCAAGACGCGCAAGGGCCGTGTTCTTCTCATCAACGCGGTCGATGAGGTTACTCGCGAGCGAGCCCAGAGCTTCCTCACCGAGGATCATATCGAGCGTATTGTCAAAGCGTACGAGCGATTCAAGGACGAGCCCGGCTTCGCCCGCGTGGCGGCCCTGGAGGAGATCCGTGCCCAGGATAACAACCTGAGCATCCCACTCTACGTTACTTCAACAGACACTGCGAGTGGGAAGAGTCAAACGACCAGTACGGATCGGCTGCCGGCCGCCTTGAATGCTTGGTTGCAGAGTTCTGTAGCGGCAAGGGAATCGCTGACCGCTTTCTTGACGGCCAAGAGGGACACACTATGAACCTTGGGAAACTACGGCAGTGGCTGGAAAGAAAGCCTCTGATTCTACTGAGGTTCGAAGACGGCTATGAACAAGCCTTGCGTGAGTCAAAGCATGGCATCGAACGCTTTACAGTTGTCCGGCCGCACGAGGTGTTCGAGGCACTGAAGCCACCGACGCTGTGTTTGGCGGAAATGCCTGACGGCCAATCCTGCAATTGTTATGTGGGCGTAGTTCGGCACAAGGCTGCGGTCGCGACCTTTGAGTCTCGGCTGACGATAGTCAAGTTGAAAGCCCTGAATATATCATCGCTGGAGTCACTCGTAGACATACTGACTGGACAGAACTTCAAGACATTGCTTGAACAGAGGCTGGCGACGGGTGCTTCTGCATTGGGGCTGAGTCCCAAACTCAGCGTAGCAGTAATCGACGCGCTCTGCGTAGACGATGAGAACAGGAAGGCCATTGAACGTGCGGCATTCAACATTCCAGGATTGTACCGAATGCCGACGGCAGCGTGGGAACAGCTCGATGCCATCAGGACAGCTATGGCAGCCTTCGGACTCAGTAAGGCAGCCGCCCCCGAGTTGGTGGAAGTGCCGGAAGACTCAGACTCCACCTTGAGCCATCTTGAACCTCATGCATCCTACGCACTGGAGGACAATGTTATCGCGAAAGATGCGAGCGTTATCCCCGGATTCTCCTTGATCGAAAAGCACGTCACCGGGCGTGCGGTCTTCTTGCACGGTCAGGAGCGGCTGGAGGTTTACACAGCAAACAGGGGACCGCTTGAGACCATGCTGGGAGTAGACCTTGTCTATGTCAATAGGACTCTGGGAAACATGGTAATGGTCCAGTACAAAATGCTGGAAGAGTATGCCAATTCCGACGCAGCAAAGCCTGCTGGGATATTCAGGCCTGATGACCAGTTACAGGATGAGATGAACCGCATGAAATTGCCTCCACTTTCGGGAGTGATAGATGACTACCGGCTCTACCGAAGTCCCTTCTTCTTCAAATTCGTTGAGAGGAGGGGTGACGGCGAGGCACATCAGTCATTTGTCATCTCTTTGGATCATTTGAACCACTTACTCGCGTCTCCGAAGAGCAAAGGCCCCAAAGGGGGTGTGCGTGTGAGCTATAATGATCTTGCCGGAGTGTATCTAAGGGAATCCGACCTCATCGGGTTAATCCGTTCTGGCTATATCGGGACTCATCGTGCGGAATCAGATGCACTCTACCCAATCATCTCAGAGGTTGCGGGCGGCAATCGGGGACTGGTGCTCGCTTGGCAGAGGCGAATCGCAGGAGAAGGCAAGTGACGAAGGACCTCAAACCCAACCCGGACTGGGCCAAGCTCCCCCTCTTCGACCGTAAGGGCTGGAAGAGGCTCGGAAACACCCCGGCCGTTGCAAAGGAGCACTACCTTCAAGTCCGTGATGAGGATTTCGAGCGGGCAGCAGAAACCCCAATAGCCGTGAACGAATGCGCACAAAATCCGGCACAGTCAAGAGCCGGAAAGGACCGTAACGAGCAGAAACCCGTTGAAGAGCCGTTGTCGGCGGATCGCGTTTTTCCGGTCGATACCGCGGATTACGAATTGCCGCAAGTCCTTACAGGACAAGCACTTGGAGACGAAGGGAATCGAACCCTCATTCCGGCGATGCGACCGCCGTGTGCTCCCGTTACACCACGTCCCCGGGACGGAATTCTGTCGTTATTGTATCGGCTGCCGGTCAGAAATCAAGCAATGTTTCTCAGAATTGCCATTTCTCGAAGCTGACGATGCGATTCAGGGCCTCGCGCCGGTGCTCCTTGAACGAGTCGGCCGGATAGCCGAGAGCCATCAACTCGATGATCGTTACATTCTCCGGGATGCCGACCACGGACTTGACCTTGTCGGCGTAAAAGGAGCCGATCCAGCAGGTGGCCAATCCCAACTCCGTGGCCTGCAAGGCGGTATGTTCCAGAGCGATGGCGACATCGATCGGCCCGACCGCCTGGCCGCAACGCATCACGTGGTCGCTGACCGTGCAGGCAATGATGATCGCTCCGGCCTCTTCGAGAAACGTCTGGTTGTTCGCTGCGGCGGCCACTTTCTGCTTGGTCTGCTTGTCCGTCACGACGACGAAGCGCCAGTCCTGGAGATTCTTGGCGGAAGGGGCCTGCCGGGCGGCCTCCAGCACGGCCGCCAACGTGGTTTGCTCCAACGGTCTGTCCTGATAGTGCCGGCAGGAATACCGGTTGCGAATCGCCTGCGACACGTCCACGATCTGCCCCTCGAAAGCTCATGACGAAAGGATCTTCTCTCACGTTTGCGATGGCGCGAATATAGGGACTGAGCCGACTTGACGCAAGCGGGAAAAACCGATATTCTCACACAACTGGCCGGGCGGTTAGCTCAGTTGGCCAGAGCGCCTGCCTTACACGCAGGATGTCGGAGGTTCAAATCCTCCACCGCCCATTCCTCTAAGGCTCGAAACGCCAAGGAGTTATGAGCAAATCGTCTGTGTGTCATCGCTGTAGTTGATCTCCATCCGCCGCGAGAGGCGGGCGGCGGCCACGAGGACCACGCCTGTCAGGATCACGATGCTCAGGACGGCCACAGACCTGGTGGCAGGCTGTACCGGCGAAATCAGGAGGCGGACGAGAGGGGGCACGTCCTGGCCCGGGGCCGCAGACATCGGGCAGAGCGACTGGAGGTAGTAAATCATGCTGATCTTCCGGAGAGCGGCGGGCAGGAACGGGTTGACGCCTTCCCACAGCAGGACCACGGCGATGGGGATGATGGGATTGCGAAAGAGCAGCCCTACGGCCAGAAAGACGCTGCCGTATCCCACGCAGGCCAGGGCCGTGACGGCCAGATAGGAGGAGAATTGATCCCAACCCGTAGATGCCAGGAAATTGGCTACGGCGGTAGGATTGAATTGCCCGAGCAGAGCCAGCCATTGCAGGGCTGTGCTGGAGGTGAAGATGACCACGGTGGCCAGCAGTCCGGCCGCATACTTGCCGGCCAGCAGGACCTCCCGCCGGGTCGGTGTCAGCAGGTAGAGGTGCAGGCTCTTGTCGAGCATCTCGCCACGGAACAGATTGACAAAGACCCCCACGCAGCCGAAGAAGACCGCCAGGCGGAGGTAGTAGGACTGGAACACGCCGGCAAAGATCTGTAAGGACTGGTGCAGTGTGTCCAGCTCGCTCCGGTGCATTTCCGTTAGCTTGCCCTTGTCGAAGAACAGGTACAGCTCCGTCTTGCCGTCCGTATATCGGCAATGGGACTGCTCGATTTGCTCATTGTGCTCGTCGCGGCGGTGCCAGCGCCGCTGGGAATAGGGTTGGCCGAGCTTCTGCGTCACCTCGTCGCAGGTCATTCCGACCTGGATGTCCCTGAGGGCCGCGCTGGAGATCGGATGGTCCCGGGCGATTCGCGCAAGCTGGTCCCGGTGGTGCCGGATGGCGATCGAATGGCTCACGAAGAGCACCAGCGGGGCAAAGGCCAGGAGATAGACCCACAGGCCGCGCCGGGCGAAGAAGGTCTTCTTCATCTCCAGACGGATGATCGCCAGGACCTGGGTGCACCAGAGCCGGATCATTGGTTGGCCTCCTCGCCGCCGATGAGGTATTCGTAGACGGAATGGACGTTGTCGTCGGCCGGGACCACGCCCTCGATGTCGATGCCGCCCAAGGCGAGACGATTCAGGATGCGACAGAACGCGTCCGCATCGCGAGTCTTGATGAGCACGCCGGGTCCCCAGCCGCATAATTCCGCGGCTGGGAGCCCTACCTCGCCTTCCGGCAGCAGGCGGGCTTCCACCACATGGTCCTGCTCGAAGGCCTTGGAGGCCAGCAGGTGCGGCTGCCGGCAGCGGATCAGGAACTGCATGGGCCGCTGGTCCTGGATTTCGCTGCGCACGCCCCGGATCTGGCCTTCGGCGACGATGTAGCCGCCGCTCATCAGGACCACCTGGTCCGAGATCATGTCCACTTCGTGCAGCACGTGGCTGGAGACCACGATGTGGCGGCCTTCGGCCGCGTAGCGTTTGAACAGGGCGATCGTCTCGGCCCGCACCAGCGGGTCCAGGCCGTTGAGGGGCTCATCGAGAATCAACACCCGCGGGTCGTGAGCGATCGCCTGGGCCAGCCGGATCCGCTGACGCATCCCCTTGCTGTACGCGGCGACCTTGCGCTCCGCGGCCTCGATCAGGCCGACCTGCGCGATGGCCCGGGTTGTCAACTCCCGGCACTCGGAAGCGGGCCGCCCGGACAGACGCAGGAAAGCGTAGATGAATTGGGACCCGGTCAGGCCCTTGGGGAAAGCGTCAAACTGCGTCGAGTAGCCCACGAAACGAAAGAGCCTTTGAGGTTGCGACGGCGCGACGCCCAAGACGCTGATCCGGCCTCGGCTTGGCCGGACCAGACCCGTGATCAGGTTCATGAGGGTCGTCTTGCCCGAACCGTTGGGACCCACCAGGCTCGTGATCCCGGGCGGGATAGAGAGGGTCACTTTGTTGACGCCCAGGACCTCCCCGTAGAACCGCGATACGTCGTCAAGGATGATCCGGTTCTCGTTCATTTGATCACCTCGAATCCGCGAATCCGTCGGGCCAGCAGCCACAGGCATAGGGCGCCAGTCACGCCCACGACGATCCACGCCTGTGTCACAGACAGGTCCGCGCTGAGGCTGTAGTGGAACAAGAATCCCCAGATCGTATGGATCACCGCGCTCAGGTTGATCAGCGAGCCGTTGCGAGTCCGCAGGATCGCATTGATCGCCTGGGCAAAGCCTGCACCCACGAAGTGCAAACCAAGAATGCACGCCCCGGCAGCGATCCGCCACTTCACCCACGCCGAGAGGGCCAGGGCGACCAACGACAGCAGGACGATCCAGATCAGGGGCCCCAGGACGATCGAGCGGGCCAGCCACAGGTTGGGTTTGATCCAGGTCCAGCCCGCGCAACTGGCCTGAATCGCGTAGAGCAGCAGGCCCGGGACCCAGGTGATCAACGACAGCAGAACGAACAGGACGGTCATCTTGCCGGCCACGTACTCGGTCCGGGAGAAGGGACGGCTCAGATACAGGGCCAGTCGGCGAGATCAGACTCGGTCCCACCAACGTGGTCAGCAAGAGGGCCAGGACGCCCTGGACCACACAGAGGACGTAGAAGAATCTCCCGTCGATGGCGGGCAGGGCATTGGCTTGCAGCTTCAACATGGCCAGGGCCGGGCTGTTGTGGGACAGGTAGATCAGCGTGGCACAACCAATCGGGTAGAAGAAACACAGCGCCAGGAATAGAACCAGGAACCGGGACTGGAAGAGCCGCGCGTAGGAGTACCGCATCAGGATCAGAAAGCGGGACCAGCTCGCGGTCCGCCGGCCCTCGTAGTCCCTGATGAGTTTTGACAAGCAATTTCGGTAGTCTCTGGGTGGCACGACCAAACTTGTATGGGTTCCCAAACGCGACTTATCGCGTTTGGGGTCCCTTTGACCGTGCTTCCTCGCATACGGAGAACACGCTCAAGCTGCGCTTGGGCGTGGCACCCGGCCATCCATGAACCTTGATTACTGATCTTGTTCGTCAAAACTCATTAGGTCTGTTTGTGTACGGCCACGTCAGATCTGGGACCCCAAACGCGATTCATCGCGTTTGGCAGGGCTCCCAGCCGCGGAATTATGCGGCTGGGGACCCGGATCCCCCTCCATGGCTTTCAGGAAGATATCTTCGAGCGTATCCCGGCGGTAGCTCAGCCGCCGCAGGGGCAGGTCGCGCTCGGCCGCCACACGGTAGATCTCGCGCAGAGCGAACCCCTCGGGCAGGATGATCCTGTATCGTCCGGTCCCGACCGCCGTACACGTACACCCGAGCTGGTTCAGATCTTCGGCCAAGGGAGCTCCATCGCCGGAAGTCTCCAGCTCGACGAACTGCTTGTTGGTGCTGCGTTCCTTTTCGAGATTGGAGTAGTGGACGATCTGCCCGTCCTTGAGGATCAGGACCTCCTCGCAGGTCTCCTCCACGTCGCGAAGAAGATGAGAGCACAGCAGGATGTGCATCCGGCCCGAGTCCCGGATGTCCCGGATGAGGCGAACCATCCGTTGACGGGCGATCGGATCGAGGCCGTTGGTCGGCTCATCCAGGATCAGCAGTCGCGGCCCGTGCACAAGGGCCTGGGCGAGTTTGGCCATCTGCTTCATTCCCAGGGAGTAGGTCCCCAGCTTGCGGTAACGGGCCTCTCCGAGTCCCACGTAGAACAGAACCTCATGGGCTCGTTCCAGGGCGGCTTGGGCCGGAAGGCCGGACAACTCGCCCAGCATGCGGATAAAGGTCACCGCCGTCATATCGGAGATGAAGGCGTCGTTCTCCGGCATGTAGCCGATCTGGGCACGGATTTGCCGGAGGTGATGGCGGATGTCTTGGCCGTGCCTCTGGCCACGGGGCAAAAACCCAATAGGGTCTGGATCAGAGTGGATTTGCCGGCTCCATTGGGTCCGAGCAGCCCTAGTGGTTCATGACAGTTGTACCTCTGGGTACAAGCGTTTGAGCTTGATCCGAGCGTCTTTCGTCCGGAATTGCCAATGGACCCCGCGTTGACGAGCATTGCGGTCCCGTGCCCACGGCGTCACCT
>JAMCWO010000361.1 GCA_023481165.1 Planctomycetota bacterium | reverse complement strand
TGATGAGGCAGGATCTGTATGAGGTCCCGCGCGATGAGGACATGGTCAAACAGATCTGCGACTATACCGCCGCGTGGTGGCAGCGGCATGTCGTCGAGGGCAAAGAGCCTGAGGGGACGCCGAGACTGGAGACGGTCAAGCGGCGGATTCGCCAAGCACAGAAATCCGTGGAGGTGCCACCGAAGCTGATCGAGAGATGGCGCCGAGCCGTGAAGCTGTGGACGAAGGTCGACCATCTGCGCGAAGCGGCGCAGGCGGCCGTCCTGGCGGCCCTAGGGGATGCGGAGGTCGGGACCTGCCCTCTGGGTGTGGTGACCTATTTCGAGCAGTACCGTAAGGGCCACGTCGTCGAGCCCAAGGTGAGCCGAACGATCCGGTGGAAGGAGAACAAGGCGGTCGCGTAGACCGCAAGAAAGAGAAGGGGTGAAAGATGTATCGGGCACCAGTAACGAAACGAACAACCGGTGGCAATGGAGATCGTGTGGCCACAGCCGCACCGCCCACAACGGAAGCTTTGACGATCAAACCGCCGCGGCTGCCGTACGTCCCCGAGGTCAAAGACCGTTACGGGGTCGATGAGGAAGCCTGGCGGGCCCTCGTCGAGGCGATCTTTCCGACTGCGCAGTCGGTCGGCTCGCTTGTCCTCGTTCTGGCCTACTGCAAGTCGAGGAATCTGGACGTGTTCAAGAAGTGTGTCCACATCGTGCCCATCTGGGACAAAGACAAGCGCTGCCTGGTGGACACGATCTGGCCGGGGATCGGCGAACTGCGGACAACCGCCTTCCGGACCCGCCAGTACGCGGGCCGCGATGCCACCGTGTTCGGCGAGGACATTACGAGCAACTGGGGCTCGGGCCGGGAGGCACTGTCCGTGATGCATCCGGAGTGGGCGCAGGTGACGGTCTACCGGATGATCGATGGTCAGCGGGTCGCATTCGCAGGGCCGCCGGTATTCTGGCTGGAGACGTTCGCCGCGACGAAAGATGGCTTTCCGAATAGCATGTGGATCAAACGCCCCCGCGGTCAACTCGATAAGTGTGCGGAGGCAGCGGCCTTGCGGGCGGCGTTCCCGGAAGAATTGGGCGACATGCCTACCTCCGACGAAGGACCCATGATCTATCAGAACGGCGGCGAGCCGATGGGGGCGGAGCCGACGAAAGAAGTGTCCGGATCGCTGGGGATCGCCGGGTGCAAGGACCGGATGCGTAAGGCTGTCCAGTCCGCCCCAGTCGAGGTGATCCCGCCGGAGCCGGCTGCTGAGCCGCCAGAGGTCTCGGGCGAAGAGGTGCCGGACCTGCTGTCGGACCTGGCGAAGGTCGAACCGGATCAGATGGTGCTGTGGCAGTGCGAGCGGTCTCATACGTTCGCTGCCCCTGCGCCGCAGGACGGTACCGCGCTGGGCATCTGCCCGACGTGCAGGTCAGCCAGAATCCGTCGGCTGAGCTGATCAGAAACAAGGCTACGAATCACAAGGAGCAGTATCAATGGGCGATGAAATGCGGATTTGGCGAAGTGATGACTTGGGGGCCCTCATCAACGAGTATACGGACGCCTCTTGGCAAGTAGTGGGCGAAGCGGTCTTGGAGGTCCTGCACGAGACGGTAGGTCCGGAGGAATTGGCCGAGATGACGCCGGAGGAGTTGGTCCAGTGGGGCTATGCGCAAGGTGCCGGTCACCTGATCATGGCCATGCTTGCCCGCGAGGTACGACTGGACTTGATCCCCGGGCGTGAGAGAGTGCAGAAGACACGGCGACCAGGGAGTCGGCGGCCGAATACTGCTCGGGAGGATTGAGGAGCGAGGATGTCCTGGTTGTCGGTGAGGATTGATTGAACGTGGAAGCGCCAGCGCTGTGGCAGGAAACCCCGAGGAGCAAATCCATCGAGACTCGGAAGAAGGACACCAGTATGCGAGATGCCTCAGGACAAGGATATCCAGTCGGAGAAGACCGTCGAGGTTCTGCTCGCCGACGTCAGGCTGTGTAGAGCCCGGTCGGCACCGAGACGTTGCCAGGCGAGCGCGCGGCGCCGCCAATGGCCTTTTCAAGTAGATGAGGACGCACGATGGGCAGGTCGAGATAGACCCAAGTCCCTGATCTTGGTTTGAACAGCAGGAACGCTACGTCCCAGTTGTTCGGCCATCTCCTTGAGGGAATGTCGTCTGTAAAGTGTCCGCAGACGCTCCTCCTCCTCCGGCGTCCAGACGCTGGGTCGATATGCCGCAAGTCCCAGTTTGGCCATCTGCCAACTCACCGAGGCAACGGACCGCTTCAGACGCCGGGCGATCTTCGTTACCGTGGCACGGCCATGCATGGACTTGAGAATGCGGATGTCCTGCTCCGTCCAGAGCTGCTGTTGACGCTTGCGAAGACCCAGTCTATGGGCGTAAGACGAGACCGTGTCAAGCGGACGGTTCAGTTGTTGCGCGATCCAGGCATACGGCTTGTCCTGCCAGTGTTCGAGCAGGAACGCCTCGTCCCGTTCGGTCCACCAGTTGCGTTTGTCAAGCAGTCCCAGCTTTTGGGCCCTGGTCTCGACAGCCCTAACCGTTCGGTCCAATTGCTCCGCCAACTCCCCCGCGTCCCGTTTCGACCAATGCTCACGCAGAAATCCGTCCTCTCGATCCGTCCAGAGTTGAGGTCCCTCTCGCTCCAGACCCAGGGCACGGGCCCGGCGTTGAACACCGGGCCTCGACCGATTCAACCGTTTTGCGATCTTTCTCCAGGACAGGCCGAGATGATAATACTCGCGTATCAGGTTGTCTTCCTCTGCCGTCCAACCCCACTTTCGTGTCAAACCCAGCTCCCAAGCCTTACCCCTAATGGATACCGCCGAACGGCTTTCCAGGCCCTTGGCGATCTCCTCCGGTGAGTGGGTTCTTGGGTACATATGTTTGAGATACTTGACCTCTTCTTCCGACCAAGGTCGCAATACACGTCGTCTCGCGTTTCGTTCGCGCGCTGCCGGCGCTTCCTCCTGATCTCCGGAATCGGCCGTCGCCGGCGGTCGCCGTCTCAATCCCAGGCTGCGGGCCTTGTGTTTAATCGCACGCCAGGATCGCTTGAGCATCCCGGCCAATTCGGAAGGTGTTCTCTCCGGCCAAAATTGTCGCAACAAGGCGATCTCCTCTTCGGTCCAGGGATTCAGCCGCCGCAATCCCAGGATATGTGCTATTCTCTGAACCGCGCTGAGGCTTCGCCCGATGAGCTGAGCGGCGATTTCTTCCAGGAGCGTATCGGGATCGGAATACAAGTCGCGGAGCAATTTGATCTCCAGGTCCGACCAAGGCCGGCCCTTACGCCTTCTGTGGGTGGGTTTCCTCAATCCGAGCTCCTGGGCCTTGTGCAGAATCGATGTCCAGGAACGCCCGAAATGCAGTTCCAGGGCGTGGCTCGTTCGAGAGGGATACATCGCTCGCAGCTCTGCCAGCTCCTTGTCTGACCAGGGATAATCTTGACGGGGTCACCTCTTCTTGTCCTTCTCGCTCAACTGCATGTGCGTCTCGTTAGTCCTCACCGATATTTACTCTATGACCTTGTGCCCGGCAACGCTGCCAATCTCCTCGCCTATAGTATAGGGTCATCCATAGAATAAACTCGACATCGCAGAGTCTGCTTCATCCGGCAACAGAAAGACCAAACGTACTACGCCACCCCCTGCGTGTACGTCTTAGAGAATCAACGCGATGAGCACTCGCATCTCGCAACTCCTATTTGATTGCCGAGAAGGGTGCACAACGGAGATCTCCATCATTTCCCTGAGAGCTCTGCGATGATTTGGGAAATCGCATTGATTGCGAATTCCCGCGACTGCTGGCGAGTGATACTGTTTCTTCTCAGACCATCGTTGAACTCCTGATTGAATTCCTCGATGCGGTTCTGGACCGTGGGCGCGTGGCGAGTGAAAATGGTCTGACGAAATCCGGATTTGTAATGCGGAACGACCGCTTCGGCAGCGAGCCAATCGCCAAGAATCGTGAGATTGCTCTGGATTCGGCCCCGGCATATACAAACGGCGCAGCGGTCACTGGATTGCCCTCGCAGAAAGTCTCTTAGGATTTCAAGCCGAGCAGCCGTTGCCCGGTGGGAATACTTTGGACGAAGATCACGGGTGGCGGTCTCTGGATCTTCGATCACAACATAGGGGTCGATGATGAGGTCACATCCTGCTTGTTCAGCTTGCTCTTCGAGTATGTGCCGCTCTTTACGAAGCCATATGCGTTCTTCAATGCTATGCTTCTTCCAGGGACCGTCCTGGGCCCAGATGTCGTCGTCGGGAGACACGTCCGGGACGCCGAAAGAGGTGAAAGCACCGCGCTGGCGAATATAAAGGGGCGATTTGGCGTAACGATACAGGCGACCGGTCTCGGTGACCAGCATTTCGCTGCGTTGCCGGATACGATCGGCGCACTCAAACGAAGCCTTGGTCGCCGTACGAGCCTGGTCCACCACATCGTCGAGCGTCTGCGGCGTCAGCTTGGCGGCAAGATCAGAAAGACTGCGATCTATTCTGATCGCGTGAATCTCATGGGCCAAACCAGCAGGTAGTTCGTCAAGACTTAAAGGTAAAACCGGTACGCCCACGCCCATCGCATAGCCAAGTTCGGAGATGACCCAACTGCTGCGCTGGGACTGTGTCGTAAGAATGCAGACGAAGATGTGAGCACACGATACGCGCCAGCGAATCTCCTCGGAAAAACGCGTGGTAACGAGAATGTCTTTGTCGTACATCGGCTTGACGCCTAGACTCCCAAGGTGGGCGGCGACCTGCTCGGCCATAGCGCCATCGTCATGGGAATAGCTAATAAATACGCGGTAGGGATGTCGGCACTGGTTCATACGGCATATGCTCCACCGAGACCCTGATCGTACGTACGCAGTCCTTACGCTTTCGCGAGGCGATATACTTCCAGTCCTGCCTTGGCTAGGATCTCCGGAAAGGCCTGAACAGCTTCCCGGTCGTAGCGTTTGACGCCGTCTGGGCCATCGGATAGCGCACACCACGGGGCAAGGCAGTTGTGCGTCTTCTTCGTGTCGTCCCGGGGGCCGGGACGCCAGCCATCACGGAGGCGTTCAATGTTCCACCGGCCATGCTCCAGTTCGGCCATCAGCTCGACTTCCTCCGGCGTAAAGCTCTTGAATATCACAGGTTCGGCCTGTATTCGCACGCCGAAGCCAGCCGCTTCCAGGATGTGGATGGCATAAGCTGCTTGTTCGCGGTTGGCACCTTGATAAGTCGGTGGGAGATCCTTCCAGAGCTTAAGATTGTCTGGCTTGATTTTGTGCAGGTTTCCCGCACGATACCGGGCGTGCAACTCTTCTGCCATTACCTCAAGCACAGTGGGGTCAAATTCGCAGTCACTAGGCATAACGAAAGCTCGTACGGTCTTCGCATCGGGCGGTAATGGGTACAGCCGAAGCCCCGGTGCGGCAGCCCAGAGGGAGTCTTTCAACAGCTCATCCGCTGCTCCACCCGTGCCACAGACTACCCCGACAGTTGCACCCAGGGCGAGCGCAAGCCGGTACTCGAAAGCCGCAATTCTGCCGCCGCCAAAGCCAAGGACCGATACGTCCGCAGGCTTGATACCCGCGGCCAGACTGTCCTGCCATCCCCGAAGTACCTGAGCTGGCGAGAACCTATCGCCATCACAGACAACGGTCTTGTCGTAACGTTTGTCCTTCTCGGCATCCTCCGGAAGATACTTGGGGATATACGCGCGCAGGTGGAAGTGTTTGTTTTTGGCATCGGCCAATTGTTTTGCGACAACACCAACGCAGCCCGGCACGCCGGCCATCGTACCGCCGGAGATCACAGTGCCGGAGAAATTCTTCAGTGCCTCGCCGAGGAAAGCCGTTACTTGGGGTAACTGCTCGGGTTTCATGCTGGTCGCTCCGCCGACCACAATCAAAACCGGACAGGTCAGCTCCGCGGAGGTCTTGTCGGTTTGGATCGCTGTCCCCGCGCAAGCGCTCTGGACCATTCCCAGTCTCAACAGGGTCTTGGTCCACAGGTATTCCTCCGGCAGGCGTTTGCCCGGATTGACGCGATGCAACCAAGCGATCTCCGTCTGGAGAGCATCGCAGGGGACACAGCCCTCAAGGGCCAAGCAATAGCAAACGCCGCGAGCGAAGGCATGCAGCGCTTCGTACGGTTCGTCCAATAGCAATCGCAGACGCCCGGCGGTGAAATAAGCCATCGGCAGTTCGGTGCCGGAAGTCTCGTGCTGTGCGCAGGCATCCAACGCGGCGCGGATCGTCGAGCGAAAGCTGGCCAAGAGGCCGGATTCATGGGCAAAATGCAATTCGAAGCCGAGCATGTCCGCCAAGTAGTAAGGGTTGCCCGGTTCCAACTCGACCGCCCGGGCATAGCACCGGCGGGCTTCGTGAGCCTCCGCCTCGATAGCTTCATACGACCAGCCAAGGTGGGTGTACGCTCGGGCATGGACGCTGCGAGCCCGAAGCAGATCAGGTACGGTCGAGAGGTCTACCTCCTCCGATGCGTTGACGACTCTACGCAGAAGGCTCTGGCCCTCCTGATAGAGGAGGGATAGGGGATTCGCCCGGTTCTGACGACAGAGGCAATAACCGAGTTCAGAACGCAGTTCCAGGCCCAGCAGCCCGCTGGTGCCCACGTGTGGCCGCAGCCATTCAATGATCTCGTCCCACCTACCCTCGGGAGTACTAAGTCGAGCCAGTCTCTCGGCCAATTTGGAGCGTTCATCCGGCCTGCAGTTCTTCATCTGCAATTTCAGGGCGGCAATCTTCCTTTGTACTTCCTCCTCGTCCGGAAAACTCAGTCGAGCCAACTTCAGAGCTATCTGGGGACGTTCCTCCGGCATGCAGTTCTGGAGGAGCAATTCCAGGACGCCGATTTCCTTTTGCACATCTTGCCGGGAAGCGTAGGCAGTATAGTTGGCGAGCATCCCATCGAGTTTGTTCGCGAGGTGGTCGAAACCGCGGTCACCTTCCTCCATTACCGCGGCCAGCAGATTGCCCGTACGTTTAATCTCGGCGGAAAGACGCAAAGGGGTTTTGTAGATCCGGTCGTGCAGGGTGTCGGCCCAAGCGTGCTGCACCCAAGTGCGCACCTGCAACTCCGCCTTGCGATTGTCAATGGCTTTCAGTTCCTCGGCAGTGAGATCAAAGTGCCGGTCCTCTCTGAACTGTATGATGAAATGTAGGTCGCGGTAACCGAACTTATCCGTGCTCAGCAGAGAGGCCTTGTCTTCCTCTTCGACGATGACGAAGTTGGCACGAATGAAAGCCTTGGCTGCCTCCACTTGCTCAAGCGTTTGCACGATCAGACGCGCCCCGCACAGGTCCGTGAACTGATTCACGGCGTCTGGGTACTTGTCGAACTTTCTTGCACATTTCTCCGCAAAGCTGGGAATGCTTTTGGCCCGAGCCTGAACGAATGCCTGGGGTAAAGACTCGGCGCAGACACTTTCCAGAATGCGCTTGAGTGCCTTAGCGTAAATCACATAGTCCTCGTGTTGCGCCGTGTACGCTTGGATCTGTTGCTGGTGTAGTTCAGGAGTCAGCTTAGTGCTCATGATGTAGTCCCCTTCCGTTTAGCATAGTCCAGCATGAAATCACCAACGCCGGACACGAGCTGGTAGCGGGCAGACTCCCCGAACGGCACCCAGGCAAAATCGTCGTGCTCATCACTCAGGCGGACTTCGCCGGCAATTAGCCGGGTTTCCAAACACAGCAGAACGATGTTCGCTGCGGCCATCTCAAAGTGCGTGGCCCCGGCCACCCCTGTGATCCCCACCTCCAAGGATGTCTCTTCTTTGGTTTCCCGCACCACCGCGGTGGCGAAGTCCTCGCCTGGGTTCACCTTCCCTCCCGGCCACTCCCACTTGCCCACGAGATTCCTGCACTTGTGCGATCGGCGAATGAGCAGACAGCAGCCCTTTCCATCGGCAATTACAGCCTTGACAGCAAGTCTGAAGGGTTTCTTCATATCCGATTCTCCCGCTCAGGATCAGTAGCACCGGCATGTCTACGCGAGATCGCCTTGCCCTGTTTTCGCAAGCACAGATTTCCAGAAGATCCCGTCAGGAGGGATGCGCTTTCGTCCTAACGCGACAAGACGGAGAGGCACCAGAACGTATTCTGTCAACCATTGGCTGATCATGAAATCGCTGTAGCCCGCCATCGCGTTGTCGACCGCCAAAGCGCCGAGGCGTTGCCCCATGATGATGTCCGAGAAGCTGGGGCCTGTGGCGCGCAGAATATGACGAGGCTCGTTGGTGAACACCCGCAGTCGATCCAGATGGATCGCCATGTTATTGCGCAGTTTCTCCTTCAAACCCAATTCCAGGCCTCGCGAGACCAGCTTGAGAGCGCCCGAACGCAGATCATCGTGCGCCGATCCTTCGGCGTACATACTGTCCCTCATCAGAGGCAGGTACGCCTTGAGTTTCGCCAGTTCGCCATCCGTGAGCCCGATTCGCGTGTCATACATGTACTTCTCAGCGTCAAGCGGCACGGCGGTTTCTGCCATCACGATGAACCCGTACGGAACCGCTCTCTGTTCGGTCACGATCCGTTCCGCAACACGGTCAATCAATACCTCCAGCCGGAACTTCACTTCCGGAATCAGCGCCGCATCGCAGTGCGTCGGACTGGCAAGAACTGCGTGACTTACGACAAACCCTGAAGCCGATCCGAACACCTGAAGTACGCAGACGCGAGGATTGGAACGCACCTCCGTCCACAGATTGCTGATGACCTCCCGGGCCTTTTCCACGGCGGTCGCAAAACCGAACGATTGCCACACCCACAGAACATCATTGTCCATGGTCTTGGGCACGCCAACGATCGACAAGCGCAGTCGCTCCTTCGCGGCGCGGCGCGTGAGCATTTCCGCGGCCTTCATTGTGCCGTCACCTCCGATGACGTAGAGTACATCCAGCCCCCTCAGGCTGTTCATGATTTCTCTCAACTTGCTCTCGCTGTTCTGCAAGTCCTCAAGTCGAGATGTCTCAAGGAATGCGCCCCCTTCCGTGGCATGGGAAGCCGTCATCTCGCCCGTCAGCGGCAGGCGAAGATCGTCGGAAGCCCCGCCCTGCGCCAGGCCCCAGAGCCCATGGCGGAAACCCAGAATGCTGGGGTGCTCATTCGGAGCCAATTCACGGTGGTACGACATGTGCCGCTGGACGATGCCGTCAATGACCGCGTTGACCCCGGGTGCAATGCCACCCGAGACGACAATTCCTGCGTGCACCGCACGGTTGAACTGCATGAGTTGCTTTCTCGGCCCAGCCTCCAGCAGGCACAGAGTCTCATCCAGCATACATCGGCGCTGCCCCCTGTCCTCGTGGTACTTGCTCAGGGCAGCGGCGACAACTTGGTCGGGCCCGCTCGCCTCACCCGTCCATTCTGATGCGAGTGGTGAGATGCCGGTGCGCGGAGTACCGACGACATCATCGATCAGTGGATTCGCTGTCAACGGCGAATCCGTTCTCAGGCGAATGTTGGGCCAGCGGATGGGGAGGCCGGCCTTCACCAGCTCGACCAACTCGGTCCTTACCTCCTGGGGCAAGCTGATGAACGGGGCTTCCGGCGTCAGCCGCGCCAGTACATGGAAGCGGTCAATCATGTTCTTTTCATAGGTGAACAACTGGCCATTCCTTCCAGCTGTCCATTCCCTTTCCGTTGTCCCGAGCAGCAGGTAGCGGATGATTTTCTCCGCCAACTGCTCCGCCGCCGACTGATCGAAATCCCTCACCATGATCGTGACGTTGTCCGTTGCAGGCGGCTTCAGCCGGTTCGGGTCACCATGGATGGCCGTCCTGGCTTTCGCACCGGGATGCTCACCGGGCAGCAATGCGAGGATGGTGTGCCTCCGACGGGCACCGGCTTCGCGCGCGTTGATCACATCCCGCCATTTCTTGAGTTCGCCGTCTTGTGCGGGCGAGATGTCGCAGATGCGTCCCGGCACCAGCAGCCCAAAACACACCAGGACATCCGCATTCTGGAGGAACTTATAGAAGTCGTCGATCTCCGCCGATTTTGCCGTTTGTCCCGTGGACCCCGGACTGAATCCCGCCTGCGTCTCAAGGTAGCAGAACACGTTAGCGAGCCCGTAGAACCTGCGAAGAATAGCACATACCTCGCTGACAAACCACTGGTCTTCACGCGCATACGAAAGAGCGATCTTCTGACTCTTGACATCCATAGCTTTCTCCTTTCCTCTCATGTTTCCCCCGACCGCGCACTGCTCGGCCAACGTCACACTCACTCCCTGGTACCGGTGATCATCCACTGTGCGCGGTCAAGAGAACAGCAGCAGTATATCCGGTATTCGCCTCGGCCACAAGCGCCCGTGACGGCATATCCGATGGTGCCGTCCGACAGACCGCAAGACAAATCCGCGCGTGAGTCTGCATGCATGGATGGCCACATCCGTGGGAAAAATGGTGTCGCTGGTAAATGCCTATTCGCACAAGTCTTGTGTGCCATGCCGCCCACGGGCCCAAAACTTCCGTTTGCCGAGGGTGTTTTTGCTTCCAATAGTCGATATTGTCGATTAAGATATACTCATAATATAGGTGGACAACCTATGGCAACAAGAAGTCTGAAAGGAGAACCGGATGAGTACGACAGAACAGACAAGTAGGAGGTACTTCACGCTCTGTGAGCGCGCGACGCGGGCGGAGCCGGAATACGCGGCCGCCCGGGAGGCGTTCGAGCAGGCGGTAGAACGGGGCGGGTACGTACACGCCTGCAAATGGCGGATGGCGGCGGTGGTGATGGCGGAGATCAGAAAGACGTGGATGGCGCCGATCGCCCAGGCCCTGGAGGAGCTGGCCTGCGGACAGAAGGATCTGGCGGCGGCCCGCGCGGAGCTGGAACAATTGCGGCAGTACCATATCCGCCAGCTATCGAGTGAGCGGTCGTGGGAGCATCAGTCCAATAACCCCGAGGTCAACCGCCTGGGCGAGTTGGAAGCGACTGTACGGGCGGAAGTGATTGGGGCGCTGGAGGAGCTGTGCGAGATCGAGCTGGCTGAGGAGATTCGACCGGCTCGGCGGAAGTAGCGGTCCGGGCAGGCAAGGGAGGATGGTGATGAAGACGCACACGCAAGGCGATCAGCAAGCACACCCGGTCACCGGCTGGACACCGGGGCCCGAGGATATGTCGGCGGGCGTCCGAGACCTGCAAGAACCCAGAGAGAGTAAGCCGCGGTGACCGTAGGCCACTTCGGCATGAAAGTACCCTATTTTCACAGAGGAGTAGCACATGGCACACGAACTGGAAATCACAGCGAAGGGCGAAGCGCGGATGTTCTACGCGGGCGAGACCCCGTGGCACCGCCTGGGCACCAAGGTGGAAAAGGAAGTGACCGCCGCTGCGGCGATCCGGCTGGCGGGGCTCGACTGGATCGTAGAGAAGCGGCCCCTGTACATTGCGGGTAAGAACACGGTCGACGGCATTCCCGTGATCGGCAACCAGGTTCCGGACCGGTTCGCCGTCGTCCGCATGGAGGACGAGAAGGTGCTCGGGGTCGTCGGCTCGGCGTATACGCCAATCCAGAACGCCGAGGCGTTCGGATTTCTCGACGCTCTGGTGGGCGAGGGCCTGACGATGTTCCACACGGCGGGCAGCTTGTTCGGAGGCCGGCGCGTCTTCATCACCTGCAAGCTGCCCGACAGCGTTCAGGTGGGACCGGATCAGGTGGACAAGTACCTGGCCCTGGCGACGGCGCACGATGGGAGCATGATGATGCACGTCAAGTGGACGCCGATCCGCGTGGTGTGCTGCAACACGATGTCGGCGGCGTTCGAGATCGGGGCGGACGGCAAGGTGCGGGCGACAGATACGGTGTCGATCCTGCACCGGGGCAACTACAAGGATTATCTGGCCGAGGCCCGGGAGATGCTCAAGCTGACGGACCTCTACTATGCCCGCGTGTCCGAGACATTCAACAAGCTGCGCCAGACGAAGCTGCGGGATTGTGACTGGACGCGGTTCGCCCATCGTCTGGCGCCGGACGGCCAGAAGAAAGACGGCAGCCCGGTAGATCGCAGCAAGATTCGGGACCACCTTACGTACCTGTACCGCCACGGGATCGGCAATGACCATCCGGATGTGGTTGGCACCCGGTGGGCGGCATATAACGCGGTGACCGAATTCGTGGATCACGGCAAGGAATTCAGCGACGGCAACAGCGGCGAGGCGGCCGACTATCGGATGAATTCGATCATTTGGGGCAGTGGCAGCCTGATGAAGAAGCGCGCTCTCGACATGCTGGCGGTGTCGTAGGGACCAGGCCGGCAGACCAAGCCGCAATCTGTGCGTGAGGAGATTTGAAAAAGAAGTGAGCCCTCTACCTTTATTATCTTGAGTAGAAGTTGCATTACTTCCAATAGAAGTACGAGGTCTATAGATGGGTAATGGACGATATCGAGTAACCACGGCGCGGGGGTACAACCTGTTCGACGTCGCCTCCGCCCTGCAGAAGTCGATTCGGCGGAACAAGGCGGATACGGCGGTCTATTTCGCGCTGGAGCTGTATGCGTCGGGGTACTGGCAGTACGCGTGGAAGCGGCTGCTGGTGATCAGTGCGGAGGATTGTGCCGGCTGCATCACGCAGGAGGTCAAGGCCCTCTACGATTCGTTTGTGACGGTCAACAAGAACAACAAGAAGATGGACAAGCCCGAGGGGCGGCTGTTTCTGGCCAAGGCGGCGATCCTGCTGGCGCAGGCGTACAAATGCCGGGACGCGGATCACGCCATCATCTTCCTGTACGACCGGCAAAAGCTCACGGATGAAGAGGTTTCCGAGTTCCTACGCGAGCTACAGCCCCAGGAGAAGATCCAGGAGATCCCGGAATACGCGTATGACTGCCACACGGCCAAAGGCCGGGCGGCGGGGAAAACCAAGGAAGATTTCCTCAAATCGGAATCGGCGGCGCTGAAACCGAAAGTACAAGGGTTGTTTGATGGATTTATCGAGTCCGACGGTTAGATGTGTCTACAGTCGATTGGTTCCCACGGGAGAACTGACACCCCACCCTCAGAATCCGAACCGGCACAGCGAGACGCAGGTCAGCATGCTGGCCGATCTGATCCGGTCGGTGGGGTGGCGGTTCCCCATTGTGGTCAGTAAACGCTCGGGGTTCATCATCGCCGGGCACGCGCGACTCCTGGCGGCCCAGCGGCTGGGGCTGGAGACCGTGCCGGTGGACTTCCAGGAGTTCGCGACCGAATCCGAGGAGATGATCCAGCTGTTGGCGGACAACAAGATCCCCGAGCTGGCCCACCGCGACCCGGAGACCGAGCGGGCCCTGATGGAGAGGCTGTTGGCGGAGAATACCAGCACAGCCATGATGGGTTACCTGCCGAAGGAGGTCTATGCCCTGATGCGTGAAGCCGCGGTGCTGGGGGAGCTGGCGCATCAGGTAATCCCTGCGATGGAGCTGCAGCCGCACGAGCACTACGACTACATCGTCCTCGTGTTCCGGTCGGACTACGACTGGATGAACGCCCTGCAGGCCCTGGGGATCAGGGACGTGAATTTCTCCGTACTGAAAGACAAGAAGAAAATTGGCATAGGGCGCGTCATCGATGGCACACGAGTTTTATCGCGACTTCTCCCTGCGCAAGGTGATTCTCAGCCGCGGCCGGTGGGAAACGATCAGCACGCACCGGATCATCCCGCGGCCGACGCTGGTGTGCACGGACCAGGAACGGCCGTTGTATGAGGCGGCCCTGGGCCGTCAGGTGGCCGAGTACGTGGAGATCCCGCATGAGTTGACCGGAATGCCGAGGATACGCAACTGGGTCCTGGATCGCTTCGACGACGAGTGCATCTTCATGCTGGATGACGACCTGGCCGGCCTGGATGAACGCACGCACGAGACGGTCCGCGCCATCACGGACCCGCAGGCGATCGAACAGATCATCGACAACACGTATATCTGCGCCCGGGACGCGGGGGCGAAGGTGTTCGGCTTCGGCGTGGACCACAAGGTGTTCCATTTCCGGGGGAATCTGCCTTTTCTCGTGAATGTCTGGACGGATCAAGGCTGGGGGATCATCGGGCGGGACCTGCGGTTCGATGAGCATCAGACGGTCAAGGAAGACATCGACCTGTGCCTGCTGAGTCTGATGAAGGATCGCATCGTCTGGATCGACAACCGCTATACCTGGCGGGGGGTGAAGCGCGGCAATGTGGGGGGCCTGTCCACGTACCGAACGATGGAGCGGGACCGGCTGGACGCCGAGTACCTCCAGCACAAATGGGGCAAGTACCTGCGCCTGACGCGTAAGCGATCGGTGATCGGGATGAGCGTCAGCGTCCCCCGGCAACAGCCGGGCATCCCGCACGGACGGGTCCTGTAGCCGTGGGACAGGGAAATCGGCAGATTCTCGGTAGTACCGGGGCGATGGTGGAGCGGACGGGAGGCTTCCGCAGCGCCCGTCGTCGGGCATGTTCATGGGGGTTTATTGGCACATGGCCTTGAAAGCACTGGTCAGTCCGGAGGAGTTGCAGACACTCGGCGCACCGTTGCAGAAGGAATACAGTTGGCGGGACGGCAGGTATTACCTGAGTGTCCTGCCGGTGACGCTTAGAGGTCCCGATGGCAAAGAGCGGACGATAGCCCTGGAAGATGTGACGGGTCTCAAGATAATAAAGGTAGAGGGCTCACTTCTTTTTC
>JAMCWO010000367.1 GCA_023481165.1 Planctomycetota bacterium | reverse complement strand
CGGAACCTCACTGTCGCCATGATGCAGGAAAACTCGCCAAAATGCAAGATTTTTGTAGACCGGTATAAGGAAAACTGTAAACCCTTGCTGCAAAGCAGTTTATCGCGCTCTGTCCGCGTTGACCCGGCAGAATACGTTCATGAGGCTGTACATATCCATGTGTATTTCATGTGTCTCCGAATCCACACGGAAGCTGTGATATGCGTGTGCGGTTTGTTGAGGCATGGGGGCTTCTCCATTGCGGCTACAATACGCGTGCTGCGTATGGGAATGTGCAATGGAACCACCGGTTCAGGGTGGCTCCGGCCTTACGATGAGGAGATGCTTATGACGCCTGAACTCCGACGGCGCATGACGACAGTTGCCGGTGCGAATGAGCTGCCTTCTATCGTGCCCCTGACGGCCGTCACGCAGCTCGACCACCTGTTGAAGGTGGCCGGTTCGATCTCCCAGGACGCCAACAAGACGTGGGCGGAGATCTGGGGCGAGCTCAAACGGCTCACGACCGGCGGCGGCTTGATTGTGTCGGAAGCCGGGAAGGGCTTCGTGCCGGAATGTGGCTGGCCCGAGTTTCTGGAAAAATTCTGGCTGTTGAAACACTACCTGGATTCGATCCAGCGGATCTGTGACAAACAATAGCCGATAGTGTGTCGCCTGCCCGCGACGGCAGCCCGTGTGGTACGTCGCAGCGGGGCATTCCTAGCCATGAAAACCACACGAGAGAGGCAAAAGGGATAGATTATGACTCTGGCAGCACCGGAAAGTATCGGGGGCGCTGCGGCCCTGGAACAACAGATCGACGGGTTCATGATGCGGATGGCCGCTCAATCCCCCGGCGAAACCGAATTTCACCAGGCGGTGCACGAGGTCGTGAAGTCCGTCATGCCGCTCGTGCAGAGCAAACGCGCCTATCGCGAGGCCAAGGTCCTGGATCGCATGGTGGTGCCGGAGCGGGTCATCATGTTCCGGGTCGTCTGGGCCGATGATGCGGGGCAGGTCCAGGTCAACCGCGGGTACCGCGTGCAGATGAGCAGCCTGATCGGCCCCTACAAGGGCGGCTTGCGGTTCCATCCGTCGGTGAACCTGGGCGTCCTGAAGTTCCTGGCCTTCGAGCAGGTGTTCAAGAACAGCCTGACGACTTTGCCGATGGGCGGGGCCAAAGGCGGGTCCGATTTCGACCCCAAGGGCCGCAGCGACGCGGAAGTTATGCGCTTCTGTCAGGCCTTCATGTCCGAATTGTATCGTCACATCGGCCCGGACACCGATGTGCCGGCCGGGGACATCGGGGTCGGCGGGCGGGAGATCGGATTCCTCTTTGGCCAATATAAGCGGCTGACCCAACGCTTCAACGGCACCCTGACCGGCAAGAACGTCTTCTGGGGCGGCTCGAATCTGCGCCCGGAGGCGACGGGGTACGGCTGCGTATACTTCGCCGGCGATATGTTGAGCACCCGCGGCGAAAGCCCCAAGGGCAAGACGGCCCTGGTATCCGGGTCCGGCAACGTGGCCCAGTACACCGTGGAGAAGCTCAATAACCTGGGGGCCAAAGTCATCACGATGTCGGATTCCGACGGCACCATCGTGGATGCGGATGGAATCAACAACGATAAGCTCGCCTGGGTTCTGGAGCTCAAGAACGTCCGGCGTGGCCGCATCCGGGAGTATGTCGATCACTTCAAAGGGGCCAAGTACCTGGCCGGCAAGCGTCCGTGGGGCCTTCCCTGCGATCTGGCCTTCCCCAGCGCGACGCAGAACGAGATCGACGAGGACGATGCCCGGCAACTGGTCAAGAACGGCTGCTACTGCGTCTCGGAAGGGGCCAACATGCCGTCGCGTCCGGAGGCTGTGGAGGTGTTTCTCAACGCGAAGATCCTGTACGGGCCGGGCAAGGCCGCCAATGCCGGCGGCGTGGCGGTGTCGGGCCTGGAGATGAACCAGAACTCCGGGTGCATGAAGCGATCCCGCGACGACGTCGATGCCCAACTGCGCGCGATCATGCACTCCATCCATGAGAACTGCGTGAAGTATGGTCAGCAGAACGGGTTCGTCAACTACGTGCTCGGCGCGAACACAGCCGGTTTCGTCAAAGTCGCCGATGCGATGGTGCACCAGGGCTACATGTAATATAGCCGGAGGCTCATCGGCTTGAGAAATTACCCGGGTGGATGCCGGGGGCAGGCGGGGCTCTCGCCGTAGTGAATCTCAGGGTTGTAGCAGGTTCATTAGCGGAAGGCGGGGGCCTCGCCTGTCGCATTTATGATTTACGGTTTGTGATTGAGGATCAGCGATCCTCCACGGCAGCATGGAGGATCGCCCCGTTCAATCGCGCGCCGCCGATCATCATTCCTCACTTCTTCGCGGGCTGGTGGGAGACGACCGGCAAGAGGATGTGCGACGGATGGCTGGCGTTCATGTAGATCGTGTTGGTCGCCACTTCCATCTTGCCGTCCGCCCCGAAGGGTTGTCCCGTGTTCGGATTGGGCTCGAAGCGGGGTGAGTTGCTGGACGAGATCGCCACGTGGACGCGGTGGCCCGGGCTCACGACCAGACTGGTGGACCACAGATCGACTTCCATCTCATAGATCTTGCCGGACTCCATCGGTTCGCTCTTGGCCATAGAGTTGCGATGGCTGGCACGCAGGATCCCGTCGAGGATGATGATGCTTCGACCATCCGGGTACACGTCGCACAGCTTGGCCGTGAAGTCGGTGTCCTTGGCGGTCGAGGAGGCCCAGAAGTGGACCTTGACGGGGCCCGTGATCTCCACGTACCGGTCCAGCGCCGGGGACGTGAACAGCAGGACATCGGACCGCTCCTCCACGGGCCGCTGGTCCTTCGGCCCTTTCGAGCCGGTCAGGTTCGCGCCGCCCAGCGTGGGGACCGGGTTCTTGGGGTCGTATTGGTAGGCGAGGGAGCCGAACACCTCCTGCGGCGGCTCCAGCCGCAGTTTCTTATCCGTGTGGAAGTAGACCTTCACCGGGTTCGCGGGCACGGGCCAGTCCTCGGCGGTCCGCCACTTGTTGCCGGGCGTGTTCGGGTCGGCGGGGTCCCCCATGACGTAGTACTGCACGGCGGGAATCTGTTCGATCCCCTTGCCGTCGTTCTTCATCCACAGGTCGAACCAGCTCCACGCGTCGGCGGTCTTGGGGGGATTGGCGTTGGGGAACACGAGATCCTCGGAGCGGCCGTGACCATACGGCTCCATCACCAGCCGGCACATCCCGCGGGCGCCCACATCGCCCTGCTTGTTGATCGCCACGAAGCTGTTGAGCGAGCCGGCCGTGAAGATGTCGTACCAACCGCCCAGGAACAGGGTCGGCACGTTCACGCGCGCTGCCACGCTCTCGGTGTCGAACCCCTTCCAGAAGTCATCCTCGTTCGGGTGCGCCCGGAACAGCTCCAGGTTCTTGGAGCTGAATTTGCACTGTGCCAGCCAGTCTTCGAGCAGGCCCTTGGGAGAGACCCCGCCCTGGTAAGCGCACTGCGTATACATGTTGGAGAAGGCCACTCCGACGTAGCAGCAGACCAGGTGGGGGGGCCGGCTGGGGGCCGTCATGTTCAAGGCGATGCCGGGGGCGCTGATGCCCCAGCCGCCGACCTTGCCGTTGGACCATCGCTGCTTGGCGATCCACTCCACCGTGTCGTAGCCGTCCTGGTGCTCGCCCCAGCCGCACGACAGAAACACGGGATCATCATCGCCCTGAGAATCGCCCCGGCCGCGAAAATCCTGGGAGACGAGGGCATAACCCCGTTTGCCGACTTCGCCCGCCAGCGGCTCCATCCCTTTGCGGCCGTAGGGCGTCATCACCAGGATCGTCGGCCAGGGACCGTCGCCCGAAGGCAGGTAGATTTCCGTGGCCAGCTTGACCCCGTCGCGCATCGGGACCATTGCGGTCTCTTTGGCCTCGGTGCGGTCAGGCATCCCAATCATGGTTGGTATGATGGCGGTGATGAGTATGGCTCCCAGAGGTGCTGGCCGTTTCATTGAAGACCTCCAATTATCCGGTAGCTCGGCGGCAGCCGCAGCCGACCGGCCATCTATTCTATGGACCCAAGTACAGACGTGCAATCCCTGTTTGCATATTGCAGGAGAAACCCCTGGGCGGAGAATCCCGCCGTAATTTGGGCCGATTTGTGGAGGGGTGGCCGGCTTTCAGTTGCCGTCAAGGCCCGCACACGGTAATGTGGGCGAAGCCGCGGTGGATCGAATCAGGCAGCTTCCCTTGTCAAGAGAGAGCGTGGAGCGGGTATGGTCAGGACAGCGTGCATCGTAATGCTCTTGTGGGCCGCACCGTCGGGCCCGGCACAGCCCGGCGCCGCGCCTTTGCTTCACGCGCACGCGCACAACGATTACCTGCACGACCCGCCCCTGCTCCAGGCGCTGGCGCACGGATTCACCAGCGTCGAGGCGGACATCTTTCTGGTGGGCGGCAAGCTCTGTGTGGCCCATGAATCGAAGAACGTCACGCCGGAGAGGACTCTGCAGTCGCTCTACTTGGAGCCATTGCGACAGCGGGTGAAGGAGAATGGGGGACACGTCTATCGAGAGGTGTCGCGGTTCCTCCTTCTGATTGACATCAAGACCTCCGCCGAGCCGACCTATCGGAGGCTGCACGAGGTGCTGGCCGGTTACCAGGACATGCTGACGACCTTCGACACGCAGGGACGCAAGGACAAGGCCGTCCTGGTCATTGTCTCGGGAAACCGGCCGCTGGCGCTGATGCAATCCCAGCCGGTTCGGTACGCCGGGTACGATGGCCGGCTGCCTGATCTTGATTCTGAGCTTTCTTCCGATGTGATTCCCATGATCAGCGATCAGTGGATCAAACCCTTCGCGTGGAAGGGCGAAGGACCAATGCCCCAGGAGGAGCGCCAGAGGTTGAACGACATCGTCCGCCGGGCCCACGCCAAGGGCCGCCTCGTGCGCTTCTGGCTCACGCCGGACAACCCGTCCAAGGAGCGAGAGGCGGTTTGGCGCCAGTTGCTCGCGGCGGGCGTCGATCTCATCAATACGGACGATTTGAAGGGGCTCCAGGAGTTCCTGCTACAGCATGGACGTTGACGGATTCATCGAGACGAAAGACCTGGGTAAGGTGTACACGTTCGGGGCGGTGCAGGTGGCCGCGCTGCGCAGTGTGACACTATCGGTGGCCCGCGGACGGCTCATCGGTGTGACCGGGGCCTCCGGCTCGGGCAAATCCACCCTGGTCAACCTGCTGGGCGGTCTGGACCGGCCCTCTTCCGGCAGTATCCGCGTCGACGGCCGGTTGGTCTCTGACCTGAGTAAGAAAGAGTTGGCGCTGTATCGCCGCAACACGATCGGCATGATCTTTCAGTCCTTCAACCTGGTCAATGCCTACACCGCCTTGGAGAACGTGGCTTTTCCGCTGCTGTTCGCGGGCGTGGCCAAGAAGGACCGTCTGCAGCGCGCCGAGGAACTTCTACGTACGGTGGGCCTGGAGGCGCGGAAGGACCATCGCCCGACCGAGCTTTCCGGCGGCGAGCAGCAGCGGGTCGCGATCGCCCGGGCCCTCGTCAACCAGCCGCAGATCCTCTTGGCCGACGAGCCCACCGGCAACCTCGACAGCAAGACCTCCCGGCAGATTGTGGAGATCCTGTCCGACTTGAACCGGCATCGCGGCTTAACCGTCGTCATGATCTCCCATGAGCAGGCCTTGTTGCGGGAGTTCGCGGATGAAGTGATCCGCCTGCACGATGGGGATGTGGTCGATCGAGAGGTGCTGAGACAGAAGCCATGAGGATTTCGGATTACATTGGGCAAGCGGGCGGCAATTTGTGGAAGAAGAAGCTCCGCACCTTTCTCACGACGTCGGGCGTGGTGATCGGGGTAGGCGCTCTCGTTTGCATGTTCGCGTTCGGCCAGGGCATCCAACGGAACATTACCAACCAGTTCAAGAAGCTGGACCTGTTCAACTACATCAGTGTCTTCGCCGGCGGCCGTTCCAATCGACCGGGGGAGTCTTCCGATCCCGATGACCATGGCGGGCACAGAAGGCGCAGGATGCGGGACGTTCAGGATGTGAATCACCCCGGTCCACAGTTGAATGCCCAAGCCTTGGAACGGATCCGCACGATCAAGGGCGTGGAGGCGGTCTTTCCGGAGATGCGGTTTCCCGCCCAGATCCGCTTGGGCAGCAAGGAGATGTTCACGCTGATCCAGGTGCTGCCGGCGGAGGCCTGCCGCTCGGGGTTGATCAAGCTGCGCTCCGGGGCCTGTTACGCATCCGATGAGCCGAACGAGCTGATCATCAGTGATACGCTCCTGCACCGGCTCAATGGGCCAGACCCCGAGGCGGCGCCCGGCACCAAGATTGAGGTCGCTACACTGACGCTGGACTTCAGCTTGGCCAACCTGCTGCGGATGGCCTTTTCCGCCGGGGCTCAGGCTCTGCCCTTTACCCGCGAGACCTACGCGTTCACGGTGGTGGGCGTCGCCGGGCAGATAGGGTTCATGGGGCCGCTGCCGCTCCAGAGCGACGTTCTCATTCCCCCGGGCGCTGCGGCGCGAATGCGGAAGCTGTCGCTGACCAGCGTCTGGGACCTGTTCGCGCCCGCCGGCGGGGGGGCGAACTACTCGAGTGTGAGCGTGCGGGTTGATTCGCCGCAGGACGTGGAGCCGGTCCAGAGCCAGATCGAGGCCATGGGCTTCGGGACGTTTGCCCTGATGGACCAGTTGCGTCACATGCGGGTCGGTTTTCTCATCATGGATATGTTCCTGATCGCCGTGGGCATGATCGGCATCACGGTCGCCTCGCTGGGGATCGTCAACACGATGGTTATGTCCATCCTGGAGCGCTACCGCGAAATCGGCATCATGAAGGCGGTGGGGGCCACCGACGGCGATGTGCAGAGAATCTTCCTGTTCGAGTCCGGCGCCATCGGTCTGCTGGGTGGTCTCTTTGGCTTGGGCCTTGGCTGGGTCGTCGGTCTGATCATCAACGAAGTCATCAACACGCTGATGGTCCGGCAGGGCGCCCCGCGGATGAACTACTTCAGCTTCCCCTGGTGGCTGTGCCTGGGCGCCATTGCCTTCTCGATCCTGGTCAGTCTGGTGGCCGGGATCTATCCGACCCGCCGGGCCGCCCGCGTCGATCCGGTCGTGGCCCTGCGGCACGATTGACCGTCCCATCCCCTGGACGACATCGCGTGGCACGTACGCGTCATTGCGCGCCTTTCGGACCTTCCGGCGGCCACTCCAGCGGCGGATAGACGACTTCCTTCGCTTTCGCCACCCAAGCACGGTCCCCGTAGACGCCGGCCTTCGTGTAGTCGAACGGCTCGAAGCCGAGCTTCAGAGCAGGGGAATTCGACTTCAAGTGAAAATCGAGATTTTCGGGGTCTACAAAAAGCGGATTGGCGATGATCGAATGCTGATCGTGCTTTTGCTGCTGGCGCCACTGATCGAGCGACAGATTCGCGAACGTGACCGGCTTTCCCGCCGTGTTCCAGTAGCAGTTGTTGTCCATGTTGATGTTGATCTTGGTCCAGGGACCCGCCAGCAGGGGCCCGGTCTCCCAGTAGACGATGTTCTTCTCGAAGGTGAACGACAGGTGCGACTCGATCCGGGTGGCCTGGATCTGATGGAGCATGCTGTTGACGAAGATATTGTTGCGGATGAGGTTCTCTTTGCCGTAATGCTGGTGGAAGCTGCCGGTCTTGGTGTTGTAGACGAGGTTCTTTTCCATCACAATCCCGGTGCTGCCTTCATCGGTGTACAGGCCCCAGCCGCCGTAGGAGTAGGCATAGATGTCGTGGAAGATGTTGTTGTTGACGACCGTGCCTTCCGAGGGCCCCAGCGTATAGATGCCGCCCATATCGCTCAGGACCGCCCAGCCCAGATGGTGCACGCGGTTGAAGCTGATGTTGTTGCGTTTGGCAATGCTGTCGGAATAGCCCCAGCGCCACCCCGCGGAGACTCCGGTGTAGAAGAAATCTGCGATGTCGTTGTGCGTGACCGCATTGTCGGGGCTGAAGCCAATCCAGACGCCTACGGCATCCATGTAGATCCGCCCGCCGTTGCGGATGATGTTGTTGTCTACGGTGATATGGTCGGTGCGGGAATTCTCATCCGCCCGGGCCTGGCCCTCGCCGATTCGGATGCCGCCGGCGCCGAGATCGTGCAGATAGCAGCGTTCGATGCGGCAGTCCCGGCAGCCCCGGCGGAGCCACACCGCGTGCTCCGCTACGTGGCCGATCGCGCAGTCCTGGATCGTGACATCATGCGCCCCATCGAGCATAACGGCGGCATCCGTGGCGAACGCCGCCTGGAAGGGCGCATAGCCTGTCGGCGGCAGGATCCGCTCCTGGTGCTGGAACGTCAAGCCTTTGAACACAACATGCTCGACGAACTTGCCCGCCTCGGGCTGGCCCTCAAAGAGCACCAGTTTCGTCACCACCGGTGCGACAACCTCGGCCTTGGCCATGCCCTCACCAGCCAAGGGCTTGTAGTACAGCGTCCCATCGCGACTGAGGAACCACTCGCCCGGCTCATCGAGGGCAGCCCTGAAATTCTCCAGGTGGAACCGCGTACCGGCCGGCCAGTCCGAGAAACTCGCCAGCTTCTCGCCCGTGGTGATGATCTGGTTATTCTCGAAGTTGAGGGCCGTGAGATACCTGCGCGTGATGCACCATTTGTGATAGGCGACGAGCACGATGTCCCGAATCTCGGCCTCGCTCAAGCCCTTTAGCGGTGCAATGGTTTCCGCCGGCACGCTCGTCGTCCGCAGGAACTGGCCCGGCTTGCCGTCAACGGGCACTTCCTTGGTCGGCCCCATGTACGAATAGAACTTGTTCGGCGTCTTCGCCCGTGTGGCACGGTGATCGTTGACGAACAACTGGTCGAAGTACCAGGAGCCATTCGCCCCTTCTGGCACGCGCGCTGTCCAGAGCCCGTTTGGGCCTGGCTGGAAACCACGAATGACCTTGCCTCCGGAGAACACCGGATGAGCCCCCGGCGCTGCTTCGTAGATGACACCGGTATCCTCGGGAGTCAGCGTGAACGGCTTTGTCAGTTGGTAGCGGCCCTCGGCGATGACGACGCGTCTCTCCTCGCCCGCCGCGGACTTCTTCTGTCGCAGGATGTTCCGCGCCCGTTCGAGCGTGGCGACGGGACCATCCGTGCCCTGGCTGTTCGCCTGGGCCGGCATGCCCGACCAATTGTCATTGCCATTCGGTGCGACATAGATTGTCGCGCCGGCCGCGCTCATCGATAAGGCGCAGAGAACGATCAATATAATGCCCCAGCGCACATTCCCCATTTCGTCACCTCCGGTCTTAGGTTCTTTAGGTCCCTGAGGTCCTTGAAATCCCGAGAGACCGAAAGGACTCAAAGGACCTAAAGGACGGCAGTTCGTTCACAAGCGCCGGCGGTCGGCTCCTAGACGGTCAGGTCTTCCCACTGGATGCCGAGTTTCTTGCAGGTGTAGCCGATCTCCTTCATGTAGTCGCCGTAGCAGGTCATCCAGTGGAAGCCGGGCATCTTCTCGGCCAGCAGCTTGCTGTCGCACTTGAAGCTGATGTCGATCTGGCAGCGGCAGATGTCCAGGAAGGGCACTTCGACGATGGGGCCTTTGATGCCGACCCAGCGCTTGATCAGGAAGTCCGGAATGATGTTCGTCGTCATTTGGCCTTTGTGCATCTGGACCTTGGGGGCCGCCCCGTAGTCCGACTCGAAATGTGTCAAGATGCGGACGGGCTCCAAGTCCTTGCCGTTCATCCGGCGCGGGCCGGTGCAGTGGGCAAGCGTGATCACGCCATCGTGCGGATAGGTCGGGTCGTTCAGGAACATGGGCTTACCCGAGATGTTCACCAGCAGGACGCCGGAGGGAATCACGACAAAGTCCGACTCGCAGAACGCCATATACCCGGCATCGTTGAGGAGGCTGAGCGTCAGGCACGCCGAGGTCTCCGCCAGCGGCATGATGGTCCCCATGCAGCCGTTGATCGTGATGGCCCGGCAGTCCGCCTTCTTCATCAGACCGAGAAATACCTCTTCCAGCAGGAAGGCATTCTCGACGAATTCCGGCTTGGTCTCCAGCTTGACGCGGGGGGCCTTGAGGTACTTGCTCGCCCGCTCCTTCGCCCGGCCCACGGCGGCGCTGTCGGCCCGGGCCTGTTTGATGAGCCCGCCCAGCTCCTCGTAAGAGACGGTCTGCATGTCAAACTTCCAAACCTTCTTGACGAGCTCCGGCACGACACCTGCCGGCTGGGCCCACGCGCCGGGTCCGCCGACGCAGAGGATCTTCGTGCCCAGGGTGTTCTGTAGTCCGCACAAGGCCCGCAGCCGCCAGAGGAGTTCCTCCTGGTTGTCTACGACCACGTCACCATCATCGAGACCTTGGACCTTGAGGGCATCCGTATGCTGGCGCAGATAGCGCGGGCTGATGATCTCGTACCAGAGGTAAACCGGCCCGGACTTGTGCCGGCAGAAGACAATCATGTTCTTACTGCGTTTGGCGAGGGCCTCGAAGGCGTTCCCGCCCGCCGCATAGACGATCGTAACATCGGCGTTTTCCAGGCCCTCGATTTTCGCCACGTCGCCCCCGTTGCGGATGCCGATGGGCTTGGCGAATTCGACGGGAAAATCCGCTTCCTTCTTGAGTTGGTTGAGTTCCTTCTCGATGCGGGCCAGTTCCTGATCGGCGTCCTGCTGAGTCTGAATCCCGCCCCACGACCGCCAGCTCGTCTGTGGCCGACGCCTGGGGATGTCATATACCAGGACAGGCCTGACCACCAGGGCACGGCGCTGTGGCCCGGCCTGGCTGGCGGCCTGGGCCGCCGTAGCTACGGCCGACCAGGTCAAACCGGTCAGGGCCATGCCCAGGGCCCCAGCGCCGCTGACGCCCTGGAGAAAGCCGCGCCGGCTCATGCTGGTGGCCGAGTGTTCCTGCCCGCCGCCGCACGGACAGCAGGTGGTACGCATCGGATTTCTTGTCTCATTCTCCTGTGTCATAGGTCGTTCCCTTTCCCAAATTCGAAAATCGTTCGGAGTACCGCGTTTACGCGGGTCAGACTACTCCTTCCCGCCTGAAGGCGGTACTCCCAACAATCGATGCGGGCAATATACTCCGCCCGGTCCCGCCCCTCAAGGCAAAAACGGCCCCACTCCCGCCGGGAATTGGCTTTGCTTCGCACGTTTGCCCCAGGCCGGGTGGCATCGTCCAGGTCTCCGGCCCATTCGCTGCGCTCAGGCAGGCTCTTGGCGAAGGTCTTGGCTGTGCATCTACGACGAATTGGGTTTGTTTGGCGTAGTAGGTCCTCACCGTCTTCGTCCCCCCGGCCTCACCCCACTTGATGCCGCCGGCAATTGGGTTCGTTTTGCACGATTGGCCGACGAAATTGGGTTCGTTTTGCGCAGTCGCCAGCTCGCGGGCAGTCCGTTTCCCCAATCCGCAATCCGCAATCCGAAATCTGCAATCGAGGAATTGTGTTTGTTTGGACATCCGGACGTCGCCGCAGATTGGCTTCGTTTTGCGCGTCTGCCCGCGTCCCTCGCCCCGCCACCCCGTCCCGGCCGGCGAAATTGGCTTTGTTTCGTCGAGGCCCTCATACGAACAATTCACCATGACCCCTTTCTCACAAAGTTGTCGTCCGCCCTATCTCTGGAGAATTGGTGGGCACAGCCCACCCTACGGAAACTGGCTCCGCGGGATCAGACATTGTCTAAGCCGCTGAACGCCTTCATTCTACCAGGGTGCGTTGCTGGAATCCATCCTTGACAGAACGGGCGAAAGTCGGTCTAACTGTGGCGTGTGGCTATTCTCCGAAGTCTTCCGAGGACTCGTTTGGAGACGCTTCCGAAGCATGCCGTTCGCTGCTTGCCCACGCCGGCAGGCGATATTCATTGCTCAGTATCTGGAGGTCATGCCATGAAGAAGTCTTTGATTATCCGTGTGTTGGGTCTTGGCGCCCTGATGTCCCTCGCTTGTCCGGCGCAGGAGTCGCGACCCTGGCTGGGGGTGCACGTGGGGATGTCGAACGACAAACAAGCGGCGGCCTTGACGGAGGTCGTGGGGCAGTTGGCGGGTCTTGGCATCAATGCGATCATCACCGAGATCAACTATGGGTTCGATTACCAATCGCACCCGGAGTTGCGCGGCCCCAACCCCTGCATGAAGGAGCAGATCGGCAAGCTGGTCGCGGAGTGCAAGAAGTACCATGTCCGCTTGATCCCACAGTTCCAGTGCCTCGGGCATCAGTCCTGGAGCCGGAATACCGCCGCCTTGCTGACTAGGTATCCGCAGTTCGACGAGACGCCCGGTCTGTACCCGGAGAACAAGGGCATTTACTGCCGAAGCTGGTGCCCGCTGCATCCCGAGGTCAATCCGATCATTTTCAGCCTGATGGACGAGCTGATCGATGCCTTCCAGGCCGATGCCCTGCACGTCGGGATGGATGAGGTCTTCCTCATTGGTGAAGACGCCTGCCCCCGCTGCAAAGGCAAGGATAAAGGCGAGCTCTTCGCCAAGGCTGTCAACGACTACCACAAGCACCTTGCCGATGAAAAGCACGTTGAGATGCTGATGTGGGGCGACCGCCTCATCGACAGCAGCAAACTCAAGTTCGGCAAGTGGGAAGGCAGCGAGAATGGCACAGCCGGCGCCATCGACCTCATCGCCAAGGACATCATCATGTGTGACTGGCACTATGAGCTGCGGCCGGCCTATGAGTCCGTGCCGATGTTCCTGGAGAAGGGGTTCCGCGTGTGGCCGGCCAGTTGGAAGAAACCCGAGGCGGCGAAAGCATTCGTGGAGTACTCCCTGACGCAGAAGGGCAACCCCCGGATGCTCGGCCACCTGAACACGACGTGGGGTGCCGTGCGGGTCGGGGACTTGCCGAAATTCGAGCCGCTGCTGATTGCCACTGGCGCCTTCAAACAACAACCGGCTGCGACAACCAGGTAGGAGACTGGGAAAGGATGCACCTTATGCGGTCAATGCACGTAATGGTTCTGCTATCGGCTGTGGCGTGTGCGGGTGTCCCTGCGGGATTTGCGCAAATGCATGATCCGCCGGACCGCGGGCAACCCGGCGATGAGATGATCCAGGCATATCTGAAGCAGGAGACAGACAAGATTCACGAGACGTTTCAGCAGGACTATGCGTCTTTGGAGCACTGGAAAAGTGTGCGCAACCGGTACAAGCAGGAGTACATGTACATGCTGGGCCTCAGCCCCGAGCCGGTGAAGTCCCCGCTCCAGGCTACCATTACCGGGACCCTCAAGGGTGACGGCTTTGTAGTGGACATGCTCCACTACCAGAGCATGCCACGGCTCTATGTCACGGGTAACCTGTACCGGCCGGCGCAGGTGGAGGCGGGGCAACGCCTGCCGGCCGTGTTCTACGTTTGCGGGCATTCCAACGCCGGTCGCAACGGCAACAAGGCCCCCTATCAGTCGCACGGGATCTGGTTCGCCCGGCACGGGTACATCTGCCTGGTCGTGGACACGCTGCAACTGGGCGAGATCGCGGCGATTCACCATGGCACGTACCGCGAAGGTCGCTGGTGGTGGCACTCACGCGGCTATACGCCGGCAGGAGTCGAGTGTCTCAACGGGATCCGCGGCATCGACTACCTGATCAGCCGGCCCGATGTGGACCCGCAGAGGATCGCGGTCACCGGCATCAGTGGTGGCGGGGCGGCGACGTTCTGGATCGCCGCGGCCGATGAGCGGGCGAAGGTGGCCGTCCCCGTGAGCGGTATGGCCGACCTGCCCTCCTACGTCACCAATCGCGTGATCAACGGTCACTGCGATTGCATGTTTCTGTACAATACCTTCCGGTGGCCCTGGACCCGCATCGCGGCTCTGATTGCCCCGCGCCCCATGCTGTTCACCAATAGCGACCACGATGACATCTTTCCGATGGATGCGAACCAGCGCGTGATCAACAACCTGGAGCGAATGTACAGCCTCTATGGGGCCGGGGATTTCGTGGATAGCTTCATCAGCATCGGTGGCCATGCCTACCGGCAGGACATCCGCCAGGCGGCGTACCGGTTCATCAACATGCACCTGAAGAACGATGCCCGCGTGGTCACGGACAGTGAAGTGGATCTCGTGACCGGTCCAGAGAACAAGCGCCAGTACCCCATCCCCGCGGAGAAGCTCCGCGTCTTCCCCCAGGATTCCGATATCCCCAAGGATGAGCTGAATACGACGATCGATCAGCATTTCGTGCCGATGGCCAAGGTCGAGGTTCCGAACCAGGGCGAGTATGAGGCTTGGCGGGCCCCGATCCTGGCCGAGCTGCGCCGGGTCTCGTTCGGGTACTTCCCCGTCCGCATCCCGCCGGCCGAGGGCGCAGAAGGATGGCTTATTTCCGAGCCGGGGATCAAGATTCGTCTGATAGCGGACCTGCCCTCCGACTTGGGCGTGAAGCCAACACGTCGCGTGCTATTCGTTCAGCACCCCGAGCAAGGTGTCGTGACGCCGGGTCAAGTGCGGGAACCAGGCAGTCAGATGAACGTGTGCGTACCTCGCGGCGTAGGGGAGACCCGCTGGACCCAGAAGAACCCGCCGAATTACGTGGAGCGGTCGCATGCCTTGCTTGGGCGGACAGTGGACGCAGGGCGCGTCTGGGATATCATCGCGACGGCTCGCTATCTGCGTGCGAAAGACTCGAGTATCCCCGTCTACGTCGCGGGCGAAGGGCCGGGGGCCGTGCTGGCCGCTTATGCCGCCCTTTTGGAACCGGACATTGCGGGTGTGATTGCGAGCAATCCGCCGTGGCAATCAGCAGCGGC
>JAMCWO010000062.1 GCA_023481165.1 Planctomycetota bacterium | reverse complement strand
TCTCGTGATTGCACTGGCCGCGCTGCTATTCGCCCAAGGCGCTCTTTGCCGTCGAGGCGGACCGCAAGCTCGCCCCGCTCGTCCAGCGCAAGTACGGCACGAACGCCGCCTATACCGATGTGCACACGTCCGTCAGCCCGTGGGACCGGACGGATTTCGACGCCCGCGTGCCCGGCGCGGGGACCTTCGCCGCAACGTTCTACGCCTACGGCGAGCTGCTCCTGCACGACCAGTGGGTTTACGACAATCACTGCTGGTCCGAAGGCAATCACCAGTGGCTTTACGCCGGCCTGTGCGCGGGCAACTACGGCCTGACCTACAGCAACCTGCGGCTCTGGGAGTATCCCTACCTGCCGCACTTCGACCTGCTCAAGATGCACCCGCTGTCCGTCGATATCGGCGTGCCCTGGACGAGCCAGTTCTTCACCGGCAAGGAAGGCTGGCAGAAGCCGGAGAATATCGTGGCCAGCATCGACCAGTTCCTGGCGGCGACCATCGCCTACGGGCACATCGGCTGGCTCGTCGAGGAGACCCACGGCATCCGCCAGACCTGCCGGTCCTATTACATGCTTCAGCCGCTGCAATCCCGCTACGCGATGCTCCAGCCGCAGGAGATTCGGTATGGCAGTGACGATGGGCTCGTAACCTCATCCGAGGCCTTTCAGACGGGCGCATGGCGCAAGTCGAAGCTGTTCCTTCTCTATCCGAACGGCCTGCGGATCTGGGTCAACGGCAATGCCGCCGAATCCTGGCCGATCGCCGGGATTGCCCATGAGCTGCCGCCCTTCGGCTGGCTCGCCCTGGGCATGGACGGCTTCCTCGAGTGCTCCGAATCGCTCGACGGGAAACGATATGACCGCGTCAGCTCACCCGAAGGCATCTTCCTCGACGGCCGCGGCACGTGGCACCGCTTCGATGGAATCGCGACCTCGGGCAGTGTCGCCGTCCGGCGGGCGAAGAAGGGGACAGGGCTCTCGGTCACCGCGGTTGATGGTGTGGACCAACTCCTGATCGCAGAGCCTGAGGGCTCCTTCGCCGCGGAGGATGTGCGGACGGCCATCGGGGCGATTGCGCAAGCGCAGAAGATCACGGCCCGAGCCTTCGACGAGACCGACCGGAACCTCGGCGAAGCCGCTGTGCGGCAGACCGACTCCGGCTGGGAAATCCGCCCGCCCGGCTCCGCCGTCCGACTGGAGATTACAGCTACAAAGTAGCACGGGCGTCTCGCCCGTGGAGTCTTGTGGCATCGGCATCCTGCCGATGATTCATGGGCAAGATGCCCATGCCACGACAAGAAACCGGAGTGACTGCCATGAATGAACCAGAGCAGTTCGCAAAAGAGCATACGGATGTCACGCGTCGTTACTTCCTCGAACTGGGCGCCGCGGGCGCGGTCGCCCTGAGCGCATCACGGCTGTGGGCGCAGGGGCCTGACGAGAATTCGCAACGCCTGCTGGAAGAGGCGCTCTCGAAGCTGGAGTACCTGACCCGCGATGAGGACTACATCAACTTCGGCCGGGGCACGCCGCCGCCGCACGAATTGCCGCCCGAAAAGCGGCGCGCGGTGGGATTGGCGCGGGAGACCTGGCAACTGGAAGTCGTGCCGGACCCCCAAAGCGATGCCAAGGTGGAGAACCCGCTCTCCAAAGCTTCCGGTACGGCCCTGAACTGGGATAGTCTGATGAAGCTGGCCGAGAAACACGTGGTGCGGTTCCTGAGCGTGACGTCCTGCACCAATGGCGCGCGCCCGTGCGGCATGGGGCTGTGGGAAGGTGTGCCGTTGCGGGAGGTTGTCTGGCTGGCCCGCCCGACCGGCAATGTCCGCCGCGTGTTCTATTACGGCTACCATAACGACGATCCCCAGCAGCGATTTCAAAGCTCGCTGCCCATCGGCCGCGTTCTGGAAGACCCGCCGGGCGAGCACCCGGTGATTCTCGCGTACAAGCTCAACGATCAATGGCTCACCGCCAAGCGCGGTGGGCCGGTCCGCATGCTGGTCCCCAGCTCGTACGGCAATGCGTCGGTCAAGTGGCTCCAGCGGGTCATCCTGAGCAACAACTACCAGGCAAGTGACACGTATGCCTCGTGGAACAATGATACAGACAGCATGATGAAAACCTGTGCCCGTTTCATCCACACGCCGAAGACGATGAAGGCGGGAGAGCCGGCCCCGATCACGGGAGTCGCCCAAGTGGGCGTGTCCGGCCTGAGCAAGGTTCAGTACTGGGTCTGCCCGCGTGGCGCGCCGCTCCCGAAGGACGATCCTTATTTCACCAAGGCTGACTGGAAAGATGCCGCAATCCTGCCGCCCCCGCAGCAGCATTGGGGCGGCGGCGTCCCCGATGGCAAGCTGCCGCCGGTGCCGAGCCAAGTCGATCCCGCCACAGGCAAGCCGCTCCAGTGGCCGATGCGCTACGCGATTGTGCACTGGGCAACGCTGCTGACGATCGACCGCCCCGGCGAATACGACCTGCGCTGCCGGACGATCGATGCCAACGGTATCGCGCAGCCCATGCCGCGGCCCTTCCCGAAGTCGGGCAACAATGCGATTCAGGCGGTGAAGATTGTCGTGACTACAGCTACGCCTTGAGGGCCTTGGTCACGCGTTGGATCGTGTCGTCCACCTCTTTGGGCTGCATCATGCCGATGGTGACGGCGTCGACCAACTGATTCTGAAAGACATATTTCAAGGAGGCGTCTTTCTGCTCGGGCTTGGTCAGCGCTCCGGCTCCGAAGAGCTTCATGCCGAAGACGACCTTGCCGTTGGCACGGGCCTGCTTGAGCACCGGCGCGACCTCGGCCGGCGGCAGGTCCATCTGGGCCCCTTTGCCGATGTTATTGATGCGGGCCAGAACCACGTCGGTCCAGGGATGAGTCGCCGCGACCTTCAAAGCCTCCTGATCGTGACAGGAGACACCGATGGCCCGAACGATGCCCTTTTGCTTGAGCTCGGACAGCTCATCGCGAATCCGCTCGAACTCTTTGGGCCAGTTGGCGTCCATCATGCAATGGATCAGGCAGATGTCGAGGACATCCCGGTTGAGCTCCTTGCGGAAGCGGTCCACCTCTTCCTTGGCCCCGCCGGAAGGCGAGTTCCAGTACTCCTTCCGCGGCCAGATCTTGCTCATGACGATGTACTTGTCCTGCGGGACGCCTTTGAGCGCTGTGCCGACATAGGGCATGGTGCCGTAGAGGTCGGCGGTGTCGACGAAAGCGATCCCCTCGTCGATGCTGTGACGAACCAGCTCCGCGAAGGCCTTCTCGCCCAGGCGGCTATGGGCCGAGGAGCGTCCGCTGCCGTTCCAGCCGGTGCCCTGGGCCAACCGGGTCGTTTTGATGCCGGTCGAGCCCAAGGTCACGATATCGGTGGCCGCGCCCTTGGCGGTCTGGCCTTTGGCAGCGCCTTTCCTCTTCTTTCCCTCGGCGGCGGACAACAACTCCGGCCCGGCCGCGAGAACTCCCGCACCCGCAAGGGCCGTGGTGATGAACTGGCGGCGGCTATAGCCTTGGATCGGATCGTTCGACAGCGGCATCTGGTCACACATAAGGTCGGCTCCTTTCCTATCTATCGTTATGCGATGATCCATAGTATACCCGTTGGCGGGCTGCGCTCAAAGCCGTTTGATCTTGATATTGCGGTACCAGACGGGCCGGCCGTGGTCCTGGAAACCGACATAGCCGACGCGGGCGAAATCCTTGAGCGCCTGCTTGAACTTATTCGGCGTGCCATCCGGGTTCGCGCCGGCCTTGACCCACCGGTCCACGTCCATGTCGATGATCTTCTCGCCGTTGAGAACGACTTCGATGCGGCTGCCCCGGCACGTCACCTGGCAGCGGTTCCACTCGCCGGGGGCTTTGAGCATGTTTTTGGAAGGCTCCTGGCAATCATAGATGGCGCCGGCGGTGCCGGTCTTGGTGATCTTCGGTCGTCCGTAGGAATTGGCGATCTGGACCTCGATCCCGGTGTAGACCGGGTCCTTCCGGTCGGCCGTGCGCAGGAAGATGCCACTGTTGGTACCTTCGACGACCTTGAACTCCAAATCGAGGACGAAGTCCCCGTAGGTATCTTTGGTCCAGAGGTAGTCGAAGTTGTGCTCCTTGCCGTCGGTCGGACGGGTGACAGTCAGGACACCGTCCTGGACCACCCAGAAGTTGTCGGGACCCGTGAGCCAGCCCGTCAGGTCCTTGCCGTTGAACAGCGTCACGAAGCCGTCGCCGGTGGGTTTTCGCGTGCTCGCCTGTTGCCCTGCCCCTCGGGGGAGCTTGCGAATCAAGATGTTGCGGAACTGCACCACGCTGGTCGCCGGGCGAAATTGGCCCGTCTGTTGGTCGAGACCGCCATCGTGCCGCAGGCCGATGGGCCCACTGGCAGCAAGGACAGGAATCTGGGCATTCTCAAGCATCACCTTGTCATTAAACAGGACCGTAGCGCGATCGCCCACCAGAGTGATATCGCACGAATTCCATTGCCCGACGGGTTTGACGGTCATCAGCTTAAACGCGCTCGCCCCCTGTTCGAGCGCCGCCTTCTGTGCGATCTCGCTGTCGCCCTCTATGGGGCCGGCCCCACGTACCAGGATATAGGAACTCATGTACGGCGTCAGTACCTCAGTCCCCTCACGGCCCAGGCCGGCAGAGACATGCGGCATGGTAGCCATTGCATCCGGGCTCGTGACGTGGTCGAACCGGCACTCGACGTGCAGGGAGAAATTCTCAAAGGAGTCTGCCGTCCAAAGGACCACCCCCTCTCTGGATCTCGGTTTGCCGTCGCAGTCGATCACGCCATCGACCACCTTCCAGTGGCCGTTGTCGCCTGCGGGCACTTTCCAGCCGGTGAGGTCCTTGCTGTTGAAGAGGACCTGGTATTCGGGCCAGTTCCGCCAGGTGGGATACGCCTCCTCCGGGGCCAGCTTGTGCAGCAGTGGCGGGGTCGGCGGGTTGCCGTGATTGTAGAAGACGTACAGGCCGCCTTTGCCCGCGATAATGATATCGTTGCGGCCGTCTTTGTTCAGGTCGGCGATATTGAGCTTCATCCCCGCGCTCACTACGTAGTTCGGTGGCGGATTGATGCCCCCTTCTTCCGGATAATACGGCAGGTGGTTGTACGAAAGGATATGCCGCTCGAAGGCGCCGCCTTTCATGTCGTACCAGAAGGTATACAGAGGCTCGAAGGCCCCGATGTCGTGGCCGTGGTGGGCGAAGAGGCGCTTGCCCGTCACGAGGTCGGGTTTGCCGTCGCCGTTGAGATCACCCAGCGCGAAGGTGTGAACCTGGCTGAAGTCGGTCTCGACCCAGTGCGTCGTAAAGGTCCGCTTGCCGGCGCCGTCCACCTTCTGCTGGAGCCAGGCGAAACCATAGGCGTGGGCCGAGCCGATGAGGATGTCGTTGCGGCCGTCGCCGTCCACGTCGTAGACCAGGATCGGGTGCGAGCCCGCCCCGCCTTTACCCCTGGCGGGCTGGAACTCGTAATCGGCGTGGAACGTCCAGGGCGTGACCCGTGCATCTTTCGGCTGCTCGTACCAGCCGACGGGTGTCACAATGTCCACGCGTCCATCGCCGTTGATGTCGCCCAGGCCGTTGCCGTGGATATCGCCCTCGGTCCCGACGACATGCTCCACGAACCACGGGGCCTTGTTGATGTGCTCCAGCCAGGTCATGCCCTGGCCTTTGACCAGGGCCCAGTGGTTGCACAGGATGTCGTCGTCGCCGTCGCCGTCGATATCGCCGTGGATGATGCCCTCCATGTTTACGGCTTGATGGATGCGATGGGATTGCCACACCACATCCTTCTTGCCGGGGTTCTCGTACCAGAAGGCGCCTTTGAGAAACATCCAGCCCGAACTGACGATGTCCATTTTGCCGTCGAAATTGACATCCATGGCGAATTCGCTGTTGTCGTCGGTCTCGGGGCCATTGGTCTCAGCGCCATCGCGAAAGTTGGCGTGCTTGGTCCAGTTGGGCGCCTCGTACCAGTTCCGCCCGCAGGCGATATCCAAGTCGCCATCGCCGTCGAAGTCGAGGACCGAGGCGCACTCGCAGAACGGCCCGAACCAATAGCTGTGCTGCGCCGGATCGTGAACGGGACCATCGATCTTCGCCGGGATGAAGATGACTTCCTCCGCGTGCACCGGCAACGCCATCGCCAGCACGATCACGCCCAACAACCATCCGCGCTTCACCATAGCAACTCCCCTTCATGGCATGCCGTAGGGTGGGCTGTGCCCACCAATCCGCGGGCAGCAACGACCGATTGGTGGGCACAGCCCACCCTACGCAGGCGTATGTCGCGTCACTTACCCATGATATTTGGCCAGCAGCTTGCGGAGATTCTGGATGTCCGTCTTGACTCGCTGCATCGGCCCGACGGTGGCTTCGTCCTCGATGATGTACCACTCGGTGCCGCCGGCGCCTTCGCAGATCTTGAACATGGTGGGCCAATCCACGTCGCCTTCGCCGACGACCGGATCGGGCTGGCCCTTGCGGAAATCCTTGACGTGCACGGTCGTCAGCCGGCCCGGGAACATCGCCATATACTTGGCGGGATCGGCGCCGGCGCGAGCGATGTGGCCGATATCAACCTGCAGGATCACGTCCTGGCTGCTGTTTTTCGCGAAGACCTCCCAGGGCACGAAGCCGCCCTTGGTGTCAAACTCGCCGGCGTGATTGTGATAGCCGACCCGCATCCCCTGCTCCTTGGCCTTGGCGGCCAACTCGCTCATCTGCTTGGCGAACTGGATAACCGCTTCCTGAGAGTTCGTCGGCATGCCGCTGGGCGCGATCAAATTTCTGTTGCCAATGATCTTGTTGAACTCCACCGTCTTGGCGAACCGCTCGCCCCTCATTTCGTTCAAGCCGGTGTGCGTCCCGCAGCACTGGAGCTTGTTCTGGTCGAGGACCTTGCGAATCTTCTCCGCCGGCCAGTTGTAGTACCCGGCAAATTCGACTCCCTTATAGCCCATCTCAGCCACCTGGGCCAGCACGCCCGCCAGGTCCTTCTGGGCCTCATTGCGGACCGAGTAGACCTGCAAGCCGATCGGGATCTTCTTCGCCGCCGCGGCCGCCGCCGCCCGCCCCAGCCCCGCCGCCGCGATTACACCGGCCCCAAGCTGCATGAAGCCGCGCCGCGTCATTTCATTGGAATCACTCATGATGACCTCCTTCTGAGATGAAAAAGAGAAATTTGCCGTTGTGCACCGCATTATGCTAACCTCCGTCGCGACGATCATCAATCTTCTTTGAAGCTATTTGTAGCCGACGCCAGGGCCGTGTGGTATGATCTGGGCCGGCTTGGTTTGTAGTGTGCCCGTCAGGGCATAGGAAGAACGCCTTACGGCGTCACTACGAACGAAACAGACCGCTTCTTCAAGAAAGGAGCTCTGCAATGAGCAGCATGTCCATGAACGTCCGAATCCGCCTGAGCATCATGATGTTCCTCCAGTACATGATGTTCGCGGCCTGGTGGGTGCAACTGGCCCAGTATGTGGACAACATCGGGATTACCGGCACTCTGAAGGCCCTGATCCTCAGCAGCATGCCCCTGGGGTGCCTCGTGGCGCCCATCTTCTGCATGGTAGCGGATCGTCACTTCGCCAGCCAGAAGGTGCTGATGATCCTGAATCTCTGCTGCGCGGTGCTGTTTCTCCTGGGAGGGTTGCAGACGAATCCGACGGTCCTGTTCGTGATCCTGTTGTTGGGGATGCTGTGTTATATGCCCACCTGGAGCTTGACCAACGCCATCGCCATGGCGAATGCTCCCGCCGAGAAGTTTCCGCAGATTCGCGTCTGGGGCTCCGTCGGCTGGGTGGCGGCCGCCGTGTTCAGTCTCTTCGCGGTGAAAGTGCTCGGCACCAACCCCATCGACGGCACGGCGATCCCTCTGTACTGCGGCGCGGGCACGGCCCTGCTGGCCGCCCTGCTCAATCTGACGCTGCCCAACACGCCCCCACCGGCCAAGGGAAAGCCCTCCTCGATCATCGATGTGCTGGGACTGCGGGCCCTGTCGCTGTTGAAGGACCGCAACTTCACTCTGTTCGTGGTGATCTCCATGCTCGTGATGCTGCCGTTCACGATGTACTTCTCGCTGGGCTCCCAGTTCTTCCAGAGCCAGGGCTTCAAGCAGGTGACGGCGACGATGAACCTGGGGCAATTCGTGGAGATGTTCCTCATGCTCCTGGTGCCGGTAGCCTTGGCGCGCTACGGGGCCAAATGGGCGATGGGCGCCGGGCTGGTGGCGCTGCTGGTGCGGTACGCCGCGTTTTGGGGCGGCGGCACGCTGGGTCTGCCCTTCCTGTACTACGTGGCCATTCTTGTGCACGGCGTGATCTACGGTTTCTTCTTTGTCGGCGGCCAGGTCTACGTGGATTTGAAAGCCCGGCCGGAGATCCGGGCCCAGGCGCAGGGGCTGCTCGCCCTGATTCAATACGGCATCGGCATGCTCGTTGGGACGTTCTTCAACGTGAAGCTGATCGATCTGTACACGGTCGAACAGACGGTCGAAGGAGTCGTCCAGAAGGTCACCAACTGGAATGCCATCTGGGTCATCCTCACCGTCATGATGGCCGTATTGCTGGGCGGCTATTACGTGCTCTTCCACGACGATGTGCTGGAGAAGAAAGCCGCGCCGGCAGGTGTCGCCCCGAGCACAAACTAACGAGCCGGCACCAGCCGGATGGCTTGGCCGCCGCGGGCGGGCATCGCTATCCTCAGCACCATGCTGCGATCTACCAAGCGCTGCTCGATCTTGACGTGGGTCCGTGTCGAGACGGTCGGGTCGTCGGAGTAAATGTGCGCCGTGTATTTCCTGCCGGCGTCAAGGAATTGCAGCGGGACGTCCAGCGCGCGGGGTTCGTCACTGTTCATGGCACCAATGAACCAGTTGTCGTCGCTGCGGCGAGCGATCACGGCATGTTCACCGATGCGGCCGTGCAGGACTTTCGTGTCGTCCCAGACCGTCGGGCAATGATCGAAAAACTCCAGCTCGGGCTCATCACCGATCACGTTACGAGCATCGGGCGCACGAGCCGTCGCCTCACGTGAGAGGAACGGGCGGTCGTACCAGTACAGGAACTGCCACGGGCTGTAGAAGCATACGGCTTTGGCCAGTTGATAGGCGTGCGTCGCCTGCTGATCCACGCGCTGGTCGTAGTAGCAGATCGTGTTGTCGCCCGCCCCGGCCAGCATCCGGGTGAACAGCGTCGTCAGGGACATGCTGTTCGGCTGGCGTTCCTCATCGCCCCGAATGCCTTCCTGGGTCATGAAGTTCGGATAGGTCCGCGACCAGCCGGTCGGGCGGTATTCATCGTGGACATCGACCATCAGTTGGTGTTCAGCGGCTTTGCGGATGGCATTATGCAGCCAGCTTGTCCATTTCTGCGTGCCGACGTTGACGAAGCCGAACTTGATGCCTTTGATGCCCCATTGCTGGTACAGCGGCAACAGCTCGTCCAACTGCCGCTCCAAGGCCTTGTGGTTCACGTAGAGGATGATCCCGATGCCGCGCGCGCTGGCGTAGCGGATGACCTCCTGCAAATCCAGCGGGCCTTTGGAACGTTTGGGATCGAGGTGAACTCCGCGCGCGTCGGAAGCATCGTCATTCTCCGGACCATACCAGCCCGCGTCGAATTCTACGTATTGCAGGTTGTGCTTGACGGCGAAGTCCACGCAGGACTTGCCGCCCACGGTAGTGAGCGTCACCTCGCGGATGACCTTGCCGGGTTTGACCCAGGAGGTATCCTCGATGGCGCAGGCCTCATTGAGGTTGAGCAGGAGGTCGTTGCGCTCCAACAACTGGCCGGGGCTGTTGCCGAGCAGGATCACACGCCAAGGAATTCGCAGAGACAGGGACGATGAGACTTCGCTGCCCAGATCAGCAACCAGACTGTGGGGGACGGAGGTCAAGGGCGAGAGCTTCATCCGCGCATAGTCCACCAGTCGTGCCTCAGCCACCGCCGCGTACATATCCTCCGCCACTTGAACCACCAGCGGACGCTCGCAACCGCGCTGGATCTGGCTGATGGGCACGCTCGTGCAGACGCCCTGGGCCGTGTAGCTCGCCCAGGCGCGGTAGTCGGCGGGGAAGCGGAATTCGGTCAACTCGCGCGTGATGGTGGCGTTCTCCAGTCCGGGTTGCCTCGACAAGGTGTAGCAGAACGCCGCCCCTTCATCGTACGCCCGCAAGGCCAGAAACAGGAATCGGTTGGGCGCATGGGACTCCTGCAGCTCGACCACCACCTCGTTGTAGTGATTGCGGATGATGCTCCGCTCGCCGTAGACCGGTTTCCACTGCGTGTCGACGCCGCTTTCGGTCTGGCGCGCAATCTGCAGCCCCTCCGCCAGAGGTGAGGGCGAAAGCGCCAGCCCCAAACGGGATGGGGCAATCACAAGTTTGCCCCGATACGTAACGCTGTAGACCGGGCACGAGGCCGCCCCTTCGAAATCCTTCACCGCTAACGAAAGAACGATCCTCCCGTCCGGCGACTTCACTTCGACAGTCTGGCCCCCCGTCTGCGCGGGTGCCATGCCTACGCTTGCGTAGGCATGCGTTGGGACGAAGGCCGTCGAGCCTGTCCACGCGAGCGTGGACAGGGCACCCAGCACCAGAACGTTGCTCCATACCTTCATGATTGCCCTTTCAAATCGCAGGGTGGGCTGGGCCCACCAATCCGCCTGGGATAGACCGGACGATCCACTACGGCTCAGCGTTTTCGAGACTCGTCGAAGACCGTGATCACGGGCAAGGCGTTGCCGTCCTCGTCGAAGAAGCCGCGCGACCGCAACGGGCCGGTGACCGCCGGCTCCCACCAGAAGACGCCTTTGCCCAGGCCGTGCGGCGTCTCCAGGACAGCGCGATGGACCTGCTCCAGAAACTGCCGCTGCCCTTCCGGCGTCTCCGGAAACGGCGCTTCTTTGTTCTTGTATTCGGTGGGCCGCCAGTTGTAGGCCGCCTCCACGACGATGATGTCCTTGTGGTACGCCTCGGCCATCAAGGCCAGGTTTTCGCGCAGGTCCTGCAAGGACCCGTGCCACCACGGATAAAAGGACTGTCCGATCACGTCATAGGGGACACCGTAGGAGTTCAGCTTATCGAAGAACGCCTTGGTCGCGTTCTTGTTGCCGCCTTTGTCGATGTGGATCATAATCCGCGGCGCGGGTGCGTCGCCGCTGCCTGCTTTCACTCCTTCGATGGCGGCCTGGAGAAGCTCCGCGAAATTGTCCCAGTTGGCGGGCAGCCTGCCATCGGGCCAAAGCATGCCGGGCGTGATCTCGTTACCGGGTTGGACCATGTCCGGCGGAACACCCGCCGCGCGGAACGCGGCAATCGTATCGCGGGTGTACTTGCGCACGGCCTGCACCAGCTCGGCATGGGACTTGCCCTGCCAAGCCTTGGGGATGGTCTGCTTGCCCGGATCGGCCCAGGTGTCAGAGTAGTGGTAATCCAGCAAGAACTTGTACCCGAGCTTCTGGGCGTCCCTGGCCAGGGCGAGAGTGTACTCCAGGTTGTTGGGCAGGCGCGCAGGCGTGTGAAACAACCGCAGGCGAATCCAGTTGTAGCCGTGCGCGCGGAAGATTTGCAGGCCGGGCTTCGCCTGACCCTCGTCCTTGAACGCGGTCCCCCGATCCTCCGCCTGTTTGAGAAACGAAAGATCGGCGCCGATGGCGTAATCGGCAGGCACGCTCGTAGTGACGCCGCGTCGAGTCTCTTCCGACGCCCCTGCAAGCGCAAGCGAAATCGTCCACAGGACCAGGGACACGGGCATCACTGTCGATATCTGTCGCATGATAGGTCTCCTGAATCGGTATGCCGTCATCGTACATCCGTCCCGCACCGGCGCGAAGACATTCTTGGCGGTCTTCGCGATGGCCCCTCCATGTGCCACGGCGTTACGGCGAGTGCCGGTACGTCACTGCCGCGGGTCAAGTGGGAATGCATAACTGCTAATATAGGAGTTCGGCGAATGACCCCCGGATTGTGCTTGATTCCGACCGGCCGCCTACGGTAGAATGCGACTTGAAGTGTCCCGACCAGCATGCTTATCGGGCCCTTGGGTGACGATGTTTGATGGTGCAGGAGGAGCAAACCGACCGCCAACGGCAGGCGCACCGCCTGCGGCGCGTGCAGCGCTCACATACCCCATTTGAAGGAGGACAACCATGTTCAGAAAACCCATTCTTGTGACGTTCTGTCTTCTGCTATTAGGGCCGGCCTGGTCGGCGCTGGCCGGGTTCGATCCGGCCCTGGCCGTCTACTGGCCCCTGGATGATGAAGCGGGCACGATCGCCCATGACATGACCGTGAACGCCAATAACGGGACCATTTCCGCGGGGCCCACGTGGGCGACGCCGGGCAAGATCGGCAGCGGGGCGCTGAGGTTTACCGGCGCGGGTGATGTCCGGGGGGCGCACGTCGCCCTGGATAACCGCAGCTTCACCATCGCGTTTTGGATGAATCCCACGCTGCCGGCGAGCGGTTCCCAGATCGTCTTCTCCACGTCGCAGTCCAGCGCGACCCAATTGAACTTGCACCTGCGGGTGGGCGGGCCGGCCAGTACGGACAGTGGAGGCACGAATAACCTCCGCTTCGGATTCTATAATGTTGACCTCGACGCTCCCACCAATAGCATCCAGAGCGGCAACTGGCAGCATGTGGCGTTCTGGTACGATTTTGCCGCGCAACAAAAGAGAATCTACATCAACGGCGTGCAGGTCGCCCAGAACTCATCGGTCCCGTTCCTCGCGACCTCCGGCGGGATCTGCCTGGGCTCCTGGAACGGCGGCAATTATTTCACCGGCATGGTGGATGATTTCATGATCTGGCAGAAGGCCCTGTCGGCCGCGGAGATCACGAGCATCATGGCCGGCCTGTCCAACAAGGCCCTGGCCCAGAACGTCAGTCCGGCGGACGGCGCCACGGATGTGCCGCGGGATGCGACGCTGAGCTGGACCGCGGGCCAGTACCCCGCCACGCACGATGTGTACTTCGGGACGGTGTTCGCGGACGTGAACAACGCCTCCCGGACGAGTGCGAACGACCTGCTGGCCGGCAAGGGCCAGGCCGACACCACCTTCGATCCCGCCGGCGTGTTCACCTATGGGCAGACCTACTACTGGCGGATCGACGAGGTCAACAAGTCCGCCGATAACACCATCTATAAGGGCGGCGTTTGGTCGTTCACGGCCGAGCCCTATGGTTATCCGATCACGAAGATCACCGCCACGGCCTCCAGCACCCAGTCCGGCATGGGAGGACCGCAGACGACCGTCGACGGCTCCGGACTCGACAAGAACGGCCTGCACGGCACCGACCTGGCCACCATCTGGACGAGCGCCGGCGCCAAGCCGAACTGGATCCAGTATGAATTCGACAAGGTCTACAAGCTGTATCAGCTTCTGGTCTGGAACTCCAACCAGATGATCGAGAGCTTCATGGGTTTCGGCGCCAAAGATGTGACCATTGAGTACTCCACCGATGGCACAACGTGGACGGCCTTGGCCAATGTGCCGGAATTCGCCAAGGCGCCCGGCATCGCCGGTTACGCCGCCAACACGACTGTCAATTTCGGCGGCGTCGAGGCCAAGTTCGTCAAACTGACGATCAATACCAACTGGGGCGGCATGGCCCCGCAGACCGGGTTGAGCGAAGTGCGGTTCACCTACGTCCCGGTGCAGGCGCGCGCCCCGCAACCGGGCCCGGCGGCGACGGGCGTCAGCGTGGATACCGACCTGAATTGGCGGCCCGGCCGCGAGGCGGGCTCGCACGCCGTGTCCTTCGGCACCGACCCGAACGCCTTCGCCGCGGCCCAGACGGTGACCGAACATAGCTTCGACCCGGGCGCCCTCAACTTCGGCACCCAGTACTCCTGGAAGGTCGATGAGGTCAATGCCGTCACGTATCCGGGCGAGGTTTGGAGCTTCACCACACAGGAATACGCGCCGGTAGATGACTTCGAGAGCTATACCGATGATGAAGGCAGCCGCATCTACGAGTCCTGGGTCGATGGTTGGACCAACGGCACCGGCTCGGTCATCGGCTATCTGCAAGCCCCGTTCGCCGAGCAGACCGTCGTCCACGGCGGCAAACAGGCCATGCCGTTCGAGTACAACAATGTCAAGACACCGTTCTACTCCGAGACGGAGCGGACCTTCGACACCACCCAGAACTGGACGACCAACGGCGCCGACACTTTGGCGCTGTATTTCCGCGGCTATCCGGTGGGCTTTGCCGACAAGGGCAACAATGCCTTCGCCGTCAGCGGCAGCGGCACCGACATCTGGGGCACCTCCGACCAGTTCCGCTTTGTCTACAAGCAACTGAGCGGCAATGGCTCCATCACGATGAAAGTGGACAGCATCGCCAACACCAACGCCTGGGCGAAGGCGGCCCCCATGATCCGCGAGACCCTCGACGCCAACGCCAAGAACGTGTGCATCGCGGTGACCCCGGGCAGCGGGGTATCGTTCCAGTGGCGCAATGCCCTGGCTGGATCCTCGGCCAATAGCCAAACCACCGGGCTGGTGGCCCCATACTGGGTCCGGATCACGCGCACCGGCAACAACTTCAAGGCGGAGCGCTCGGCGGATGGCAAGACCTGGACCCAGCAGGGCACGGACCAGACCATCCAGATGGCTGCCAACGTCTACATCGGTATGGCGGTGACCAGCCACGATGCGACGCGGACCACGACGGCGGAGATCTCGGATGTCTCCACCACCGGCACGGTCACCGGGCAGTGGCAGGCCCTGGCTATCGGCGCGACGATGCGGAGCAAC
>JAMCWO010000350.1 GCA_023481165.1 Planctomycetota bacterium | reverse complement strand
TGGCAGAATTGCACATCATCCAATCTGCCCGGGACTTTGGCGAAGAAGTAGAAGGCGCCCTTGGGCAGGGCGAACTCGATTCCGGCGTCGCGCAAGAGGGCGGCCATGGTGTCCCGGCGGCTCTTGTAGATTCCCACATCCACCGTGGCCCCCAGGGCCGCCTCCACGAGGCGTTGGCCGATCACCGGGGCGTTGACGTAGCCGAGAATCCGGTTGCACAGGATCAGGCCCGCAAGGAAGGGGTCCGCCATCGGCATGGAGGGACTGACGGCGATGTAGCCGATGCGCTCGCCCGCGAGGGACAGACTCTTGGAGAACGAGCCGACCACCACGCTGAACGGATACAAGGGCAGGATGGGCGGGATCTCCACGCCATCGTAGGCGAGGAATCGGTAGGGCTCATCCGAGATCAGGTAAATGGGCCGGTCGCGCCCGGCGCCCGCGCGAGTCAGCAGGGCCGCAAGGGCCTCCAGTTCACCCCGCTTGTACACAATGCCCGTGGGATTATTGGGGCTATCGATGAGCACGGCACGGGTCTTGTCGGTGATGGCCGCTGCGATGGCGTCCAGATCCAGGGCAAACGCCGGGGGTTTGGAGGGGACGGGGACGAGCTTGCCGCCGAAGTTGCCCACGTAGAACCCGTACTCGACGAAGTAGGGGGACGGGCAGATGACCTCGTCCCCGGGTTCGAGGACCGTGCGAAACACGACGTTCAGCCCCCCGGCCGCGCCGCAGGTGACGATGACCTGCTGGGCCGTGAGCGGGACCTGCTGCTCCTGGGCGAGGTATTCCGCCAGGCGCTGGCGGGTGGTGGTCAGGCCGGCATTGGGCATGTAGCCCAGTGACAGGGGCTGATCCACGGTATCCGCCAGACGCCGGAGCGTGCGGCCGACCTCGGGCACGGGCGGCAGATCGGGGTTGCCCAGCGTGAAATCGCAGACCTTGTCGGCCCCGTGCTTCTGCTTGAGCTCGATTCCGGCCTCGAACATCCGCCGGATCCAGGAGGCGTTTTGGAGGATCTGGCTGACCTCTGTGCTGATCACCTGCATCGTAGGACCTTTCCAAGAGTGGAACTGTCTTCGGAAATCATGATTATATGACCCCGGTGCCGGATTCGTCAAACGAGCGACGCAAATCGCCTCTTACCGGGCGTGCCCGAGAAAATATTGAAGATCACCCCTATTTTCTTGGACAGGGGTAATTCTCTGTAGTAGACTTTAATTGGGGCGTCATGGATGGGGGCCTGAACGTGAAGAAAAGCGGAGTGTGAAGCGCAAGTACTGTGGAAGGAGGGTCCTGTCATGAGGACTTCAAAGATCCTGTGGGTGGTCGCGGCGACTCTGTGTCTGGGCCCGGCGGCTTGGGGACAACGAACGTTGTCGAATGCGGAGATTCAGCAAATCTTGCAGCAGGTGACGAGCCGGCCGCGCAACACGTGGCTGCCGGTCGGCACGATTCAGGCGAGCCACCAGGAATACGGGGCCCCGAAGACGACCGACCCGACCACGATCCGGAACGAGACCGACAAGGCCATCGGGGATTACCAGAATAACCCCAATAAGAAGGAAAAGACGCCGGCGCTGCAGAAGATGAAGCTCGACGCCATTCCCTTCAACGTGAAGTACAAGCTGTCGAACGAGTCCGCGCAGAGCTCGCACGTGACCGTGAAATATGACAACGGGCGGTTCTACTGGGAGATCAACATCGATTCGCGCCAGGACTCGGTCACGCCGGACGCCGGCCTCGCCGGCAACGACATGACGGAACAGATCGACCTGCGGTGGAACAAGCAGCGCATCTTCACCTGGGACGGGCAGGAGTACACGACCTACAGCGTCTCGGGCAACCACGCCGTGGTGGACGCGGCGGGCAAGCTGCCGCGGGCGGTCACCGGCCCGCTGACGGCCGGGCTGATTCCCTGGGGTTACGGCCGGTTCACCATGGCCAGGCTCGCGGCCGCCCAGGTTTCCGCGCAACAGAACGCCGGCGGTACGATCGATATGACGTTGGCGCAGGCCAACGGCGTCTCGATGAATCTGACTCTCGATCCGGCCAAGGCGTACGCCGTCACCAACGCCACGCTGACCAGCCCCGGCGGCTTGGTGATGACCTACACGTGCTCGGACTACCGGCTGGCCGGGAGCAACTGGGTACCGTGGAACATCCGTGTCGAGCGGCAGAATGACAGCATGACGAGCCGGCTGCCGACTTCCGAGCAGTGGACGTTCAGTTCGGTCAACGCCGCCGCGCCGGCGCCGGGCAGCTTCGATGTGTCTTTGAAGATCAAGGCGCTGGTGGAGTATTCTTCGCCGGTCGCGGCCGAGTCGGCGCTCTACGTTCAATCCGATCGAGTCGATGCGCGGAGTCTGTTGGCGCAAAGGCTCGCCTACGCGGCCGGGGCGAATTCCCGCCGGCAGAATTGCGCCACCGCCGCCCTGCAGCAAGCGGCGGCGGAGTTGGGCAAGACCATTCCGGACCAGGCCTTGGCCCGCTTGGTGGGGTCGGACGGCTGGACGAGCCTGTATGACATGAAGCGCTGCGCCGAGAGCCAGGGTCTCTACGGCCGGGCCGTGCAGACCGATCTGGCGACCCTCCAGGGCCTCGCGGGCGTCAAGGCCATCCTGCACATTCCGGGCAAGAACCATTTCGTCGTGCTGGATGCCGTCGACGACCGCGAGGTCTGGATCACCGATTTAGCGAGCAGAAAATTCCACTATAGCCAGAGCGTGGACTTCTTCCCGATGGACTGGTCCGAGGGTGTCGCGCTGCTGCTGTCCGACCGGCCGATCTCCGGCTCGTTCACCACGTTGCCCGATGCTCAGCTCGCCAGTGTTCTCGGCGGCGCCTACTACGCCTGCAACCAACTCCTCCAGGAAAGCTATGTAATCTATTGCGACGAGTATGTCACCGGTTGTTCGGGTTCTGTTGATGTCGTGTACGAACGCTGGGGTTGTGGGCCGGCATCGAGCGGCTCGTGCAGCGAGTCGATGATGACGGGTAGCCAGAGCACGAGCTGCCTACTCGACAGCTACCTCAGTTGTACAGTCACCGGCGAGTGGTACTATTCTGACATGCGAGCCTGCGGGTAAGGACAGCGCCGCCTCAGAGGCTTGGCGATGACTTGGTGGGATCGGTCATGGGCTTGCCACAGTCCGTTCGCTCCAGCCAGTACTCGCTGAACGCGGCGATGTCTCCCAAGTCGATCCGGCCATTGCAATCGAGGTCGAGGGGTGCAGCGGGATCATTGGGATCGGACCCGACTACGGTGCCGCAGCGCGAAGCGAGCAGGGCAAGATCCCAGAAGGTAACGATCGTGTCGCCATTGAAATCCCGCGAGGGAACGTGCGTGAAGGAAAGCGTCTCGAGCGGCATATCCAGACTGGCGTGAAAATCGTACAAGGCCACGTCACAGGACCCGGGCCGCTCGGCGTGGTAGTCGAACACGAACCAATCGCCGGCGCTGCTGTACTGGTTGGGCCTGAGGTCAAAACCGTATCCCGTGTCAGGTTGGAAGTACTCACGATATTGGACGCTGGCTCTACCCTGGGTCGCCGCGGCGAAGAGTGCGGAGCCATCGTAGTTGCGCCGCTGCTGGTTGTAGCCTCTGCCGCTTAGCGTCCCGCGCTGCCAGTCGTCCCGGGAAATCACCAGCCCCCCCGACCAGAGCTGATGGTCGCCGTAGATACCCGGGCCATCGGAGCCCACAACGAGGACGAGCCTCGTGCCGACCATGATGTCCCGGTAGATGGTGGGGTGATTGGGGTCGACCGCTGCCAGAGGGGTCGTCTCATCGCAGCGATAGACTGTGGTCCAGACCCTGGCTGATGCCAAGGACGCAACCACCAGGGCGGCAACCAGCACATAGAGCGCTCTCATCGCAGACGCTCCTCGTAAGAGCCTGTTGCTTCTGGTCTCCTCCCTATCATCCGGACCTCCAGCCAGCCAATTCGAGACAGCGGACACGATACGATCACACCACGATATGATTGTACCATTCGCTGCCCCCGAAGATCAATCCCGGAGTGTGTTCCTGAATTCCGTGGTGCCGGTGCAGTGCACCTGTCATCCTGAGCGGGAGCGAAGGATCTGGGCCGCACGTGGTAACAAGCGCCGGTTTTCTTCGCTGGCCAGATGCTTCACTTCGTTCAGCATGGCAAATGCTGTGGATGCCCTCACAATACGTGGTCGCACACATCCCGCGGAGTTGCATGTTCGCTGATTGACTTCCAAGGGATCGTCTTTTATATTGAAAAGGCATGAGACGCAGCGCGTTTACTCTCATCGAACTGCTCGTCGTCATCGCCATTCTCGGGTTGCTGATGGCGGTCCTGCTTGCCGTGCTTTCCGGATCCCGCCAGCAGGCCAAGACGATTCGCTGCCGCGCCAATCTCCGGGACCTCGTGATCAGCCTGCACAACTACGAGGCGGAATGTCAGTCGCTTCCCTACGGTTTCGATGTCACGCGCAAGTACAAACCACCCGCCGGCTACCAGGGCGAGGCGCTGTTCGATACCCCCGGCTGGTGGTGGTTCGACTTCGCCCAAGTGGTTCGCTACAAGTCCGCGCAGGGCCCCAACCTGCTGTACTGTCCGTCGAGCAAGCTGGACGATCCCAAGCTGGATCGCGATCCTCTCTGCGGCAAGTACGGCATCAACCGCTCGCTGTGCAAGACCCGTACCGGCATGAAGCCCTACACGGAAGACTTCGTGGGAGCCCCGCTATCGATCGCTGGTCTTCGCCATCCGGGATCGACCCTGCTGCTCGTCGATGCCGGCTACGGCCTCATCTGCTGGTGGCACGCGGCGGCCGAGCCCCCGGTGGCGTTGGAGGATCTATACATCGCGGACACTTCCTACGTCCCCGGACTGGAGATCAACAAAGACAGGAACTTGTGGCCGGGACAGACCTGGGACGCCATCGGTGGGCGCCATCCGAACAAGACCGTGAACATCGGATTCGCGGACGGCCACGCCGAACTCAAGCCCGCGCGCGACCTGCTGGTCGAGAAAGGAAAGGACAGGGGGTATAACAACATGGTTCTCTGGCAGGGCCAGCAAGTATCCTCTGAAGCACCGTGAGGACCGTCGGTAGCTCGCGTCACCCTTTCGCGACGCTCGATAGGAAAAAGCGGTCTCTCAGCGCGAGCCGATGATCGCCGCCATTTCGTCGGTAGGGAGGTATTGAAGCTCTACTCTACCCCGACACTGCCATTCGGTCTCGGCAGATCCTCTCCAGAACGCTTGTACTTTTCCAGGCAATCCCGTAGCAGGATTGATGTCAATCTCCCACCTCATGAGATAACTTGTGCCGGAGCGATTCCGCCCCGAATAGATCAACTCGTACGTCTCGAAACCTTCGGCAACGCCCTTGTGGATTCGACGCCACTTCTTGTCAGTGGGGATGTCGCTGAGCGTGAAACCCAGACAGGTGTCTATGAGGCGGCGCGCACGCGAACTTTCTTGCTCACTCAACCGCCCGACATCGGTAGGCCTTTCCGCAGTCTGATAGATGTTCTTCTTCCTTGCCTCCAGATCATACAAGACGCGTTCCTCTCCTGTCGTCATGAGGAGGCGATTCATCTCTCGGGAGATCCAGAATTGCTGCGTCAATCGACCTGTGGGCGGATCGAATGTTGCGACGTGGATGTTCTGTGCTCTCCCGAAGGCTTTGAACATCTGTGCGAGGGTGATGCCGGAGGCGGTGCTCGTATTGAAGAACAACACAGCCAGCGGGATGATCGCCGCGGCGGCAACGGCCGCTTTGAGCACGAACCGGACCTGGGGGTCACAGGTCGCGCGCTTCCATCTCGCTTTGATTTCGGCGGGGGACCAGGCGGGTGTCGCCTCTTGGGGCCGGCCCCGAATTACCTGCACGTGAATCGGATAGCCCGGATAGGGGTCAGAGTAGGATTGGGCGATTTCCGGGGTGTCCGTATTCTCGGCGACCGACGCCGCTTCGCGTTGAGACTCCACATCGGTGTCGACGGTGCGGTAGATCGTCGCGATGCCGGAATCCGTGCGCTCGGCAATCCCATAGATGGTTTCATCGAGTTCCTGGATCCTTTGCAGACACGCCCGACCGGTCTGCATGAGGGTTGCGCCGACCGGCAGCGCGCCACCACTGGCTCGCCCATACGGAACCGCATAATCGAAGATCTGGGCGGCAGCAATGTCCACATCCGGGCCCACGGCCCGGCTTTCGCTGTTTGCCCGCCTCTCCAGGAGCTTCTGCCGGCTGCGATACACGCGCGACCGGCACCGCGCGCACGTGCACAAGTGGTCCAGAAGCTCCCTCTCGATCCCGTCGAGAGAGCCGCGCACGAAGGCGCCAATCCTGGATCGCGCTTTACGGCAGAGCCGCCGCCGGCGGGCCGCGGGGCCCTGGTAGAGTTGTTCGAGCCTCTCCAACTGCTCGGGGCTCAGGCCAAGGTCGCGCAGGGCCTCCAGATCGTCGGCACATTCCGGGCAGTGGTCGACGTGGACTGTGATCGGCGTGGGGATCCGGATCAGCGCGGAGGGCAGCAGCAGGCCCGGCAGGAAGGGCTTGACCCGCGCGCAGGTAACCTGCTCGTTCAGGCAACGGAAGTGCCCGCTCAACGTGTCAATGATGTCGCGCTTCATCTTGGATCGGCTCGCGTTTGCCTCGCCGCCGGCTCCCGTGACGGCCTCCTGCAAACAATCGATCTGCTTGCGAAAAACCAAATACCGCCGGACACGGCGGACGATGGACTCCGGCACGCCCGGACCCGGCTCCGCCGCATAATCATAATACCACTTCCCCTCTCCCCAAGGCAAGCCATTCTCCCATGAAAGACACATGCAACTCCCTCCCTTCATCACCCGACCTACGTTTGGCAGTTGTCTCCGCGCATCCGTACCCTGATCCACGCTCATCCCGGTCAGTCACTGTCCCTGGAAGTGGCCCCGGTGCGCCAACATACTCGCATCATGTCCCGCACCCAAGAGCCCACGGATTCAATCAGACACTTGAAGCCTCGGGCTCCTTGTTCCCAGGTCAACTCGCCCCTCAAAAGTCGCTCGCTGCCTTGCTGCAAAACTGGGGCAGACATACTTTACCTGCCTGGGGCCCAGCGGGTCAAGGGGAATTCTGACCGGCGGGCAGGAATTTTTCGTCCGCCGGTCGGGCCGGTCTGGAGCGTCCCGTGTCCTACCGCTCGGGCCGCGGCGCACCGGCGGCTTGCTCGACCGCCGCCCACACGGCGAGGAAGTTCGCGCCGCAGATCTTACGAATATCCGGCTCGCGGTAACCTCTCTGGAGCAGTTCGTAGATCAGGTTTGGGTACGCGGACACGTCCTCCAGCCCCTCGGGCACGTACGTAACGCCGTCAAAGTCGGACCCGAAGCCCACGTGGTCGACACCCACCAGCTTGACGACGTGATCGATATTATCGGCCACATCGCCGACGTGGGCCTGAACGAGTTGGGCCTGCTTCCACCGCTGCTCGACATAGCGGCTTCGCTGGGGACCTTCCAGATGATTCGCCTGGATGTGCTGGAGGATCTCCTTGCGCAGGACCTCGAATTGGGCGTTGACGGCGCCGTTGACGAACATGGAGCCGAAGTTAACCTGAATCACGCCGCCTTTCCGGGCGAGCCGCCGGATCAGACGATCGCTCAGATTCCGCTGCCAGCCGGGCGTAAAGCAGCGACAGGAGGAGTGCGTCGCGACTACCGGCGCCCGGGAGAGTTCCAGGACCTGATCGAACGCCTCATCGGAGGCGTGCGAGACATCAATCATCATGCCGATGCGGTTCATGCGGGCGATCAACTCCTTGCCGAAGGGGCTCAGGCCGTGCCATTTCGGCCCATCATCGAAGGACGAGTCGCAGATGTGGTTGTTCTTCGAATGGACCAGCGTGATATAGCGGACGCCGCGCTCGTAAAAATGCTGCACGTTGTCGAGGTTGTCTTCGAGGGCCGAGCCGTTCTCGATGGCCAGCAGGATCGAGACCTTGCCGCTGCCGAATTGGGCCTTGACCCCGTCGATCGAGTTGACCAGGGCGAACTTGTCCGGCCACCGGCGGGCGAACCCCTCGATCATGTCGATGGTCCCTTCGGCATACGTCTTGGCCCCGCCTTTCTCTTCGTATTCCGGCGCGACGTAGACCGCCATAAAGAGGGCGTCGAGGCCGCCTTGCCGGGCTCGGACGTAATCGAAATGCCCGCCTTCGATCCGCCCGGAGATGTCCTGCATCCTCTTCTGAAGCTCGAACGGCGTGTCCAGGTGCGTATCGAGAAGTAGAACCTCATGCGCCAGCCGCTCCGCCTTCTTCCGGAGTTCACCCTCCGTCTCGGCTCGCACGTTCTGTACGAGGGTAAGACTCAAAAGAACCGGCAGTCCAATCATGATCCGCAGTGAAACCACCTTTCCCACAAACATCGTATTGTCCTTTCGCCACGCTGCCTCGTTCGTAGCGACGCCTTGCCAATTGCCCGGACGCCTGCCAGGCCCAAACTCAATTGCTGCCCGACAGAACGCTACTCAGGGCCTCCAGGGCCGAGAGGTCCACGCCCCTGGAGTAGTTCTCCAGCAGGCGCATCGCTGTTGCTCTGTCGGTCTTGTACAATCGGCGCGTCGCCTCTTCGAGGGGCTTCTGCAGGGCGACGGCGTCCTGCTCGACTCGCTGCGCCGCGGTCTTGGCGGCTGTCACGGCCGTCGGCCCGCGGGCATCCACCTTGTCGCGGAAATTGGAGAACGTCCAGAACGCCTCCTGCGGGTTCACCGTGAACGGCGCCTGCACCTTGCGGTTATAGGCCTCCGCTGTCGGCTTCTGCGCGTCCAGCCGGAAGCCGGCAGGAAAGTCGGAGATACCGAAGTGGAACGGGATATAGAATGAGGTTCGCGGCGAGGCCAAGCAGACCCAGTACACAAGGCCGATGTCGAGAGGGACGCCCTTGCGGACCTGGATCACGAAGCTGGTCTGCGTCGCACCGCTGCACAACGCGCAGACAAACGGCGAATCGGCGGGAGTCGGGCCGGACTCGTCTTCCCTGTCATGCCGCAGGATCTGCATAGCGTCCAACACACTGAGCTTGTGCTTTGGCACCACGGAAAACGGCAGACTGGGACCGGGCTCGAGCTTGTTGCGGGCGACCTCAGACAAGCCGCTCCACTGGCGCCCGATGTTGTTCGGGTGGGTGGCGGCCTTCGGGCTGGCGTAGACCTTGGCGAAATCGAACGGTCCATCCGTCTGCGGATTGTACCAGCCCCGGGATTTCGCATAGTCCACGATGTCCGCCGAGGCCAGGAAATTGGCTTTGTTTTGCAGATTCACGGTGCGGATCGTGTAGGTGTTGGCCACCATGGCCACCTCATCATCCGCCACCCGTTGGGCCAGCCAGTGCTTGCCGTTGACCACGCAGAAGAGCCAGCCTTCCTCGGGATCGGCGATGATATAGGTCCGACCGGAGTCGATATAGCCGAAGCGCTCCACCAGCTTGCCGGCCAGCAACACCCCCTCGCGGGCGGTTTTGGCCCGCTCGGCCACGAGCCGCCGGAGCGTGTAGCCGATTCCACCGTCGATCAGTTCGGGCTTATCCTCGCGCGAGGGGCAGCCGTCCGAGGCGACCGTCACGCCCCACTCGTTGACATAGCTGTCGGAAAAGAGCAGCCCCGGCATCTGGGACCAGATGTACGCCCAGGTCTGCGGCACCTGCTCCAGCGAGCCGCCGTTACGGAGGCTCACCTTGGTCCCCGCCGGATGACTTCGTCGCGGGACCTTGTGATGATTGACAATCTGCGGGCCCGCATCATCCTCGTTATGAGCGACGATTACACGTCCCTCCGTCGAGGCTTTCTTGCCCACGATGATGGAAAAACACGCCCGGCACGGCCTGCCCCCGACGAGCAGCACGAGAAATAGAACGAGCGTCGCTGCAATGTGGGCTTTGGCCCACCGACGAGTCTCTGCAATCATACTTGTCCTCATACCTCTTCGGGTGAACCGACTTGGGCCGGCGGCGTTTGGAGTTCCTGCTGAGTTTGTCGGGAGGCCAGTGCGGCGTCCAGTTGGCCCTCGCTGGCGGCAATCACCATCATACATACGGAGTCGCCCGTCACATTGACCGCCGTGCGACACATGTCCAGGAAACGATCCACGCCCATGATCACGCCGATGCCCTCCAGCGGCACGCCGACGCTGCGCAGGACCATGGCAAGCATGACCACGCCCGCCCCCGGAATGCCAACTGTACCCAGGGCCGCCAGAGTGGCGGTCAAGACGACCATCAATTGTTGCCCCACTTCCAGATGGATCCCGTAGAACTGGGCGATGAACACCGTTGCCACGCCCTGATAGAGAGCCGTGCCATCCATATTGACGCTCGCCCCGACCGACAGCATGAAGCTGGCCACGCTGGGCGCGACGCCAAGGTTCTCCGTTGCGCACTTGAGCGTCACGGGCAGGGTGGCCGCACTGGAGGACGTACTGAAAGCGACCAACTGGGCGGGTCGCAGGCCCCGGAAGAAGCGCCGCACCCCCGTCCGCGCGAGGAGCTTCAGGATCGCGGAGTAGACGACCAGCATGTACAGCAGCAGTCCGCACAGGACCGTGGCGCAGTACTTGATGAGCAGCACCAGGATGCCCAGGCCGAAGTCGGCGACGACCGCCGCAATCAGGGCGAAAACACCGTAAGGGGCGAGTTGCATGATGACATGCACCATCTTGACGAAGATCTCGTTGGCGCCCTCGAAGAAGGCGGTGACCGGTTTGGCCCGCTCCGGCGGGATCAGCGTCAGGCAGATGCCCATCAGCACGGCGAAGAAGATCGTCTGGAGCATCTCGCCCTCCGCCAGGGACCGCACGGGATTGGCAGGGATGATGTTCAGCAGCAGATCCTTGATGGAAGGCCGGTCGAGGGCAGGTCCGGCCTTGGGCGCGCCGCCTTGGGTCCCGGCCCCGTCGAGCAACTGTTGCTTGGTTTCCTGCGAGAAGCCGGCGCCGGGCCGCACCATATTGGCGAGGGTCAGGCCGATGGTGACGGAGATAGCGGTCATCGACACGTAGAGGATCAGGGTTCTGACCCCGATCCGGCCGAGACTGCGGATGTCTTTGAGACTCGCGGTGCCGACGAGCAGAGCCACGAACACCAGCGGCACGACGACCATGCTGATGAGCTTGATGAACGCCGTCCCCACCGGCCGGATGTAGGTGATAACGAATGGGCCGAACCCCAGGCGATTCGCCGCAAAGCCGAACCCGATCCCCGCCACCAGGGCCAGCAGGATCTTGGTGTGCATCTGCAATTTGCGCAACGGCGTTGCCTCCACAGTCGAGACTCTTCGTACCCCCAAGATGATAGCCTGGTACCACCCGTTAGTCAAAGACTCCCAATGCCGGGTGCCATGGCTACGCTCGCGTAGCCATGTTCAAGCTGGGAAAAGAAAGCTCGTAGGGTGCGTATCACGCACCGCTCTATTGTTTCTTGGAAGCGGCCGCGCGGACCAAAGCCCCGTAGATCGCGTTGCGGTGGGCGAGGTCGGTCATGGACTCCGGGTGCCACTGGACGAACAGGCCGAACTTGCCGTCGGTGCGCTCCAGGGCCTCGACGATGCCATCCTCCGCATGGGCAATCGGCCGCAGGTTCTTTCCGAGCTTGTCCACCGCCTGGTGATGGATGGACAGGACCGACGCTTCGGTGCCGCCGAGCAGTTTCGCCAGGGAACTGCCCGGCTCGATCTGGACGCGGTGATAGGCCTTGTGGTTCACCTTGGTCCCGATCTCGGAGGGGATATCCTGAATCATCGTCCCGCCGGAGACGACGTTGGTGAATTGCATGCCGAGGCAGACGCCGAGCAGGGGCTTGCCGCTCGCGAGCCAGCGGGCGATCAGCTTGCGCTCGAACTCGTACCGCTCCTTTACCAGCGGCTGGACGGTCTTGTCCGGCTGCTCCCCATACGCGTCGGGCCAAATATCGTCCCCGCCAATGATCACGAGACCGTCGAGCCTATCCAGATACTTCTGCATGACCCGCTCATCATCCACCGTCGGCAGTACGACCGGCACGCCGCCATTGGCCGCCACCGCCCGGACATAAGCGAATCCCACAGTCGTCTTCGCCGACTTACCGTCCTTCGCCGGCTCGTAGTCGCTGGTGATCCCGATCAGCGGCCCGGACCCGGACGACACCCGGGCCGGCTGGCACCCGGCCCCCACCCAGAACAGGCAAATCCAAAGGGACACGACAGCCCGGCCCACGACGCACTCTTTTTCGCTCATGGTTGACCCCTATTCTGCAGGCTCCATCTATCCGTCAGTGCGGACAACGCCATACGTCCGACAGCTTACCGCCGGCCTCTGCGCCTGTCCATCGGGACCTACTCGGTGGTATCCACAGGGCCAATGCATGTGAACACAGATATCGTGGGTAAGCGGTGCGTGGTACGCACCCTACGAGTAGCGCTCGTGCCATGTATCGCCCGTAGGGTGCGTATCACGCACCATCCTTCCGGGTGAACCACGGCATCTTTCGCGAGAACTATGCACCCCTCAGGGCCGCGACAAGTTGGCGGGTATGGGGGGATTGGTTCTGCTGGGCGGTCTTGAAGGCTTTGGCTTGAGAGGGCTGCTGCTTCTTGAAGAGTTCGTTGCCTTCGACGATCTCTTTGAGAGCTTCGGACTTGGCACGGGCGTCCCGGAGGAAGCGGACGGCCCGTGTGCCAAAGACGCCGCCGAGCAGGGCACCGAGGCCGATGCCAAACTCCAACACCGAATCCGCTACCTGCCATGGGTCCGGCCGTTGGGCGGATTCCGTCGTGGCGGCGCTGGCCAATTGCCAATTCGACTCGCCCAGGATCTGCTCCGTCGTCTCAGCCGGCGGATACTCCTGCGGCAGGCCGCAATAGGACGTGAAGGCCCGGCTCTGCAACTCGGAGAGCTGGGTCAGCGCCTGAAGCTCCCGGGAGCTTTGCTCGGCCCGCGCCGTCTCGGCGGCCACCGCGGCAGTGCGGTTGTGCAGCCAGGCGTTTTGCTTCTGCTGCTCGCTGGGCGCCAGCCGCAAACTATCGCAGCCTGCTCCGCACGTCATGAGAGCAACGACAACCATCAGGAAAGGCACGCTGTGATTTGGTCTCAATCGTCTTGGCATTGATTCTCCTTTTTAAGATAGAATGGTGTGCGTTGCACACCCTACCGACTTGTTTTCGTTGTTCCGCTGTCGAGCTGTCTTTCCATTGCCTGCAGGCGATACTCACAGGAAATGCTCTGATGGGAGAGCGACTCCAGCTTCTGGTGGAACTCCTTTTGGCTTTGCAGGAGCATGCTGACGTCGCGCTGGAGCAGGTCGAGTTGGCGCTGGAGATTCACCCAACTGGCCAGGATCATCGACGCCAGCACCATCAGTTGCAGCAGGACCGAAAGATTGATCCGTCGGTCCAGCCGCCACGTTGTCGCATTGACCTTTGTCATGAAACCTCCGCAATTCAAAACATGTCATTGCGAGCGAAGCGAAGCAGTCTCCCATGCCAAGGATTGAGATTGCTTCGTCGCCCTCGGCGCGAAGCGCCGCTGCGCGTCGGGCCTCGCAATGACATACCTGGCGATTGGAGAGCATTGCGAAGAAAGTGCTTGGCACGCTCACGCCAAGAGCCGCTGGTCGGGCGGCGAGAAGGCCCAGTGCGTGACGTGATCCGGCAGGTACTCGGCGGTGCAGCCGAAGAACTGGCACAGGGCCTGGGTCTCGTCGTCGGTCAGGCCGGGCAGCCAGGCCTCGGCGTAGGCGCGATAGCAGGTCTCGTCCGGCACCTGAGCCGCCGGCAGCAGACCGGCGAGCAGGCGGTCCGCCAAGCGGATGTAGTGCAGAGCCTCTTGGCGCTGCTGTTCGGCGTGTTCCAGGGCGCTGCGCAGGGCACAGGCGGCCGTCAGGACCGCCTGGGTCTGGCGGCGCAGGCGGCGCGCGGTCCAGGGAGCCCAACGGCAGCTACAGCCGTTGGGTAGCGGGGCCAGGCATACGAGCGCCTCCTGCAGTTGGTCGAGCAGGTCCATCACGTAAGGGTTCTCGCTCATGCGGGTTCTCCATAGAGCTCGAATTCGTACAGGGAAAAGCCCCATTCCGTGGCACGGGTGACGCCGTACATCCGCCAGAGTTGGGCCGGTGGCCAGACCGGATCGAGGAAGACTTCCTCCACCCCGCCGGCGCCGTTGTCGTTCAGGTACACCGCGGTCCACTCGGCGCCGTTCCAGTATTCGAGGCGCCACGATTGAGCGTAAGCCAACTCCCAGAGCAGCCGGACGCGGGCCACGCGGTAAGGGGCCCCGAGATCGACCTGGAGCCACTGGTTATCGGCGAAGTCGCTGGACCAGCAGGTACCGGCGTTGGCGTCGATGGCCTGGGCGGGCGTGGTGCCGCCGTGGCTGGAGGAGGCCGTGGCCGTGCCGGCAGATGCGCGGTTGGTCTCGGCCTCGGCCAGCGCAGCATGAAGCGTGCCGCACACGTCGTAGAGCCCCATCACGCGGTTGTCGATCTCCCACCACGTCGGCCGGTCCCAGCGCAGGCCCACATGGACCCGGAACCAATCCAGTTGGGTGCGCAAGTCGAGCAAGAGGGCCTGGGCGGCGAGTACGGCCTGGCCGGTATCCATGACATGCCTCCGTAAGAAAGCATCCAAATTGCGGATTGCGGATTTCGGATTGCGGATTAGCGGCATGCGTCAATCCGCAATTTTCAGTCACGATCAATCGCGCACCAGGCGGTAGGGTGTGCAACGCACACCATTCTATCTTAAAAAGGAGAATCAATGCCAAGACGATTGAGACCAAATCA
>JAMCWO010000340.1 GCA_023481165.1 Planctomycetota bacterium | reverse complement strand
ACCAGATGTAACAATGTAACAGGTGTTAACAAGAAAGAAAAAGAAGCAAAAAGAAAGAAGATGCTGCTACTACAGAATACTACCTTAAAGAATTAAGAATTTGGTCTGGAAACCGGGAGTACCTCAACCTCCGTCTGGACTGTAAGGCCTATGCGGACTTCCAGCGTCAACACGGCAATGGACACGACTGGGTGAAGAAGTCGTGAAGATCAGGGGGAAGGAAGGGTTTCGAATATGAGCAAGAGCGCGAAGACGAAACGGAAGGGACGCGAACTGGCCACTCGCCTGGTAGGCATTTCGACCCCTGTCGGCGGAGTCAGTTGGAATCCGCCCCGTGAGGAACGGGACATGGCGAGGCAGGTGCTGGTGTATCTTGCGGAGCAGCGGGCTCTGTGGGATCCCTATGACATAGCGATAGGCTCATTCGTCACGCAATCTATTCTGGACATGCGTGAACGGCTCCGCCGTGAGCTCCGAGGTCTCTCGACCAACTCTGTCTTGCAGGAAGGGCTGCGCGCCATGCAGGCGGCCTGTCGCATGTTTTTGGATGAGAATCAATCCGCACGGTCAGGATATGGTCCGCCGTATGAGGCTCAGCTCCACAGTACCTTGGGCGAGTTGCGTGCCCTGTTCGGAATCCACATCGCCCGGATTGCCTGTGCATACGACTTGGAGGTAGATGCACACCTGGAGGGTATACTGCCTCCCGAGCCGGATTGAGACCTGCGGCTAAAGCTGGGGATCAGTAATGTGGTAACGCGGCACGGTAGATGACATAGACACTCTCCAGCTCCATCGCTACATCGTCAAGGAGCCGCGAACACGAGGTCGTTTGCCAGAGCTTTCCCAGAGACTGCTGCCATCTCGATGCCCGGCTGCTGTCAGTGGCATACACGGGTCCGTTACATGTGTCGACCGTAGCGTTGGAGGGCGGCCAATACTGTCTCCCAATCGCCCTTTATGGCCAGGGTGTGGTCTTGACGTTGAGGGTTGAGACCTGAGCGAGCCAGAGACGATTGGCACGCTGTCAAGGCGTCGTCCGCTTCTCCCTCAAGGTCTGCGGCCGTGAAATGGAGCTTGGCTTGCACATCAATGGGTGGACCGTATGTTCCCTGTTTACCGACGACCGCCAGAAGGTTATCATCCCAGGCGCCGGCCCAGGAAGTCTCCTGGGAAGACTCCGCAAGTATCCTTTGGACACGATCAGCGGCTCGGTGCGGCAGTACCACAGGGCTCGGACAAAGCCCCTGGTAGACGGCCAGCATTTGTTCCGTGATGGTGTCCCAGGTGAACTGTTCCTGCACAGTCTTCCGGCCGTTCCGGCCCATCCACCGAGCCCCGTCGAGATCGGAGAGCATGTGGCCTACTCCCCAAGCAACAGACTCGGGATTGGGGTAGATCTTCAGCCCGTTCACTTCATGCTGGACGTACTCCGCCGGGCCGCCGTTTTGGCTGGCGACGACCGGCTTACCGGCGCTCCGGGCCTCCAGCACGACGATCCCGAAGGGCTCATTGCGGCTCGGCATGCAAACCACGTCTGCCAGGTTATACAAGCGGACCAGCTCCTCTCCACTGCGATAGCCCACGAACCGCACGGCGTGTGCCACGCCCAATTGACGAATGCGCGACTCCAGGGCATCCCTCATATCGCCCTCACCGGCAAACACGAAGCGCGCGGATGGATGTCGTCGGAGGATTGCAGGAATGGCTTCGACCAGGATGTCGGGGCCCTTCTGCCAGGATAGCCGACCACAGAACAAGATCGTGGGATCCAGGGGCCCGATATGATACCGCCGCTTGTCTGCGCCGACATCCGTAGGTTGCTCGAAACGTTCTGGGCTGACCCCATTATAAACCACCGACGTCTTCCCGGGTGGCACCTCGTACATCCAAGTGATCTCGTCTTTGGTGGCCTGTGAGACGGCGATCACGCGATCCGCCCAGTAGGTCCCCGCCCGCTCCTGGTGCCGGATGCGCTCGGCTCGACCCATGGGGAAGGCGTTGCCGCACCGGGCATATTCGGTGGAGTGGATCGTAAACAGGCATTTGTGTCCGCGGCCCTGCTTGATCCAGATCAGCGCGTTGGCCGTCAGCCAATCGTGGGCGTGGATCACGTCGAAGCGGCCGACCAGATCCTCTACCTCAAAGACGTGATCCACAAAGGACCGGCACATGCTGTTGATGTCATCCACAAAATCGCTGTGGGGGGCGTAGGTACACCGGTGATAATGGACATCATCCGTCCAGTCATGACCCGCTTGGCCAAAGGCGCGCCGGGTAAACACATGGACCTGGTGCCCTCTCCTTGCCAGCGCAGCCGCCAGTTCGGTCACATGGGCGGCGACTCCTCCCACGGCGATGGAGTGTAATGACTCCCAAGATAGCATTGCGATTCGCATGACAGGTCCTTTCTTGCTTGTTGCTCGTTTCCAGCACTGTGCGTTTCCTGGAGCGTCGATCTTCTTCGCCGCTGTGGGAGGCCCCAACAGGCTGTCCCGAGACCACTGCTGAGAAGAGGCGGAAACTCCCAGTTCATCCAGCACCTTTGTTTCGAAGGCGTGCCAAACCAAGAGAAATGATTCAGGAGACGGGTCTTGAGGCTGGTGATGCTGTCTGTTACGAACGATCTTGCTTCAAGGCTTCATCAGGCAACCATTCCGAGTTCAAAACAACACCAACACTCATTACTGAGCGTTGCATGAATAGCTAAACTTCTTCGGCCCTATAATAGGGGGTATGGGGAATGAAGAGTCTTCATTGCGTGAGTGGCGTAGGATGCAGGCATTGCACTTGAGAGAGCTGGGGTGG
>JAMCWO010000079.1 GCA_023481165.1 Planctomycetota bacterium | reverse complement strand
ACTACGGCAAAGGCCGGCTGCTCGTCTGCACGCTGGACCTGGAAGAGCACGTGGCCTTGGACCCGGCGGCGCGGCGTCTGGCCGGGCGGATCATGGAGTACGCAGTTCACGCCCCGCTGTCGGAACCGGTGGATAAGGTCGTCTATATCGGCGGGGCCGCCGGTGCGGCGTGGCTGGACAGGATCGGCGTGACTTATCAGCCGTCGGTTTCTCTGGATGCGTCCGCCGGGCTGCTGCTGATCGGTCCGGATGCGGCCCTCGACCCTGCGACGCTGACTGCCTATCTGGAAAAAGGAAGCAAAGCGTTCTTCCTGCCACGTTCGCAGGCCCAGGGGTGGCTGGGAACCAGTTTGAAGCCGGCCGCCTCCCAGTTCGCCGGCTCGCTGTCGGTACCTGACTGGCCCGAGGCCCGCGGTCTGAGCGCCTCGGATCTGCGCTGGCGCAGCTACCTGGACAGGCCCCCGTGGCTTCTCAGCGCCGGCGCGGAGATCGGGGCGGACGGTCTGATCGGCCGCACAGTGGTGGGCCAGGGCGTGGCGCTCTTTTGCCAAGTGGACCCCGACCGCTTCCAAGCGGACGAGAAGACCTATTTCCGCTATACGCGCTGGCGCGCCACTCGCGCTGTTGCCCAGCTCCTGGCCAACTTAGGGGCCAGCTTCGCCATGGACAGCCAGGTATTCCATCCTGGTAGCTTTGCGGGCAAACTGGGCTGGTCCGTGGGCCCGAATGGCGATCGGTCGGGACCTCAAGCCACGGGTCCGCAAATCGGCCCCGCCCCCGGCCCGGAGGGCCGCTCCGCGTCCGGGCTGCGCATCGAGTCGGAAACGTCCCTGAGCCCCCAGACGCAGGAGCCGAGACTTCCGGGGTACTACGATCCCGACTATCGCACGGACTTCCCCATGGGAGATAATCCCTACCGCTATTACCGCTGGTAGGCATGCCAGTATTCCTCGCAGGAGTGCAGAGTGCAGATGTTACTACAGCACAGGTTAGCGGCGATCGTGGGGCTGGCCACCATGATGCTCGGCGGGATGGGCCAGATTCGAATCGCGGTCGCGCGCGAGGGCACGGTGATCTGGGCCGATGATTTCGAGACGCCGTCGACCCAGAGTCCGCCGACGAACTGGGCCATGTGGGGCGCCCAGAGAGACAAGGGGCCTGCCAACTATACACGCGACGCCACGCAACACCATGAGGGCCAGGCGTGTTTTCGGATCCATCACCCGGCGAAAACGCAAGGGTATATCGTGTCCGCGCCGGGCCGCGCGATTCGGCCGCAACGGGGGATGATCTACACCGTTTCGTTCTGGGCGCGAGGCGAGAGAGCCAGCAAGGCACTGTTGCAGTGGATCGCGTACCGAAGTATCGATCCGTTCGTGGATGCGCCAGCGCCGGGCTCGCTGCCGTGTACGGTGGATCGCGAATGGCGGTCGTATACATATTCGGTTCGGGAGGGCCTCGACTTCTTCGCGGACGAAAGCCAGTTTCTGCTCCTGGCGTTCCACGCGACCAGCACAGCGGTCGAAGAGCAGACGCTCTGGATCGATGATGTGCGCGTCACCGAGCGAGCCGCTCCGGACCCAGTATCCTTGTTGAATCCGATGACGATCCCGCATGCAGCGCTGGAGCATCGGCTGCGTCCGGGCGAGCGGCTGGAGTTCACGGTCAACGCCGCCAGCCGGTTGCGCCGCGCCACCGCGGACGTGGGCGGAGTTTCTTTTCATCGCGTCTGTGGCTGGACGGGTCAACCCTATAATAGGAAAGGAGTCTACACGCTGCGGCCGGAGTTGGAGGAGGCGATCCGCGAACTGCGGCTGCCGATGACACGTTTCTACGGGGTCGGGGACGAACCCTTCGGCGTGGAGGCGGCCATCGACAAGGTCGCGGAGATGTGCGGGCGCGTGGGAGTCCCGCAGGACCATTGCGTGCTCGAGTTCGAGGAACAGGGGGCAGCGCGGAAGCTGCCGCCGGAGACCTGGACCCAGGGGGTGAGCTACTCGCTGCGCCAGGGCTACCGATTTCATCATTGGGAGATCGCCAACGAGCCCTATTCGGCTCTGTGGGGAAGGGGCGGAGCGTTCCCGACGGCGGAAACCTTCATCACGCATTTCAAGGCCGTGACCGACGCCATCCGTCAGGTGGACCGGCAGGCGCAGATCGGGATGGACATCGATACCGAAAATGTGCGGTGGGGCAATTACGTGCTCCAGCAATTGGCGGGGTGCTATGATTTCGTGGCGGCGCACTTCTATTGCGGCGCGAACGTCCACCGACTGTCCTTCGAGGACATCGTCCTGTCCGAGAACTACCGGATGCTCGATCGCGCCTTGCGGCTCAACGCTCTGCTGCGCGCGTACAACGGCGATCGTCCGATCTATCAATATGACACGGAATGGGGCATGATCTGCAGCACGGCGGATGGGAAAGATGCCGATTACGAAGATCGCAATGCGAATATCATCGGGACGGTGCACCGGGCGGTGCGGATGATCTACTATGCCCGCGATGGTCTCGTGCGGGGCGCCGGCGGCTGGCAGATGCTCAGCCGCCGCAATGCGCAAGGATTCGGCATCCTCTCCCAGGACGCCCCGGACCAGCGGTTCCTGCTGTACTGGCTGTACTACTACTTCAACCGCCACATGGGCCCGTGGGTCCTACCAATGGACGGCACTGCGCCTTATCACCAGCCGAGGCAGGAGGCGCGCGAATTCGCGGGTCCCCTCACGCCCGTGCTGGCCACCTTGAGCGAAGATGGCAGACAGATGTACCTGGCGATAGTCAACGGCTCCTGGACAAAGTCCGTGTCGTGCCGGGTCAAGCTGCGGAACTTCCGCGCGGCGAGGGCCCGGGGGATCGTCATCAGCAGCGACAACTTGGATGGCAAGCCGCTGCTGGAAAGGAAGGAAGAGGCGGTCTTCGACTTTCCGGTGACCACCACGCCGGAGGAGCTGACCTGCACGCTCGGGCCGCACGCGATCGTGTTCGTGACGCTCTCACGGTCGTGAGGGACCGCGTTTGCCCGTGCATCTTCCATCGGACGGAAATTCTCTTGGTGGCCGGCGATGACGACGGTAGAATCCGGACGGTTGGCGGCAAATACTTGAATGAATCCGACCGGCTGCGAAAGCCGCGGCGTGGCCCGCCCTGGCCCGAAGGGCCGCTGCGCGGCCGCTCCTGCCCGTCGGGGATGGTCCTTGGAGAGTCCGTCGTTGAATCGAGGGGAAAACACATGAAGCGAACTGCGATCCTGATGTTGTTGTTCGGCTGTGTCGGCTGCAGCCGCAATCCCTACCCGGTCTACTACCAGAAGGCCGTGGATGGGCTGAAGCCCGCGGAACGTCCCACGAGTTTCGTCGCCCAGCGTGTCACGCCGGAGGCCCTGGAGACCCGAACCAAGGAACTCCAGGCCGAGGGGTATGTGGTGATCGGCCGGTCCGAATTCGTCAGTGCGTTCTCACGCCACAAGGAGATCTATCGGCCCAGCGACAGCCAAGGGGCCGAGATCATTCTGTTCTGCGATACGCTGGATCCCACGGCGAAGGAGTCCTACACCAGCCGACGCGCCGATACCTCCGGCGGGGTCGGCAGGACTCGTCATGTCGCCGTCTATTTCGCGCGCCCGCGGGCCGCCGAGAAATGAGCGAACGGTAAACAGAATCAGGGGAGGCGGCAGCGGTTCGGGTCGAATCCGTTTCGGCCGCGGCCGGCACCGGCCTCGCACGCGCTGGCGACGAAGGCCAGGCACCGTACGATGTCGGCGCGTTCGTCGTCCGGATGCTGGGAAAGCACCGCCTCGATGAAACGATCCAACCGCCGGCAACAGACCTCCGTGTCGGCCGGCGTCCAGTGGTCATCCTGATAGTCCTTGTTCAGTCCCAGGAGGGACAGGCCGAACTGCGCATCACTCTGGTATCCGATGCCATGCGCCGTGCTGCGGTTCCTGCGTCCGTACGCCTCGATGTCGCGGAGGACTCTCTCCAGATATTGTCTGTCCCGAGGCTCTTCGGGATCGAAGAGAGGAATCTCGCGAAATTGCACGTACCGATCAACCTTCTTGACGTGGCGGTCGCTGTGGGCCTGCGGTTTCGAGAACGGCTCCACCACCGCGATGTGCGCTCGGTAGTCCGTGGTGGAACCCACGTTGATGTTATGAAAGGAAGCGCCGGTCCAGAGCCAGGCGAGGCCCCCGACGTGCGCCTGGCTCTGGCCCGGGTGCAGCATGGTCGTGCGATGCGTGTGGCCCGACAGCCAATAATTTGCCTTTCCCTCGATACACCAGTCTGGGAGATGCTGGTTCGCATACGGGCTTCCAAGAACCACGGTCTCGATCGTTTCCCAGGCGCCGTGCAGCAGGTTCAGGAGTTCAAAGTGCCAACTCGTGGGGATGTCACTGCGTTTTCGGTCGAGGTTGTCGGGCGGATAATGCGAGGCAACGAAGCGATACTCGGGAGGCGGGCCCGCGGAACGGTCCCGGAGATAGGTGATCTGGGAGGACGTAGGGCCGCCGGGCGCGCCCGCGCGATCCCGGGACGAGACCGATCCCTGCATGCCGTAGAGGCCCCATTGGGGAATAAACGGCTCTAGTATGTTCACTTCCGGCTTGATCGACGTGTCGACATAGTCCGAGGTGTCCGCCAGAAAGATTTCCACCGTCTTGTCGGGTCCCCACCGGCTCCGTTTCGCCGGTGGGAGGGGCTCCCCAACGCGGAATTCTGCGTTGGGGACCCCGAGCCCTTCCCCGTCTTTCGGATAGACCAGGCGGCCGGCCAAATACAGGCCGCTGCCATGGTCCAGGTTGGGGTCCAGGGTGTCCCCGTTGTCCGTATAGCGGAACAGCGCGTTCGTCGGCATGTCGCGGCTGGCACGGTTGAACGCGCTGATCCTTTTGAGGACGTCGAATTTGGACAGGCAGCGGTGGTAGGTCGCGGGCAGAGGCGGCACTTCCTGGGGCCGCAGGCGGTTCACCAGGAGGAATCTCATCAACGGGTCCGAGGTGCTGCCAGAGCCCAGGTAATCGTGGTTGCCTATGACCATGAAAATGGGGATCTTGGTCCTGTTTCGATGCTCCTCCAGCGCGGTGAACAGGGTTTGTAACTCGTTTTCGCCGCCGCTGTTGGCGCCGTCGCCCAGATACAGAATGACGTCAATATCCGCGGGGAACCGATTCAGCGCGATCTGCAACATCTCAGCCGTGAGGTGTTCGAGCGCGGGAGGACGAATGGCGCACTCAATGCTCTTATCCAGAGCTTTGCTGCGGTACAGACAGTCCGGTGTGCTGTCCGGCGAGGTGATCTGGGAGTCCGCCAGCAGGCCGATGCGTATCGGTAGAGGGTGCGCCGGCCGATTTCCGGCGCAGCCCGGCAGGAACGGGAGACTCAAAATCGACAGGGCCAAGGGACCCCAAACGCGAAATGATGCGTTGCGGGGCCCCAACCCGAACGACCTGCAAGTCTGTTCACGATCGCCCATACGTCCCCTACCCGCTCATGCCCGGACGCGCAGCGGCGCTGCGGGCGTGGAGCCTACTTCCAACTCTGTCCCGCACGGTCCGGCCCGCATCAAAGGAGCCGCCGGTCCTGTTGCGGGGACGGTTCCGGCGCTCTCACGTGCGCGCATCCGGCCCAAATCTCCTGGGGAAAGACAATGCTGTCGGTGCCAGGAATATCCGGCACGCCTTGGCGCGTATGCAAATCGATGCCCTGCTCCAGGTACGCCTGGTAAGCCAGTTGGCTGCAGTAGAAGGCGTCGTCCGTCATAGAGTTCGTGAAGATCGGGTTATAAGGTTTCCCGGCCTCGGCCTGCCGGAGGCAGTAACTCGCCACAGCGCGCCGGATCCTGGCCTCTTCTGCGCCGGAGAGCGACCGGCCGGCCAGGGGATAAGCGATGCCGTACAGAACGTCGAAAAGGGGACCTCGCGCTTCGATCATCTTCAACTCGTCCCACGTGTTGCCGACGATGTCGAAGGTGGTCACGCGCAGCTTGGCACCGGCCTCCACACAACGCCCCCCCGGCCCCACGTACACCACGATGTGGTCGACGGGACCAGGTATGATCATTCCAAAGATACGCCAGAGAAACCCGGCGAACATCGACTGTCCCTGGGTGGTACTCGTGCAGATCAGGTCCCCGGTTTGAAGCGTCAGTCCGTCGATCTGATACGTGTGAACTGCGATGCTCTCCGGCTCATGGGCCTGCCGCGGCGCGCTGCGGCAGCCGCTGAGAGCCGAGGCGGCAACGAGGAAGACCAGTCCGACAAACCACCCCTTGGAAGTCTCCATCTTTGGCTCCATTCCGGCGACACGAGGATGCACGATATCGAGCATAGGCGGTGCCGCGAAGCATGTCAACGCCAAAAAGACGGAAACACGGTTCTTGACAACCAGGGGACATGCCCGTACGGTTCCCGGGGTAGGCCCGATAGTCTTGGAAAGGAGCATTGATAATGCGCATGTTCATGCTGGCGATGGCCGCTCTCGTTTTGACCGGGTGCGCACACACGCTGGAAATCACTGTCCCCCAGCCGCAGGTCACGGACCGGCCCAGCGCGAGGACGCCCACGGCCGGCGCCGTCTCCGTCGATATCACGCCGCCCCCCGGCATGCCGATGGGGGGATACTCCATGCTGGCGAATCGCGGCGTGGGCTTCCGCACGCGTTTGAAGGCTCGAATCGTGTACCTGAACGATGGGAAGGGAAACGCGGTCGCTCTCGTACAGACCGATCTGACGGCCGGCTCGCTCCTGCTGCACCATCAGGTGGCGGCTGCCGTGGCGGAGCGGACCGGGCTCAGGCCTGGGGATATCGCCATCACGGCAACGCACAGCCACTCGGCGCCTGTCAACTACTTCGACAATGATTTCTATAACAAGCATACGTCCAGCGGCTCTGGGCTGGAGCCCCGGTTCCTGGAGTTTGTCCTGCAGCGCGTGGCGGAGGGCATTCTGGAAGCCTACGAGACCCGTCGCCCAGCGCGGGTCGCAACGGGACGCAAGGATATCTACGGCTATAATCGTAACCGGTCTCTGAGTGCCTACGTTCTCAACGAGAACGTCAAAGATATGGACTGGGATGACCCGCAGGCCGTCTTTCGCGCCGTGAATCCGGCGTTGTACATGGTGCGGGTGGACGTGCGCGACGATCAGGGACGTTACAGACCCCTGGCAGCGTTCTCCAGCTTCTCGGTGCACGCCACGGCGATCACCCCGCCCGTACAGGTGTACAACGCAGACGTGTTCGCGTATGCGCAGAAGGATCTGGAATGGGCGGTCCAACGGAAGTACGAGACGCCCTGGCCGGTGGTGCACGCGCTGACCAACGGCACGCAGGGGGACATGGCCCCCGCACTACCGAATCGAGGAGACAACCTCTGGGGCAACTTCCCGGTGAATTGGAAGGAGGCGCGAGAGTTGGGCCAGGGCATCGGCCGCGAGGCCATCCGCTTGTTCGAGTCCCTGGGCGAGACGCTCACGGACGAGGTGACCGTGAATTCGGCGGTGCGTGAGCTCAACATTCGGGAACATAACACGGTGGAAGACATCACGCTGTGCCACGATGCGGTGATCGGCAATCCTCTGGCGGGAGGCGCCTACGAACGCCGCGCCCCCTGGCTGGCGGCGGTGCCCTGCTTGCATGGGGGAAACGTGATGGCGCGCCGCTGGGTCTTCACGAACGGATGTCAGGGCGACAAGCGGCACCTGCTCTTCTCTTTTCTGCAGCCCCTGGTAGAACCCAAGGACAGCTTTCCCAATACGGTGCTGTTTCAGCTCATTCGGGTAAACGACACGGTGATTCTGCCGCTGCCGTTCGAGGTGACGGCCGAGTCCGGCCGGCGGATGGCGGCGCGGGTGAAGCTCGAATTGGAATCGGCCGGGGACAACCGCGTCAAACATGTGTGGGTGGCCGGCAACTCGAACGGTTACTTTGGCTACACCACCACGCCCGAGGAATATTCCCGACAGAACTACGAGGGCGGGCACACGCTTTACGGCCGGTACTCCACGCCCTACCTCACGGCACAGCTCGGTCTGCTGACACACGACTTCCTGGCCCAGGGCCAGGTACAGGAACTGATGCCCAGTTGGGAATACCGGCTGAAGACGAACAACTTCTATCCCAAAGATCGGGTCGGTACCGACGCTCGCCGCGTATTGCGACAACCGGCGCCCGTGCGGGCGCACACGGCCGATGATGAGGACTATGTTGCTTTCCGCTGGCAGGATGTGGACGCCGGCGAGATCCGCTACCACCAACCGCTGTGCCGCATTGAAGTCAAGACGAACGGTCCATGGACGTTGCTCTCGGAACAGGGAGTGCCGGTCCATGATGATGGGTATGATCTGGAAGTCCGCTACCTGGGCCACTCGGCCGAAGGCATGGGCCAATACGAAGCACGCTGGTACAACCCCGTGCCTGGCGCCGAATACCATTTCCGGATCGAGCCCCGCAGTGAGTACCCTGCGCTGGTCAGTCGGGCGTTTGTCTACCGGGGATATGCCGATGGGCACGATGGGAAAGCGGCACTGGTCTTTGCTGCCGCCGAATAACCGATGTTGCCCGGAGTTCACAGGGATGCCGTTGTCTGCCGTGGGAGAAAGGAATGCGTGAGGGAGGAACGATCCAGAAAGCCAGAACCCCCAGCAGCGCCTTTGCCTCGGAGCTGGTGATCTGTGGACTGCTCATGGGACTGGCGTTGCTTGCCACATGTCATGGAAGTTGAAGAACTGCCACGGATGAGAAGACACAAAGGTTTCCAGGACCTGGACGAATTCCAGCAAGAAGGCACGATAAGCCTCGTTGGACCGTCCCAGGCCCGCGGGCACGCGGATGACACGGGCCAGCTCGATGCGGTAGCGGGAGAAGCCGGTCTGGTAGCTGAAGACCACGGCGATGGGCGTGCCCTGCATCGACGCAAGGCGATAGGGACTGACAGGAAAATGGACAGGCGCTCCGAGAAAGGGAACGGCCAGTGTGTTCGGGTCGTCGCCGAAGACACGATCCGCCATCAAGCCCAGGATATGATGGGCTTGGAGCGCGGCAATCATCTCCAGGACTCCCCCCATCGGCTGCGCCGGGTCAATAATCGAGAAAGGCGCTTCTCCCTCGGCGTCCTGAAAGGGACCCCCAACGCGACGAGTCGCGTTGGGGAAGGGCTCCCACCGGCGAGACAGAGCCGATGGGGACCCGAACCCAAACCAGCGCGGATCGATATCGGCGGCTCTCTGGTGCATGACGATGCTCACCGGCGCACGGAGGTGCCGGAGGGCGGACATTGCCACCTGCCAACAGCCACAATGACTGTTGAGGAAGAGCAGACCCCGGCCCTCGTCCAGCAACTCCTGCAGGCGCGGGCCTTCGGGGAAATCCAGTTGCAGGGCCTCGGGACCCAGCAGGCCGACGGCGCCCCGGTCGATCAGCGACTCGCCCAGGGCCTCGATCCGGCGGTAGTCGTGCCACAGCCGGATCAGAGGATTGCGCACTTTGGGGAAACGGCGGCCCAGGTAGTGCCGGCACCGGCGCCGCACCAACGGGCACAGCAGCACGTACCAGGCGACCACCATATACAGGAACAGGTAGGCCAGACGGCGCCCACCCACGCGGAGCAGCAGGGCAAAGAAGGCAAACTGCCAGCGTTTGCCCACGCTGCGCGAATCCCAGCGGGCATTGGAAACGGATATCGAAGGCTCAGAATCCATACCGAACTCTCTGCAACATTCTGGCTGTGACATAGGTTGCCGCGCCCAACAGCAGGGCCAGGACCACCCCGACCGGCAGCGATCCGATACACCAGTCGCACAGGCACTGGAGACCCATGTATCCCAGTTGGACAAAGGAGGCATTCCCCACGTTGTGCACACCCTCCAGGGTCAGGAAATGGCCGCAACGAAGCAGATGCCCCACTTCGATGCAGATCGCCGGCACGAGGGGCGGCATGCAAAGCTGGCTGGCCGCCACGGCGACCACGCGGTTCAACCGCAAGACGGCCGCCGCCACCAGAATCGCCAGCGTGTGGCAGGCGATCAGGGGGACGGCTCCGAGGAATACGCCCCAAGCGACGGCGAACATCAGCTCCCGCGGCGTTGCCCGTTCCGTCAGCAGTCTCTGGATGGAGCGCAACGGGTGCCAGACCGTGACGGACGTTTGCCGGTTGGCGTCGGCGACCTGCCGAGGGGGCCAGGGAAGCAGCGACCGCAGGGTCAGGTGGGTGTTCAGGAGGGTCAGCCGCAGATTGTCCCAGACTCTGTGGAAGTGAGAACCGCGGCGATCCGCCGGCGAATAGTGTATGTGCACGGGCACCTCGTGGACCGGCACACCACCCCACAACGCGCGCACGACCACCTCCACCTCGAACGCATAGCGGCGCGCCAGGCATGGTAAAGCCTCGAAGAGCACCACAGGATAGGCCCGAAACCCGCTCTGAATGTCGCGCACGCGCGTGCCGGTCTGGACACGTACCCAGAAATTGCCGAACGCCCGGCCAAACCGGGAGCTTCCCGGCACCGTCGCGCTCTCAAAGTCGCGGATGCCGAGAATCAGGGCCCCCGGATGCGCGCGAAGCGCCCCGAGCATCTCGGGCAGGTCCTCGGGATCGTGCTGGCCGTCGGCATCCAAGGTGATCATGTGCGTGGCCCCCTGCCCGTGCAGATGGCGCGCGGCCGTCTGGAGCGCTGTGCCTTTGCCCCGGTTGACCTCGTGCCGGAGCACCTCGACCGGCAGGTCCGCTATCAGGGGGGCGACCTGCGGACGGCTGCCGTCATCCACGACCAGGATGCGCGGGTGCACCTCCAGACACCGCCGGACGACCTCCCGGAGACGATCGGGCTGATTGTAAACTGGAATGACAACGACGATCGGTTCCACGGCACCGGGCCTCACTGGCGTTCCACCATGCGACGGTTGGCGCGGGCGAACGCCAGGAAGCTGCCGGCATTCGCCAGGAATCGTCTCCAACTGTCGGGGGATTTCCACGCCATGGTCACGAAATTCCAAAGGGTCTTGGGACGGGTGTAGTAGCGTTTGTAGAATTCGAGGAACAAGCTTTCCAATTGTGCGGCCGTCAGGCCGTGGGGCACGAACACCGTGTTCATGCAATCCATCTTCTCCCAGTTCTCCTCGAATCGGCCCAGCGAATGGATGTTCTCATAGAGGGGCGAGCCCGGAAACGGCGTGAACTTGGCGACATTGAGATCATCAATGGGCAAAGAGAACACGTAATCCATGGTCCGGCGAAAACTCTGCTCCGTCTCCCCCGGCAAACCGATCATGAAGAGCCCCTTGACGCGAATCCCGGCCTTATGGATGGCGCGAATCGTCCGACTCATCCAATCCAGGTCCGCATTCTGGCGGTGCTGCGCCAGCAGGTCGGGGTCGCCCGTCTCGATGCCTAGACTGATCATCCAGCAGCCCGCGTCCTTCATCAAGACCAGCAACTCCGGGTCCACGTGCTCTGCGCGGACGGCGCAGTTGAAGGTCATGCCTAAGGGCTCCTCGATCATCCGCCGGCAGAACGCGACAACCCGCTCCCGGTGGAACGTGAACTGGTCATCGTAGAAGTTGATGTGCCGAATCCCGAATTGGGTTCGCAGAGTCTGCACGTGCCGGTAGAGATAGTCGGCCGAGTTGTACCGGAAGGTCCGCCGGAACACCGAACGATCGCAATAACTGCACTGGTAGGGACAGCCCCGGCTGGAGATGCAACTCGTGTTCGGCGTGCGGGGATAGTTGAAGATCGGCAATTGGTACTGCCGCGGAAAGCCTTCCAGCCGATGATACGCCGGCAGAGGCAACGTATCCAAGTCCAGCAGGTCCTTTTGGAGCCCGGAGAAGACCACCCGGCCGTCGTCCCGATAGACGAGGCCGGCAATGCCTTGGGGATCGCCCCCCGCTTCCATGAGGCTTCGCAGCGGCGTCTCCCCCTCGCCCACGACGACGTAGTCTACCTCCCGATAGTCCCGGATGATCCTCTCCCGCAGAGCCGAAACGTGGGGTCCGCCGGCAAGGCAGAACGTCTCGGGGCTGAGCTCTTTGATCCGGCGAAAGATGCACGTCGCATCCAAGAAACCCGCTGTCGTGCACGTTGCCCCTACGAAGCCCGGTCGATACCGTCGCACGTAATCCTCGATGACCTGATCCGCGTCCGGATGGGCAAAGCAATCGACGATGTCCACCCGGAAGCCATACTGTTCCAGGTACGCGGCGATACTGGCCAAACCCAACGGCGGCATCAGGTTGGCCATGCGGGAGATGTCCCGGGCCGCGGCCCGCTTGTCATAGCCCAGCGGATGAATCAGGAGAATGTGTCGTGCGTCCATAGCCGGTCGCCTCTGGATCATCCGTCCGGGGTTCGGGTCCCCACCGGCCCTATTTCGTCGGTCGGAGCCCTTCCCGCACGCGGCTCGTCGCGTTCGGGGCCCCGCGCCACGCCGGAGGGGAAACAAATCAGTCGATCCCAAAGCAATCCCTTCCATCCGAAGGCCCGCAGGACCGCCGCAGCGCGTTGCCCTTGCTGGGGCGGAAAGATCCGGTCCCGCCGGCCGGCCCACGCCTCCAACACCTGTCGCTCCATCCAGGCCTTGTCCACCAGCGGGGAAATATAGTAGATGGGCTCGAACAGAGAATCCGTATCCCGCACAAGATGCTCCGCCACAGCACGCCGTTGCAGCGGCGTTCTTGGATAGACCCGCACCCCGGTAAAAGCCAGGACAACGCAATGGTCGAGCCGGGCGATATTGTCGAGGCCCTCCCGGACCGTCGCCGGAGTCTCTCCGGGGCCGCCGAAGATGACGAAGTGCGCGCAGGCGATCTCCCTCTGCACCAGCATCCGATTCGTCTGTGCCACCTCGGCCCAGCGGAACGGTTTGCCCATGCCCTCCAGGGTCGTGTCCGTCGTGGCGTCGGTGCCGAGCTCCACCGCGTAAAGACCGGCGCGCCGGCAAAGCTTCAGACTCCCGGCGGTCAGCCCGCGCGGGGACAGGTACGCGGCCCAGCGCACCCCAAGGTTCCGGCGCGCCAGCGTCTGGGCCAATTCCAGGTATTGCCCCTGGGGATCGTTGAAGACCGAATCGACGAAGAACACCGTATCCACGTGAAAGTCGCGTTGGAGCCGCTCCAAGTCGGCCACCACGGCCTCGATGTCCCGCGCCCGGATCTGCGTGCCCTCCAGATCCGGATAGGTGCAGTAGCAGCAGTGGTACGGGCACCCGCGTTTGCTCTGGAGACCGATGATTCCGGTCTTGTCCCGGTAGTAGGCGACCAGGTCCGGGTCGAAGCAAGGGGAGCACTGGCGAGCACCACACAGTCGCTCCGGCGCGAGGGGCCAGACGGTCGGAACGGATCGGCCCTGCGTGACCGCCGCCGCGGCCCCCGCGATCGCCTGTTCTCCTTCTCCCGGCACCGCCAGGTCCGCTCCCACGTACTGCCGGACCTCCTGAGGCATCACGGAGACAGCCGCCCCCCCGGCCAAGACAGGGACCTTCGTGAACTGCCGAACCCAGGCGACCACGTCCCGTGCCTCTCCCAGTTCCCAGGCTGCGGCAGATTCCACCAGCGAACCGGGGTCCCCCACGCCGACGTCCGCGTCGGGGGGCCCCTCGATGCGGTCGATGTTGCGGATCGACAGGGCCACGACCTCCGGGTCGAAGACGTCGATGGCGCGCTGCAACTGACCGGCGTCACGGCCGGCGACCAGCCAGTCGAATTGCCGGACCTCATGGCCGGCCGCCCTCAGGGCGCCGGCCACCGTCGCCATGCCCAAAGGGTAAACGGCGTACGGAACAGCGCAGGTATTCGAGGATATCAAAAGAACCCGGCTCATCTGGTTCGAGATTCCTTGTCTTGAAAATGCCTTTTCGCGCGCGGATTGTAACGATGGAAGGTCCCATCCTCCCTCTCGCGCTCCATGACCCGTTGGAGCAGCCGTCCCATGCGCAGCTGATATCCCGAGTCGGCGTAGAACGTCTTCCAGGCGTACTCGTACAGGGCCTGCAACTCGTCCGGGGACATCTTCTTCGGTCGAAACACCACCTTGTCGGCCGTGTAGTCGGCCCAGTTGTTGCTCAGGATCCGTCCTTCCCGCTCGAGCTGGGCGCGCAGGGGCGTGTGCGGAAACGGGGTCACGATCGTGAACTCCGCCATATCCAGCCGGATCTCGCCCAGGAAATCGACGAGACGCTTGATGGAGTCCGCCTCGTGCTCGTCCGTGCCCAGCAGGACCGTAGCTTCCACGCCGATGCCGTGATCCTGGAGCATGCGAATGCGGTCGCGGATCCTGTCCGAAGTGTCGCACACGGCTTGATACACGTACCAGCAGCCGGCCTCGGCGGCCCGCCGGACAATTTCCTTGTCCGAGAGAATCGGGTGCGAGACCCATTTCTTTTTCAACGGCTTGAGGGCGGCGAACAGGGCCACCAGCCAGTCTCGGTCCTGGGCCAGGGAATTGTCCACGATAAAGAGTCGATTATTCTCGATCCGTTCAAGCTCCGCGACAACCTTCTCGATCGGGCGCGGCCGGAACTGCTTACCGCCCAGGAAGGCACTGCAACACGGGAAACAGTTGAACCGGCACCCGCGCGAGGCGTGCACGAGGTCCACCATCTGGACGCCGCGATAATTGTACAGCGGCCGGTGGAGAAGGTCCCGGCGGGCCGGCCCGATCCATTCCGTCGGTGGCGGATCATCCATGAAGTCGTACATGCGCCGAAGCCGTCCGGCTCTGAAATCCCCGATCACCGCGTCAAACCGCCCCTCGGTCTCCCCCAGGAAGACGGCATCCGCGTGCTCGGCCACCTCATCGCGGTGCAGCATCGTGGCGATCCCGCCGAAGATGACGGGCCGTCCCTTCGACCGGAAGGTATCCGCGATCTCGAAGGCCCGCGGAAGCTGGCACGTGAGCATCGTGGAGATGGCCACCACGTCCAC
>JAMCWO010000259.1 GCA_023481165.1 Planctomycetota bacterium | reverse complement strand
AACGGGAGAGCAGCCTCTTCGAGGCGGACAACAATGATGCGGAGATCAGGTGCCCGGCGATGGTGGGAAACCGGTTCTGGAGGGTCAGGACATACAGCGCCAGCACGTTGGAGGCGACGGTGGCCATGCCGGCCGTCAGAACGGTGCAGAGCTCCGAGGCGGTCAGACCCGCCAGGTACGGCTTGATCGTCAGGTTGGATTCCACGCCGACGAAGATGTTGCTCGCGGTCACCAGCGACTCGGCCCCCGACACCCGCATCAGACGGGTAAAGACCCAGGCGAACGCTTTGATGATCCGAGGCATGAGGCCTACATAGTAGAGGATGGCGATCAAGGCGGAGAAGAAGATGATGGTCGGAAAGGCCTGAAACGCCAGCATGAATCCGAGGGACTCCACGCCCTCCTTGGCGACCTGTCCCGGTCCCAAGGCCAGACGCCCGAACACGAAGCGTGCTCCTTCACTGGCCGAATCGAGGATCTTGACTACGGCATCGTTGACCACGAGGAAGACCTTGGTCCCCGCCGGGACGACGAAGATGAACAGAGCCACAAGAAGCTGAAGGCCGATGCCCCATCCGATCACCCGCCAATTGATGTTCCGCCGATCTGCAGACAGCACCCAGGCGATCCCCGCCAGAACGAAAATGCCTGCAAAGCTGATCAGGTTGTAGCCGTTCATAGTCGCAGACGAAGCCACGCTTAGCCTTCAGACCGTCCCTAGGCCCTCAACTCGCGTTGCCCGCCGGGGCCGGAGCCGCAGCGCCGCTGTCGGGGGCGACGCCAAAGAACGCCCGGCGCACCCGCAATGAAGCACGCGTGAGCATGACGTAGAGCGAGGGCACCACGACGAGGGTCAGGACCGTCGTGATGGACAAGCCGAAGATGATGGCGATCGACATGTTCTGCCACCACTGGGTCGACTCACTCTTGGTCGCCCAGGTGAAGGTGTGGAAATCGTAGGAGATACCGATGGCCATCGGGACCAGCCCTATGAAGTTCGTGGCCGCACTCAGCAGGACCGGACGCAGGCGTGTGACGCCGGCCTCGACCATCGCTTCCACGAGGCCCAGGCCCTGATCCTGCAATTGCCGGGCAAAGTCGAGCAGAACGATGCCATTATTGACAACAATGCCGGCCAGACTGATGACCGCGATCCCCGTCATGATGATATTGAACGGCAGGTGACAGATAACCAGCCCCAGCAGGATGCCTACCAGCGACAGCAGCACCGTGGACATGATAATCAGTGGGACCAGGAGCGAGTTGAACTGCATCACGAGGATCATGACGATCAGGAGGATGCAGAGGACGAACGCCTTGAGCAGGAAGGCCTGCGCCTTGTCCTGTTCTTCTTTCTCTCCGGTGTACCGGATCTCGTACCCGGAAGGCAGGGCGAGCTTCTTGAGTTGCTTCTGCGCGTCGGCCAGAACCGCCGTGCTCAGCCGGCCTTCGGCATCTGCCGTGAGCGTGACGACGCGCTTCTGGCTGACCCGGTTGATCGTGCCGAATCCACCCTGATAATCGAAACGGCCCAGCGAGCTGAGCGGCACGGCCTGGCCCGCGACGTTGGGGATCTGGATGCGGTTGAGATCGTCGATTTTGACCCGATCCACCAGAGGCAGGCGGACCGTGATGTCGTACTCGTCGTTGAACTGGCGGTAGGTGCCGACTTTGGTGCCGAAAATGGCCATCTTGAGGAAGTTGCCGATGGTGGCCGTATTCACGCCAAGCAGTACGGCCCGGCGGCGGTCCACAGTGAACGTCAACTCCGGCCGGGTGGCCTCCAGGTCGCTGCGCAGGTTGACCAACCCGGGAACGCCCACGATCAGGTCCTGGGCCTGGCGGCTAAGACCCTCCAGAACCTTGAAGTTCTCGCCGATGATCCGGACCGTCACCGGCGCGCCCGTCGGCGGGCCGTCTTTTTCTCTCTCCACCTTGATCTCGGCGCCCGGAATGTCGGCCACATCGTTGCGCAGGGCCGCGATGATCTCTGTCGAGGGCCGTTCCCGAATCTCATAGTCGTAAAAGACCAGCGTGATATTCGCCAGGTGCGGGCCGGTGCTGGTAGCCCCCAACGACATCATGCCGCCGGAGGAGCCCACGTTCGTGACGGTGTGCTCGATCCAGGGCTCATAGGGTTTGATGCGATGCTCGATCAGACGAACGATCCGATCCGTCTCCCGGATATTGGTTCCCTGGGGCAGGCGCACATCGATGGTGGCCCGCTCGGGGTCCCCCTGCGGGAAGAACTCCACGCCGTTGCCGCGCTTCGCGTAGAGGACAATGGATCCCGCGAGCAGCAGAAAGGCCAGCGTCACGGTAGTCAAGGGCGCGGAAATCGCCACCCGCTGCACACGCCGGTAGCCGCGGATAAACCAGTGCTCTTGTCCGGCCTTCGGCGGCGCCGTCGCCAGACTCGCGCAGAACGTGGGGTTGAAGACCAGGGCAACGAACAGCGAGGTCATCAGGACGATGGTCACCGTGATGGGCAAATACTTCATAAAGTCGCCCATGATCCCCGGCCAGAAGATCAACGGGATAAAGCTCGCCACGTTGGTCAGCGTCGAAGTGATCACAGGCCAGGCGACTTCGCTCGTTCCTACGAGGGCGGCCTGCGTCCGGGATTTGCCCAATTCTATATGCCGATAGATGTTCTCCACGATCACGATGGCCGAATCCACCAGCATGCCCAGGGCCAGGATGAGGCTGTACAGCACGATCATGTTCAGCGTGTAGCCCAGGGCCTGTAACAGGAAGAAGCCACCCAGCATGCTGAAAGGAATGATCAACGACACGATCAGGCTGGATCGCCAGCCGAGGAACAGCAGCAAGACCCCGACAACAAGGATCAACCCGGAGGCCATGTTGTTCTCGAGGTCGGCGACCTGGGCGCGAATGTACTTCGACATGTCGAAGACGACATCGAACGACACGCCGCCGGGGATACGTTTCTGGGCTTCGGCGACGACGGCTTTCAGACTGTCGGCCACCTTCACGACATTGGCGCCGGCGCGTTTCTGGATGCTCAGTGTTACGTTGTCGCGGCCGTTCAGACGGGAGTACGTGGTCCGGTCCTTGAACGCATCGCGCACGGTGGCGACGTCCGCCAGGTAGATCGGTTTTCCGTCCCGCACCGTGAGCAGAAGGTGGTCCACTTCCTCCGCGGAGACGAACTCGGCGGGGATGCGGACATTGAACTTCGTGCCCTGGGTCTCCAGGCCGCCGGCGGAAATGTTCACGTTCTCCGTCGGGATGAGCTGCATGATGTCCGAGATCACGAGGTTGTACAGGGCCATGCGGTCGCGGTCGAACTCCATGCGAATTTCCGGCTCCAGGGCCCCCAGCACATCCACTTTCAGCACACCGGGGAGAGTCTCCATGGCATCCTGCATGTCATCGGCGATCTCCTTGAGCTGGACGGGGGAAACGTCGCCGGTGATGCTCACCTGCATGATGGGGAACTCCGCGAGGTTGATCTCCGTGATCATCGGTTCTTTCGCGTCCGTGGGGAGTTCGCCCCGGACCCGGTCCACACGGTCACGCACGTGCTGCAAGGCTACGTCCGTGGACACATCCGGCGTGAACTCCACGACAATCATGGACATGCCCTCGGAGCTGCTGGAAGTGACTTCCTTGACGCCCCGAATGCCGTTGAGCTCCTTCTCGATCTTCATCGTGACGGACGTTTCGATGTCCGCCGGTGAGACCCCCTCGTAGATGGTGTTGACCAGGATATACGGAATCGGGATGTCGGGGAACGCTTCCCGCGGCAACGTGGAATAGCTATACACGCCGAGCAGGACGATGATCAGCCCCAGAACGGCAACGGTGGTTCGATTCTTGACGGCGATATCGGTGAGGATCATGGCTGTGTTTTACTCTCCGGCACAACCTCCACCTTCTGACCCGCGCCGACGAAACGATGGCCGGCGACGATCAGTCGGTCCCCGGGTTTGAGGCCGCTGCGGATCTGGACGCGGTCACCGCGAATCAGTCCCAGCTCCACCCTGCGGCGCTGCGCCTGAGACGACTCCACCACATACACCGCTTTGCCGTCTTCCATGGGGATCACGGCGGCCAAGGGGATCAGGATAGCGTCCTTCAGGATCTGCCGCGTCAGGCGGACGTGCACGATCTGGCCGCTGCGCAGGCAGCCCTCCTGATTGGGGACCGTGATCTCCATGCGGGTGCAGCGCGTTCGTGCATCGGCCACCTGGCTGATGAAGGTGGTGGTCCCGGTTAGTGAGACCTCGCAGCCTTTGTTGTCGGCGATCACCGCCGTCTGCTGGCCGACACTCAGGAACGGGACATCCCGCTCCGGGATTTCGACGGCCACTTTGACAACGCTCGTATCGACGATCTCGGCCACCGTGGTGCGCGGCATGAGCGTCACGTATTCCCCCACCTCGACGGGCACATCGTTGAGCACGCCGGCCATAGGGGCCGCGATACTGGCACGGGCCAGACGAATGCGCGCCTGCTCCAGTTGTGCCTTGCTGATGACTAACTGAGTGGCCGCCGCGTCCATATCCCGGCTGGGGGCGGCGCCCTTCTCGACCAACCCTTTGATGCGGTCGAACTCGGTCTGGTTGTTTTTGGCCTGTGCCTGGGCCATCTGAAACTCGGCCTGCAAGAGCTCGGTGTTGAGACGGATCAAGGGCTCTCCCTTTCGGACGAGGGACCCTTTCTGGGGCCCGATCCACTCGATCTTGCCATCCCCTTCCGCCGAGACCTCGATGACCTTGTTCGGCTCGACAACGGCGGGCAACTCGAATGTGTCCGCCAGCGTCGGCTCGGTCACGACGGGTATCGCCGTGACCTTGACGGGCGGAACCTCTGTGGGAGGTGTATCCTTCTTGTTGCTGCTGACGCCCAGACCTATGCCGACCACAGCGCCCAGGGCCGCCAGCACGATGGCCAGCTTCACTACTTTGCGAGCCAACCCGCCTCTTTTCGGCTCGCGCACGTCGAGTTGTGTGGATCTATCGCCCATCACCTGCACCTGTTGCTTTCATTTCTCCGTAACCTGCCGCAAACCGCGCTGCCTTTGCAGACTATTGCGCATCGGCTGCACATGTTACTCTCACGTTCTCCACAGCCTGCTGAATACCGCGATGCTCTATGACTGTCGCGCTTCAACTGCATCTATTTCTCTCATCTCTGCAGGACCCGCCGGGTATCCTGATGCTCACTTCCGAAACGCCTGTTTCATACGTTAGTTTAAAACATTCGTTTACTTCGTCAAGTCGCTTGGCGCTGTTCTTGGCGAAAAGGGGAGACAAGATCATCTAACGCCTTGCCACATAAAGAGTTACGACCGATAGGGGAGTCCGGCTTACTGAGCCCACTTTACCAGATCGGGGTACAGGTCCTGAAGAATGGGCGAGGCCGGACGAATTCGTGCATTCATGCTGAGCTGCCCGCGGCCATCGATATCGAACGCACATCCGAAAACGCCCGAGGTCTCTGCGGCATTCTTGGGCCGCATCGGGACGATCTTGCGCTCATTCTGCTCGCTCAACATGTAAAACAGCTCCACCGCGAGCAAGCCGGCCGGCGCCCCGTGGAGGTCCACTCTACAGGTAACCTCCACGTGTTGACCCTCCGTGACTACATCGCTGGCGTCCACACTGGTGGAGAAGCCTGTTACCACGATCTTGTCCCAATTTGCCAGCAGCTCCTGCCCATTGCGAACAGTTCGTCGCAGAACTCCATAGTTGTCCCGAGAGAGTTCCTTGGCCAGTGTCCGGGACGGCCCGTAGAACTTGTCGGCATAGTCGGCGAGCACGCGGTTCATGTTGAACTGGCAGCAGATGGAAGAGATCGACTCCTTCATCATCTGCACCCAGCGCACGGGTACGCCGGCTTCGTTGCGATCGTAGTACAGCTCGGTGATCTCGTCTTCGATCAGGTCGTAGATCTGTTCGGCTTCGGCCGCTTCCTGCATCTCAAACTGGTGGTCGTACTCGGCGCCCGTGATCGCCCAACCATTGCGGCCCGTGTAGCCTTCGGGCCACCAGCCATCCAGGACGCTCAGGTTCAGCACGCCGTTCATGCCGGCCTTCATTCCTGAGGTGCCGCTGGCCTCGTTCTCCCGGACCGGGTTGTTGAGCCAGACATCGGCGCCCCAAGCCAGATGCCGGGCGACGTTGATATCGTAGTTTTCGAGGAAGACCACCCGATCTTCCACTTGATGCTCTCGGGCAAAATCGAGGATCTCCTTGATCATGCTCTTGCCCACCGTGTCGGCCGGATGGGCCTTGCCGGCGAAGAGGAGCTGCACCGGCTGGGTCGTATTCGTCAGAATCTTGGCCAACCGGTCTTTGTCGCGCAGGAGGAGCGTGGCCCGTTTGTAGCGGGCGAAGCGGCGCGCGTACACAATCGTCAGATACTCCGGATTGAGTGCCCGCGTCAGCTTGAGGATCTTGGACTGGATATACCCTCGCCCGGTCAGATCGTCCGCCAGCTTCTTGCGGACGAACGTGATCAGACTCAGCTTGTTTTCGTGGTGGGCCCGCCATACCTCTTCGTCATCGATCGTGAACGCACCGTCCCACCGGTTTGACTTGCTGTCACACCGAACATAGTCCGGGCCGATGTACCGGCTCAGGAGCTCTGCCACCGGCTCGCTCAACCACGAATGGTGCACGCCATTGGTGACATAGTCGATGGGCAACTCGATCGGGGCCATGTGGGGAAACAGGCCTGCCCACATCTGCCGGGACACATCCCGATGCATTCGGGAGACCGCGTTGACATACCGGGAGAATCGGATCGCCAGGGCCGGCAGCCAGAAGGTCTTCTCCTCATGGTTGATGTAAGCGTCCGAGGCGAGGTCCTCAAAGGACAAGCCCAGCGTACGCACGTCGTTCTCGATGTACTCCTTCACCATTTCGGCGTCGAAATTCTCGTTGCCGGCAATGACGGGCGTGTGCGTGGTGAACACGGTGGAGGCCCGGATGAGGGCTTTCGCCTCCAGGAAACTCATGCCGTTTTCCCGCATCAGCTTTTGCAGCCGGGCGAGGATCAGAAACGCGGCATGCCCCTCATTGATGTGATAAATCTGTGGCATGATCCGCAGCCGCTCCAGGGCCCGCACGCCCCCGATGCCGAGTACCAGTTCCTGCTGTAACCGCTTGGCGCGGTCGGACACATAGAGCTCATACGTGATGTCCCTCAGATGGGGCGGGTTCTCCGGAAGGTCCGTATCGAGCAGCAGGAGACGAATCTTGCCCACATCGATCTGCCAGAGCTTGATCTGGACCGGCTGGCCGAGAATCGACATCTCGATATAAGCCTTGGGGTCCCCAACGCCTGATTCCGCGTTGGGGGTCCCCTTCCCGCCCTCGGGGTTCCGCACCTCGTGCAGGGGGACCAGATGATTATCGAATTCGATGAACTGCTCCTCCTGCTCGCCTTTCATGTTGATATGCTGGGTGAAGTAGCCGTACTTGTAGATCAGGCCGACGCCTACGACCGGCAGGTTCAGGTCGGAAGAGGCTTTGAGGAAGTCGCCGGACAGGACGCCCAGGCCGCCGCTGTAGGTCGGAATGCACTCGTGCAGACCGAACTCCATCGCGAAATACGCGATGGTGTCGGTCGGTCCCAGGACCGGGTTCCCAATCGCGCTGGATCGCGATTGGGGTCCCGCCGTGCCCGTGCCGATCTGGAATTGGCTGTCGTATTGCAGATACTCCTGGAATCGCGCCCAAACCCTCTCCAATTCGAATAGAAAGCCTCGGTCCTCGGCCAGTTGGGCGATCCGTTGGCTGGGTAAGTTGACCAGAAACTGGATCGGATTGTGATTCACGGCGCGGAATAGTTGCGCATCGATCCGGTAGAACAGTCTGATGGCCTCATAGTTCCAGGTGCCCCAGAGGTTGTAGGCGAGGGACTGCAGCTTGCTCAAATTGTCCGGAAGCTTGGGATAAACAAAGAGGTTCTTCAGGTTCATCGCCGTCGCAGCTCCAATTGTCGTGCTCTCATTTCTCCACTACGTTCTGGGCTTGGGCCGCATTGTATCGCCCGCCACCGGGAGAAGTCCACCCCGGAAGTCCCCAAAGGGCGACATTTGTGGGGCCAAGCCCGATAAAACGATCGGCTCCCGAGTGCGTCTCCTGCCGGCACGCACAGGGCCAAGCGGACCGGAAGGGGCCTTGACGCGATGCCGCGAACCGTCTACCATGATGGCATCGAAATCAACGGGTGGCATCAAGGCAGGGGCGAATCGCTATTCGCCCGTACAGTGGGGTCCGGACTATGGCTTCTGTGATTGTGACGAATGGAAAGCAGGAGGGGGACTACTATCCTCTGGGTCATCGGACGAACGTCGTCGGTCGGGATGAGGCTCTGCCCATTCAGATCCTCGATAACATGGTCTCGCGAAAACATCTGCAGATCCGGTTCGACGCCAGTACCAACAAGTACTTGGCGTTCGACATGAAGAGCCGCAACGGCGTTCACATCAACAACCGCAAAGTCGAGGGCGAGGTCGCCTTGTGGGATGGCGATGTCATCCTGATCGGCCTGACCAGCCTGCTGTTCACCGACAAGGACTTCCAGGACAAGAAGAGCGCCTTGGAGCACTACAAGAAGGCCGGGGAGCGGATGCGCGTGACCGCGTATGGCCCGCGCGACTTCGATCCGAGCCCCGTCGGTCCCGGCGAGACCGGCCAACCCATTCCGCGCCTGTAATTCACTTCCACCTCTTACCGGGCATCATGTCATTGCGAGCACAGCGAGGCAATCTCTCGCTCGTCGGAGTGAGATTGCCTCGTCGCGGCGCTCCTCGCAATGACATATTCACGTCTATTCTGTTAGAGGCCCCGAGTAACAGGGAGCCGGTAGAGCATATGCGACACGCTCTACCGGCTCGTTCTCTATCTTCACTTCCGGCCCGTAGGTGCCGGGCGACACATTCCTGTCCGAATGATCCGAAACTCCTCCCCTAGGATGGGCTCGTTCTACTCCGCATTTTGCTCTCCGTACCGGCCGCCAACCTGCGAATGTTTTCGCGATGCCGGACGATGACGAGTATGGGGATCACTATGGCTGCCACGACCAGGGGCCATAAGCTCGCAGAATGCCAGCCGGGGACGGTGAGAATCCCCAGGATCAGGACGATCGGAAAGACCACCGCCGCACTGATCGAAGCCAGCGAGACGTAACGCCAGATCAGCACGACCGCAATCCAGACCGCCAGGGCGATCAGGGCGCAGACAGTGAAGTACGGCCAGAGGCCCAACGCGACGCCGAAGCTTGTGGCGACACCCTTGCCGCCTTTGAATCGCAGGTAGACCGGAAACACATGCCCCAGGATCGCCGCAATTCCGACCAGGAGCCACAGGGATAGAAGCAGGGGACTGTCCGGCACGCCGCCGATCGCTCGGACAATCGCCACCGGCGCCAGGCCCTTGAGGACATCCAGGGCGAAACAAAAGTAGCCCCACTTACGGCCGACCGCCCGGGCGAGGTTCGTCGCGCCGATATTGCCGGAGCCGATGGTGCGCAGGTCCTTTCCGTGCGCTTGGGCGATGAGGAAGGCAAACGGCACCGAGCCGAGCAGATAGGCGGCAATGATCGCGACCGCAAAGACAGCGTACATGACAGGGCCCTTCCCCTTCGGGATTTACGATTTACGATTTATGATTTATGATTCTAAACTACGAATGGTAAACCGTAAATTGCAAATAGCAAATCATAGGGATGGACGCGGGCCCTCGGAAACCGAGTTCGCGGGGGCCGGTCCCCGGACTTCGCGGTTGGCGATCTCCGGATATCGGGGGGACTTTGACCGGCGGTTTGCCGACGAGGGGTTGATGGCGCAGTTTGTGCACGCGGTGGACGACCTGATGCGGGGAGGGCAGGTGCTGAAGAATGACCACGCTTCCTTCGTCAGCCGGGTGGTCTGGAACGGACAGGAGACGGTGGTGAAACGCTACAATCACCGGGGGCTCTGGCATTCGTTCCGTCATACTCTCAAAGGCTCACGGGCGAAGCACAACTGGCGGTATGCACAGCAGTTACTGGCCCTGCGGATCGCCACGCCGGAGCCGCTCGCATACGTCGACCAGTATCGTGGCCCTGTCCTTTGGCAATCCTACTTCGTCGCCCGGTTTGTCGCGGGACCGCAGGTGCATCAGATTCTGCGGGACGAGAGTGTGGCCGAGGAGCAGAAACAACGGGTACACGACCAGGTCCTGGACCTCCTGCGCCGCATGGCAGAACACGGCATCAGCCACGGCGATATGAAGCACACGAACATCCTCCATGACGGGACCGGCGTCGTGATCACGGATCTCGACGGCATGCGAATCGGTGGGACGGGCTGGTTGCGGCGCCGCCGCTATCGCCGGGACGTCGAGCGCTATCTGCGCGATCTGGCGGGCCTGAGGATGACTTCCAGCCCGTCGCAGGGAACCAGATAGCACAGGCCCGCCTCATAGAACTCCTGCAACGCGGGATGCAGATTGATGATCGCTCCCACGAGCTTCCGGGACCAGTGCAGGAGGCGCACCGGGGACCTGAACTTGAGCTTCAGGGAGAGAATCTCGACCCGGATGTCCGTGTAGAACGTGGGGACTTTTCGCCGCGGCTGATGCTCAGGATCCGCGAAGTAGTAGAAGGTGTACAGGCCGAACGGCCGCTTGTGGGTGTAGTCGGAGTAGTAGTACGGGTTGGAGAAGTGGGGGACGAAAATGTGGGCCCGGCCGCTGTCTTTCAGCACGCGGACCATCTCGGCGAGCAAGTGCTCGAAGTTCTCGATGTGCTCCAGGACGCTGCGGCAGTGGATTTCATCGACCGAGCGCTCCGGCAGGAACGGCAGACCGGCCTCCAAGTCCGCCACGATGTCCACCTGCGGCAGATCGACTCGGTCAATCCCGATCCGGCCGGGCCGCTTCCGCTGGCCGCACCCCAGGTCAAGGATCACCGGCTCGGGGCCGGAGAGCATCTTCCCAAGATCTATTTTGATACGAGGTTCCATGGCGCCGGATGTTCGCGCTTTCCTTGTCCGAGACATCCCAGAATGAGGTCGCAGAGCCGCGCGCCGACGACGTGCACGTCGAATCTTTCCACGTCCTGGCGTCCCGCGCGTCCCAGCGCCAGCCGCAGATCGGGACTCTCAATCAGGGCCGCGATCCGATTGACCCACTGCGACGGGTCCCGCACGAGGAAGCCTGTGCCGCCGTCGCGCACGTATTGTTCATTCACGCCGACCGGCGAAGCGACCACAGGCAGTCCCGCGGCCTGGTACTGGAGAATCTTGAATGCACATTTGCCCCGCGTGAAGGGATCATCCGTCAGGGGGGCCAGGCCGATGTCGCTGGCCACCAAGTCGGCCACCTCCGTCCGGCGCGACCAGGGGCGCTGCTCGACGGGCATCCGTCGCAGGTCCAGGAACTCGTTGGAAATGATGCGCAGGCGCACCTGGGGGAACCGGCGGCCGAGTTCCTCCAGGGCCGGGACGATGCGGCGCAGGTGTTTCAGGACGCTGCCGCTCCCGATCCAGACCAGGCGGATAAGACCGTCCTTCTCCTGCGGCGTCGCGACAGGATAGGCGCCCACGTCCAGGCCGGTGGGCAGGATTTCGACGTGGGCGTTGTATTGTCGGGCATGCTGGGCCAGGTACTCATTGCCGGCGAGGACCAGACTCGATAGAGCCACCGCCCGGCGAAAGCGACGCGCCCGGATCCGGCAGATCCGCCCGTCCTCGCGATTGCTGTACATGACCGCATCATCGAAATCATAGATGACGGTTCCGGCCAGACGGCGCAGCCAAAATGCATCCCACGCGTTGAGAATCTTGCGGTGAAGCAGGACGCCTTCGAATTGCGGCGCACAGGCGAACAGTGCGCGTCGTTCCAGCTTACCCCGGGGCAGTCTGGCTACCTGGCAATCGATCCCTTTGCTCCGCAGGAGGTCCAGGTAGATCGCGATGCGCTGCCGGAAGCTCGGTTGCTCCAGGCTGTCGTTATTCGTAATTACCAGCAGTCGTATCATACGATCTCCAAGGTACAATGGGCGGCGAGTATATCGTTGCTGCGATCCTTCGGCAAGCGGTCGTGGGGTTCGCCCATACCAAGGCGGCAGATCCAGGTCTGTCTCATGCTGCTTCGAGAACTACCGAGCCAGGGAGAGCGCGGTTCGCTCGGCGCGGGGCAGGTATATCTCAACGACTCTCTTGTCCGGTCAATTGCGTCCCGGATGGTGCAGTACGATAGATGACCAGCGTTTTTCTGGTACGCCGGTCGACCATCACCGAATACTCGCGATGCCATTGCTCCGGGATCTGGGGGGTCTTTCCATCCTCTATTATGATGATGTAATCGGCGCGTCGAGAGTCGGGGTGTTGCAGATAGAGGAGCCCCTGGCGTTGGGCATAGAAGCTGATGCGCACATCCGGCACCGCCAGTACATCACCCGGTTTGGTATTCTGCTGGAGCCAGGCGGCCGCCGCGCGGTAGCCCACTTTGGTTCCCGGCGAAGCCAGAAGCAGCCTGGGCAGGCACACAGCAAGGCCCACCGCCACCAAGAGGTGGAACCAGGACAGCCCCGGCAAGCGGCGCGGCATCCAGTGCGGCTGCGGCAGGGGGTGAATGGAACTCAACCATCGCGCCATGACCTCGATCCCGACAGGGAGGTAGAAGATGGTCAGTGCGATCATCCCCAAGGCATATCGTCTGTCGTCTCCCGGTCCCAAGCCGAGGCGCCGCGCCAAGATCAAGCCGGCGTTGAGGATCAGGACCGCGACGATCAGGACCTGCTCCAGGCGATCGGCCTGATAGCGCAGCCGCCAGAACAGGCCCAGCAGCCATGGCACGAAAAAGACCACCATCAGGTCTTGGGCCACACCGCTGACGACCTTGTACAGCGTCTGCGGCAGCCACCCGAGGCCGGCGTACTGGGCCGGAGGACAGACCCCGCGGGCGGCCGGTGCGGCGGTGACCCGGATGATCACCGACTGGCAACTCTCCAACTGCCCGTCACTGCCGATGATGTTGATCTGGTAATCGCCTCTTTGGCCCTGGGTGGGCCGCCAGCGAAAGACGCCGCCCGCGATCGTCGCGCCCGCCGGCGGCGCGTCACCGCGGTGCACGTACCATGCCACCGTGCCCGTCCGGGCCTCGTGTGTCGCCGAGTCCTGGACCGCCCAGGAATATCCACGCTCTTGGCTGCCGAACCGGCACACCGGCGTCGCATCCGGCGGCTGCCGGCCTGGAGGCCAGACGTAGAAAACCACCCCGTCGGATAGCCAGGCATCCTGAGCCGGCTTCTTCAGGAGAAGCTCTTTCTCCTGCTCGTCGATGGTGTAGAAGTGGCGTGCGCGCGTCGGCGACCAGAGCCGCCAGACGCCCTGCAGCCCAACCCGAGCATCGGCTCGGACATAGGCATAACAGGCGATACCCTCCCAGCCCCACACTGCGCGCGGGTAGGTTGAGAGCAACAGGTACTTCTCCCTTTCATTGGCCGTCCAGACCCGGCTGCCCGTGGCGGGTGACCGGAACTCGTACACCGGCCGCGACCCGACCGGAACCGCTGCCAGCGAGAACGTCAGCGGGGCCCCCAGCGCATCGCTCGCCTGGACGGGCAATTCCAATAATTCACCTTCCGGGACTTCGAACACCAGCGCGTCATCCGAAGCGGCCCTGGGACCTACCGCGCTGATCGTGGGCGGCCCCTTGGCGGCGGGCGCCTGCAACTGATGCGGTGCAATCGACCCCGTGGCACGGACGTGGGGGGCCACGGGCAGAAGGAAAGCCGCGACGGTCAGAAGCCCCGCGCCCGAAAGTGTCGAGGTGTGGATACTCTTTTCCACAAGACCAAGGGCCGCCAGCCCGAGCAGAGCGTACAGAACCAACTGGCCGCACTCCGGGCGGATGAGATAGCCCAATCCGGCGTCCAATCCGACCAGGGCGAGCATCCACCATTGCCGTCCGCGCAAAGCACGGCAAAGCAGCCAGAATCCCATACTCAGAAACAGCACGTACGGCCATTCCCGCAGGACATCCGCGGCGTATTGGGCCGGATAAGGCAGAAAAACGAGGATCAGCAAGGCCCAGAAGCTCCTGCGCGCTCCCAGGAAGAGCTTGCCGAGAAAGTACAACGGAATCAACGCCAGCATCTGGCACAACAGCGTGACGCCAAGAGCCGAGTACAGCCGGAGCATCGGGAAATCGTGCCCCACCATGCGGGTCGCTGCCGCATGGGCCGCCCACAGGATCAGGGGGTATCCGGGCGGATACCGGCGGGCGACCCCCACGTAATCTTCGGGGAGTCTGTGGCCAAGGTCGATGTAGAGGACCCCATCGGGATTGATGAGCGCCAGTTTCCGGACCTGATGGATTCCGATAGGCAGGCAAAGTCCCATCAGGATGCCAAGGCACAGGACATCGGATTTCCACGATCCAGATTTCATCATCCCATTGTACCTCAGCGTCGCTACGGTGCGCCCGTTCTCCTTGTGATGGCGGCGGATATTAGCACTGTGTCCCGGCCCTGTCAATCCACGTCCGCGGGATGCGCGGTCACGAGCGGCGGCGTCCGAGCTTGGCATGGAGAGCGAGGGCAGTTCGCTCGACCCGTTGCCAGAATCTCTTGTGGTCTTGGAGAACCTCGCGCAGAGGCTTCTGCTCATAGGCCGTAATGAAGCGCCAGCGGTCGGTCCGGGTCAGACCGATGTCCAGGGCGGAGAAGTACAGGCCCGCCAAGTCCTTGATGAGCCAGCGGTGGGGCGTGCGCCGCCGGATCTGCGCCCGATGCAGATCGATCACGTACAGACGCAGCTTGTCCACCGCCAAGGGCTCCGGTCCGGGCGAGGTGTCCAGATGGAAGTGACAAAGGTAACAATCGCGGTGATTAAGGCCGTGCGAATGCATCTGCCGTGCCATCCCGGCTAGCTGCTCGATCAGCGCTCTCCGTAGTCGCGGCGGGGGCGGCTGCGCGGCCCACGTGGCGCAGAAGTCCTCCAGT
>JAMCWO010000258.1:1028-2850 GCA_023481165.1 Planctomycetota bacterium | reverse complement strand
TGAAACCGCTGCTGCTGGTGATCGACCCGGAGAACCTGATCGGCTGGCGCTACGAGCGGTCCGCCAACGGCGAAAAGGCGCTGACCCAGATCCGTATCCGGGAAAGCGCCAACACGGACACGGGCGAGTTCACGGTCGTGCAGAGCCAGCGCATCCGGGTGCTGTACCCGGACCGCTGGGAGCTGTGGGAGAGAAGCGAAAAGAACGGCGAATACGGCCTGATCGAGAACGGGACTTCGACCCTGGGCAAGATCGGCCTGGTCACGATCTATTTCAACCGCCGCGGCTACATGGTCTCCGCGCCGCCCCTGGAGGATCTGGCGCACCTCAATCTCGCCCACTATCAAAGCCAGAGCGACCACCGCAACAACCTGCGGTTCGCCCGCTCCGGCGTGATCTTTGCCAAGGGCCTGTCCGCCGAGGACGTGGAGAAGGACATCGTCTGGGGCGTCAACCACGCGTTCAAGACGACCAGCGAGAACGCGGACATGAAGTTCGTCGAGCACTCCGGCCGGGCGACGGAGGCGGGGGAGAACGAGCTGCACCACCTGGAGGATCAGATGGAGGCGATGGCCAAGCGCCCGCTGATTATCCGCCAGTGGGGCAACCAAACGGCGATGGGCAAGGCGATCGAGGAAACGAAAAGCCAGTGCGAGGTGCAGGCGTGGGTCCGCGCGACGGAGGACGGCGTGAAGAAAGCGTACGAACTGGCGGCCGAGTGGATGGGCGTGGAGCTGCCCGAGGGTTTCGGCGTGGACATCTTCGACGATTTCGGCCTGCTGGCCGGGACGCCGGGCTCCGAGGACATGCTCTTTAAGACCTGGACGCAAGGGGGTCTGTCCCTGCGGACCTACCTGGAGTTGCTCAAGGCCCGCGGCGAGCTGCCCGGCAACTTCGACGTGGACGAGGAGCTGGACCGCATCAACCGGGAAGGTCCGCCCCTGGGCCTGCTGGGCCGGCTGGGCCAAGCGCCCCAGGAACCGGACGGGCGGGAGCCCGGACCCGGAGAGGGGGACCTCAGTCCCGAGCAAGTCCGCGGCCCGATGACCAACCCCCGGTCGAACAGCCGGCGACAGCCGCCGGCGGAGGGCCGCGCATAGGATGCCGCAGCGCCGCATGATGTCCGATCCGCAGATCCGCCGGCTGGCGGCCGAGGTCCGGCGGGTGTCCGCCCGCTCGGGTCCGTGGGACGCCGGAGCGTTCCTCTTTCGGCGGGTCATTCGGGCCCTGCTCAGGGACGGGCTGCGGATGGGGATACAAGATTTGGAACGTCTTTATTGTGCTCCTTTTCAACCGGGAGGGGCTGTGCCGCACGGCGGCGGGGTCCCTCCCCAGTCACACAACGAGAGGTAATTTATGGCAACAGACCCCAGTGCCGGCCTGCCCAATGGGGCCGAGCGAGAGTTCGAAATTGGCGCGGATGAAGGCTACAAGGCCAAACTGCTCAGTGAGAGTGGCATCCTGTTCGCCAACGCGAAACGTACGTTCGATGAATACCAACAAGAGTCGCTGGAAACGGTCCGGCGCAGCCGGGACCATTTCGGCAAGCTGACCAGCGACGCCCAGACGGCGGACAACCAGCTCCGCCTGGTCGCACTGCAAGCGATGCAGAACGCGGTGAAGGTCGCCGACCTGTCCGCCATGCAGACGCTCCGGCACACGGAGAACATCTGCGAGACGACCAACAAGGACGGCAAGCAAGCCACGCGTCATGCGGACATCGCGATCGACAATCAATGGAATCCGGTCCAGCAGGGCGCTGGCGATACGCTGACCGCCCGAGCGGTTTCCATTGACGACGCCAGTCTCAAGGCGATCGGGG
>JAMCWO010000258.1:0-1018 GCA_023481165.1 Planctomycetota bacterium | reverse complement strand
TGCTGCGTGTGGCGGCAATCGAGAAAGGCCCGAAATCTCCGGCGTCCCGCCGTGACTTCCAAACGGCCGCATCCCGCTGCGCGTCGTCCCTTGACGCCGCGATTCCCGGGCCGGCCGATCTTTCCGCACGATAAGGACGTTCCGAATCTTTTTTCCCTGGACCCGCTTTTGGGAGGACCTGCCGTGAGAACGAGCCTGCTCCTGTGGACCCTCGTACTGCTGCCGCGGCCGGCACTGGCCGGGCCGGGCGTGGCGCAGGCCCTGGACACGGTATGACGATTCCCCCAGGCAATCCCAGCACGGTCAACGCGGAGATCCTGGAGCGGATCATCGCGCACGAGATCGACCTGGACCAGTACGCCAACTACGAGGTCCGCCAGATCGTCTCGTTCCTGAATACAGCGATCGAGCCCGAGATCGTCGGCCAGCTCCAGAAGTACGCCGGCAAGGAGTGGACCATCCGGCGGCTGACGGCGCTCCGCGCGGCGATCCGGGAGATCATCGTGGGCGGCTACCGGCAGATGCGGTCCGACGTGAAGGACGATCTGCGGGAACTGGCCCGGATCGAATCCGATTGGAACATGACGATGCTCGCGGGCGTGGTGCCCGTGGGCGTCTCCTTCGTGGCGCCGTCCCTGGCGACGCTCCGGGACATGATCCGGCAAGAGCCGGTCAACGGCCGGTTCGTGAACGAGTGGCTCGTGGACCTGCCGGCGGCGACGCTGGCCCGGGTGAACCGCCAACTGATGATCGGCGTCACGATGGGCGAGGGCGTCGATCAGATCGTGCGGCGGATCGCCGGCACGCGGGTCAATCAGTACCGCGACGGCATCCTGGCCCGCAGCCGCCACGACATTGAGGCGATCGTCCGGACGGCGGTCCAGGGGGTGTCGAACAATGTCCGGAACGAGACCTACCGGGCCAATCGCTCCGTGGTCAAGGCGATTCTGTTCGTGGCGACGCTGGATCTGCGGACCGGCACGGTCTGCGGCGACCTGGACGGGCAGAGCTACGACAT
>JAMCWO010000209.1 GCA_023481165.1 Planctomycetota bacterium | reverse complement strand
GACGTCCAACGCCGCCGCAATGTCCCCTTGCTTCCACCCGCGTTTGCGTAACTGCAACGCTTGCATCTTACGCCACTCGCCAAATGCAGCCTTCCTGGTTCCCATGCCCTATTATAGGGCCGCAGAGTCTTATTAGCTATTTATGCACGGCGGTGTAATTGTGACTGCTATTGTACGTTGCCCGATACGGCGACGTGCAGCCTCAACAGCACCAGTTGTTCAGCGAAGTCATTTTTCCTTTCTCAACTCGCTTTCCTTCTCTTTGTCTGCCAGTTCTTGGCCCAACCCCCTAGTCAAGGCTGTGACCCCGGCGATACTGCCGAGTTGCATGGTTTCGACGGCCGTGCTGGGTACAATCACGATCGTGGCGTTCTGTTTCAAACCCTCATAAAGCATGTTCATGGCCCTCAAATGAAGAGCGGTAGGATCGCGGGCATAAGTCTTGGCTGCTTCTCCGAACTTCTCCGCCACCTGTCGTTCCGAATCTCCGAGAATGACCCGGGCCTGACGTTCTCTTTCCGCCTGAGCCTGCATTGACATCGCGTCCTCCAGGGCCGGGGGAATCAGTACATCCTTGATCTCCACCGAAATGACATTGATGCCCCACGGCTCGGTGCGCACATCAATGATCTTCTGCAGCTCGTTACTAATCTTTTCCCTGCCTTCCAGCATGTCCGAAAGCATGGTCTTGCCGATGACATCACGCAGAGCCGTTTGGGACGCCCAACCTATCGCGCCTCTGTAGTCGGCTACATCCAGGGCTGCCTTCTTGGGGTCCAAAACTTTCCAAAATAGCACGGCGTCTACATCCACCGGCACCGTATCTTTGGTAAGGGTCTTCTCTGCCTTGAAAGAAGCCGTGATAACACGGGTGTCAATCCAGTAAGGTATCATGTCGATGACGGGGATAATGAAGAACACTCCCGGTCCTTTGAGGGAATAGAAATGGCCTAACCGCAATATCACTACCCTTTCCCATTGATCCGCAACCTTGATTGCGGAAGAAACAACGATAGCGACGACGAGGGCACCGACTCCAATCCATACGCTCTGCAAGTCAGCCGAAACACTATACCTGGCGTAGGCCAATGCTATGCCAATGCCAAGAATCACAACGAATATCAATACTGCAACGGAATTGTTCCTTCTCATGTCAATTACCTCCATGAGTCACCGACCCCTGGCAAAGCCGGGGGCGTGAAATCTGTGAATTGCTCAGAGCGGTCAACGACCGCCGCTCAAGTCTGCAATGAGGTTCTCGGCATTGCTTGGTACCGGGTCTGTGCGAGCTGTGACGCCATCGTCATGGCTTTCACAGCATTCGGTGCTATCATCCCCCTCTGTGGTTTCCTCTTTTTGTATTATCTCAGTCCGCCGGCCGGTGCGTGCACCGTTCTTGCCAGCACGATCCTATGTGCTCTGGCTGCTGGGTATGGAACCCTTGCGGTCAGAGGAAATCAGATACCGATGATTCCACATTCAAGTTAAAATCAGCGGTGGAGTCTATCGTCTGCGAAATCCCGGCCCAGACCTCTCGTCACCGCCCAACCTTTCACCGCCTCGAAAGCCCTCCTCGCCCCGGAAGCTTTCGTCGCCGCCGAAGCCCTGCTCGTTGCCAAGTCCTTCTTCACGGCCGAAACCCTCGTCGTTGCCGAAGCCTTCGCCAAACCCATATCGCTCATCGCCCAAGCCCTCATCTTCATCGAAGCCTTCGTCGTCGCCGAATCCTTCATCACCACCGAACCCTTCGTCACCGCCGAACCCTTCATCACCACCGAACCCTTCGTCACCGCCGAATCCTTCATCACCGCCGAACCCTTCGTCACCACCGAACCCCTCATCACCGCCGAATCCCTCATCGTCGCCAGACCCTTCGTCTTCATCTATGAGCCTCTCCTGGGCAGATCCTGGGTAGTAATAGTTCAGGTATTCGTCTCGGCTTTCCTGCACAGAGGCAGGCGGGTCTTTCCTCTGTGGCATCCGAGCGTCCGTTCGGTCCCGTTTCGCGCTCGTTGGGCCGGGCTGAGCGGACGAGCGTTGGGCGTATGATTTGAGCCGTGCGAACTGCGCATCAGTCAACACCATCCGTGTATGCCGGCCTGCTGCACTGGCAATGGTTCTTAGCTTGTCCACCTGCTCGTCGTTGAGGTTCAACTGTCTTCTGAGCATCAGCACCATATCGGGGTCCAGCCAGTGGCCGCGAGGCGGCATCATTTCCCGTCCTCTGGACGTCGACGATGGCGTGGACATACCCCTACCCATGCCGCCCATCTGCTCCATCCCGTCCATTCCGGGGCGTCCCATCATTCTCTGGCCGGGCGACATCTGCCGCATCATTCTCTGATGCAACTGGGCCATGGTCAGCGGAAAGCCCGTCATACGTTCCAGCGGCATGAGTCTGCGGCGTTGGGCCTCGGTCAGTACCGACATGGCCCCCCGGCGGGCCTTCATGGCGATCATCCGAAGCTCCTGGGCCTGCTGCTCGGTGAGGTTCAACATCTTTCCCGAGCCCAGGAGTGTCTCTGGGTCGTAGACGTGGACAGGCGTGTTCATCATCATCTGGTGCCGCGTCTTCATCTGTGGCGACATGCCCGCCATCGCGGATTCCATCATGCCCTCCATGCTCATGGGGCGTGGCTTCCGAACGGCCGGCTGCTTTCGCATCTGGGCCTGGCACATCGGGCATCGAGCAGGCCAAGTCGCCTTGGCCTCGGGATGCCTCGGGCAAACGAAGACATTCATTTTCTCAATTTCAACGCGCGGCCCGGCTCCGTCCGGGCGAAACCCTGCTTCGCCGGGCGGTAGTCTGGTTTGGCCCTGCGCGGCGGCCGTACACATCGTGAGGGTCAGGACAAGACTCATTGTTGTGACGAAAGTCCTCATGATTACACCTCTTCACTCTCTCCAGGATTGTGATTTTGCGAAACATCTGAAGGACTCTTCTATCCTTTCTGCCGTCGTTCGATCCGAGGTTGGAAAACCTGCCCCGCCCAGCCGTGGGCCCCTCGGTAGTTTACTCTATTTTGAAATCGTGCCGCATCACTCGTTGGTCTCGGGTGTAGAGGTTGAGGCTGTATTCTCCCGGACCCGTGTGCGCGGCGATTTTCTTGGGTGAGAAGCGGACGGCATCCATATCAGCGCCGGGGGGCCAGACGAAACGCCGGGCGGCAGCGACCTCACCTGGTTCTTTTTTCGGGGTGATGGTCAATTCGAAGGAGTTGCGCCCGACCGTGGAGGGAAGCTGGACAACCACGTACATCTGCTCGTCGGTCGGGCTGAACGTGTTGCGGAAATCCCATTGCCCATCGATCTTGCCGGCGGCCGTCCGGATGTCGAGGCGCTCCCGAACCTTCACTTTGACCGGGACTGCCGCCAAGTCATTGATCAACCTGGCCACGGCGTGGTGGATGGCGTCGAGGGTTGCACTGCCGGGCGCGATCCGCCGGTAACTGGCCAGATCCGCTCGCCCCCAGACCGGCACGGGGGTCGTATAGAGGACGGCCCCATCGGAGACTCGCACCATGGAGACCTCGAGGGCGACGCGCGCCTCAGCCACGTACTCCGGGTAGTAATAGGGATAGTTCCAATACCAGTACGGGTAACCCGGACCATAGAAATCATCGCCGAATTCGTCGCCAAAGCTCTCCCCAAACTCATCGCCAAATCCCTCCCCAAAGCCTTCGTCCTCCTCCCCTTCCTCTCCCTCCTCGCCTTCTTCGTCCACGAGCTCATAGCGCACCGGTCCCCGGAAGACCCCCTTCCTGACCAAACCGCCGGAATGGCCATAAACGGCTGGATATGTCTGGGCCATTCCGGGATCGCGCAGGACGCGGCCCATGATAAAGGCCTGCACCGACCCCAACTGGCGCAACACCTCAGCGTCTTTCGCGTAGTCCGTCCGCGACAGCTCCGGCAGTTTCTTCTCTCGCAGGAGGGACCGGAGCCGGTGCGGGCGGATCACCGAGTAGGTTCCATTGACCTGCAAAGCGGCCGCCAGGTCCTCGGCGGCCATGAGGCCCGCCCCGGCCGTATGCGTTCTGTTCTGGAAGGGTACGACAGCCACGGTGCGCAGGTTCGGATCGTAGAAGGCAGGGTACTCGCGGGCCGTGAACGACTGGGCGCAACCTCCGGTTACGACCAGCGCCGCCCAGGCGGCGGAGATGATTGTCGTTCGGTACGTTCGCGTGACCATAACTCACCCCCAGTCCCGCGGCTGAAATGCCGCGACTGTTTACCGCTGTATTGTGAAATCGTGCTGCAATGTCAACTGGCCGAGAGAATAACAGTTGACCGTGTAGCTTCCCGAACCTATGTAGGCGGCGATCTTCTGCAGTGAGAACTCGACGGCATCGGAGGTCCGGCCGATGGGCCAGGTAAGATCCTTCGTGGCCAAGATTTGATCGGGCTCTCCGGCCGGCGTGACGGTGAGCCGCAAGGTGTTTCCGCCGGCCGCGGCCGGAAACTCCAGCACCACGTACAGGGTCTGGTCGGTGGTGTGGAACAAGTTGCTGAACTCCCACCGCCCCTCCGCTCTGCCCCGCGCGGTCCGGAGAGCCGTATCCGGATGGACCCGCAGCTCGGCGGGCACGATCGCGAAATCCTTGACCAGCTTGCTCACCGCTTCGTGCATGGCGCCTTGTGGGCTGGTGGGTCCGCGGGCCGAATGGTACGGTCCCGTGCCGGCTCCTCCCGTGGCCGGGACCGGCGTCGTATAGAGCACCGCGCCGTCGGAGACGCGGATGATGGAGGCTTCCAGGGCCGCGTAGGTGTGCGCCACGTAATTGCCGTAGTAAGGATAGCTCCAGTACCAGTAGTGGTAGAGACGAGAGTGGCCGAATTCGTTTTCCTGTTGTTCATCGGGGAAGTTGCCGCGCGTATAGGCGTCGAGATAGGGATTGTCGATGGGCGCGGAGCCCATGACCCGCTCATCGGCCAGCACTCGCCCGGCAATAAAAGCCTGAACCGTGCCCAGCTTGCGGAGTTGCTCGGCATCCTGACGGTAATCCGTGGGCGACAGGGAGGCCAATTTGCCTTCCTTGACCAACTTTTGCAGCCGGCTGGGAGGGATGACCTTATAGGTCCCGTTGACTTGCAGTGCGGCTGCCAGGTTCTCCGCCGCGAGTTCCCCGGCTCCGGGAACCTTCGTGTCGTTCTGGAACGGCAGCACGGCCAGAGCCTGGATGTTCGGATCGTAGAAAGCCGGATGCTGCCTCACCAGAATCGACGTTGGGCCGTAAGACCTGGCGCAACCGCCGAATGCGAGCGCAGCCAGGCAAACGAACAACACGCACGGGGTCGGACATGTTCTACTCATGGTTCACCTCCTGGATCTCATGTACGCCACCTGTTGCCACGAGTCACCCCTGTGCCTTCAGAGAAGGACAAGAGCGGAAGACACCCGATGCGGCTGCCAAGCTATTTGCGCTTCGGCGCTCACGATACTGCGCGTGTTCTCATGCCGGCCTGCGGGGATATACGCATTTGAGCCCACCCATCTGCTGAGCGGCGACCAAGCAATGCCCTCTGGCTCCCGCCGGGCCGGGCTCCCTGGCGATCCGCGCTGCGGCTGTCATGAAGGACCCCGGCAATGCAGGCATAACCTGCCTGCGGCGGCACGCGTTCTGCGTAGAGCCAGTAGTCAAACAGGAGAATCCGTGTGAGCATTCTGTCATTTACTATCCTCGTCTGGCTGGGAGGGCTGGCGGCCGGCCTGCTCGGGGCTTTGACCGGGCTGGGCGGCGGCGTGGTCATCGTTCCGCTTCTGACGCTTTTCTTCGGCGTGGATATCCGCTACGCCTTGGGAGCGTCATTGATTTCGGTCATCGCCACCTCATCGGGAGCGGCCTCGGCGTACGTACGCGAAGGCTACAGCAATATCCGCATCGGCATGTTTTTGGAAATCGCGACCACGCTGGGCGCGATCGCGGGTGCCTCTTTGACCACGATCCTGCCGCCAGCAGTCATTGCGGTGATCTTCGGGTGCGTTCTGATTTTCTCTTCCTATCTCAGTTCCCGCCGGCCGCGCGATAATCCCGATTGTGTTCCGGATCGCCTGACGGCCCGGCTCCGCATGGAGAGCACGTATCCCACGCCTGAGGGCGAGAAACCTTATCACGTTCGCAACGTCCTGGGAGGCTTTGGCCTGATGTCGGTGGCGGGCCTGCTGTCCGGGCTCTTGGGCATCGGCTCCGGGGCGCTGAAAGTCCTGGCGATGGATATGATCATGTGCCTGCCCTTCAAGGTCTCCACGACCACGAGTAATTTCATGATCGGCGTCACGGCGGCGGCCAGCGCGGGCATCTACCTGGGCAATGGATATATCCAGCCGGCCTTGGCCATGCCGGTGGTGCTCGGCGTCCTGCCGGGCTCGATGCTCGGCTCGCGCATTCTGGGGGGCGCGTCAGTGCGGGTTCTGCGTCTGATCTTCACCCTGACGATTCTGGCTCTGGGGATCGAAATGATTTACAACGGCCTGAGCGGAGGTTTCAAATGACAGACAATCGGCAGACGAGGATGGATCAGAGACTGGAAGTGATTATCGGGTACACCTTGCGCACCGGTGTCATTACGGCGGCGGTGATCGTGCTCATAGGCGGAGTGCTGTATCTGGTCGAGAACAGCTCTGGGACTCCCCATTACCAAACCTTCCAGGCCGCCGCGGAGCACTCCGATACCCTCTCCGGCATCGCGCAGAACATCTACGCTTTGAATAGCAACGGAATCATCCAATTGGGTCTGCTCGTGCTCATCGCCACGCCGATCGTCCGCGTCATACTCTCCGTAGTTGCCTTTGCTCTGGAGCGCGATCTCCTCTATGTCGTGGCCACCGTGATCGTGCTTGCCGTGCTCTTGTACAGCCTTCTCGGCCAGGGATTGTAGCCGCCGACGCTTGATCGGGGGCGACGTGGACAAGTGAGTACAAACGGGAGAAAGATGAAAACGAGAGAGTTGACCATCGTTCAGATGAATGACAGCCATGGGTACTTTGAGATCCATCCGGAGCTATTCTGGGCGGCAGATCACGAGGAGTACCGCATGGCGGGGGGATACGCGCGGATTGCGACCGTCCTAATACTACAACGCTACAAAGGCTCAAGAAAACCTAAGCGGCCATCCGATGATCCCATAGGAAGGGCTGTTCCATTGGGAGGTCATCGGTATGGACGCCAGCATGATCATGCAGATCAGGCCGGAATTGACTCGTTTTCTGCACCAGTTTGATGATTGTTTGGGCCGGGTCACCACCCGCCGCTACCTCGACCTGTACATTGAGGGACAGTTGAGTAATTTGCCGCGTAAAAGCATCGAGCCGATGGCAGATGCGGTCGGGGAGCCGCCCCGGAACCTGCAAGAGTTCCTCCGCCTGTTTCACTGGGACGAGCCAGCGGTCCGCGATCGCCTCCAGCAATATATCGTTCGCCGTCATAGCCATGCGCAGAGCGTTGGGGCTATCGATGAGACCAGCTTCGTCAAGAAAGGCAACCAGACCGCCTGTGTCCAACGCCAATACTGCGGTGCCGTCGGGAAGAAGGACAACTGCGTGGTCAGCGTGCACCTGGGCTACGCCACCCCCGAGTTCTATAGTCTGATCGACGGGGAAGTCTACCTGCCCGAGGAAACGTGGCATCAGGACCGAGACCGATGCCGTGCGGCGGGGATTCCCGACGACGTGGTCTATCGAGCCAAATGGCAGATGGCGTTGGACCAGTATCGGCGGGCGGTGGCTAACGGGATGCGGTTCGCCTGGCTGACCTTCGATGAGGGCTACGGCGGCAAAGGGCCTTTCTTGCAGGAGTTGGAGAAGCTGGGGCAGAACTATGTGGCGGAGGTGCCGGTCAGCTTCGTGGCCTGGACCCAGCGGCCCGTCGTGTTGTATCGTGCGACCGCGCGGGATCGCAGGCAGGGGCGGCACCGTCGCTATCCTCGTTTGAAGATTAAGAACAACCCCAAAGTGGAGGTGCGAAATATCTTGGCTTATTCGCCGGCAATGCGTCAGATTCCCTGGCAGAACTACTATGTCAAAGACGGCCGTAAAGGACCGATGGTCTGGCAGGCCAAGCGGATGATGGTATACCTGGCCGAGGAACACGGTCTGCCCACGCGTCCTTATCATCTGCTGGTCGCCCGCAATGTCTTGGACCCGGACGAGGTCAAATACTTTATCAGCAATGCCCCGGAACCAACACCGGTGGAGACACTGTTGCGTGTCGCGTTCACGCGTTGGGTCGTTGAACGGGCCTTCGAGGACAGCAAGACAGAACTGGGGATGGATCATTTTGAGGTCCGTAAGTTCGTCTCCATCCAACGGCACTTGATCCTCAGTTGTCTGAGCCACGTCTTTCTCAGCGAGTTTTGCGGCAAGCATCGGGGGGAAAAACTCGGGCCTGACCGTCTGCCAGGTCCGGACCGCCACGGCGATGCTGGCGCCCCTGTGGGCTCGGGCGGGCCGCTGTTCGCGGAAGTTCGCCCAACACATCCGGGCGCAACTGACGATAACGCAAGAGCGAAACGACAAAGCCGCCCGCAGCCACCGTCGCCGAACCATCGCTCGTTTACATGCCCTCGGCATCAAATTGAGGAACCTAACCAAATGTCACTGGAGACGCGTGTAGCGTTGTAGTACTAAGCGAGATTCGCCGGCAAGAACCCGGTCAAGTTCTGGCGTTCGATTGTGGCGACACCATCCACGGTACGTCAAGCGGTGTCTGGGACTGCGTATGTATTTCAAGATCGAGAACCCGCCGGGCCAGCGTATCCAGGAACTCTTCATCCTGGACGAACGCGTGAATCCTGACCGTACCTATGCGGCCGCTTTTGTCACGGCTCAAGGCGTGCCGGAGAAATTCGGGACGAAGCGCCGACACCTTGACATCAGCGCCGTGCAGGCGATGCGGCAGTACGTCGAGAAAAGGGGAACCATATGTACTTCGTTGCGGGGTTCGGTAGTAGCGGTGTGACACAAATGCACGCTGGGGCACAAGAGTTGGACCTGAGGAAGACCTCCGACTATGCAGAGACCCCGCCTGAGGAGACGATGACTTTGCTGGATACGTCCGTGCTCGGGCTTTCGCAGGCACAAGCGCAGGAGCGTCTGCAAACGTTGGGCCCCAATGAAGTGAAGGAAAAGCAGCAATCCGCCGTCCTGGAGTTCCTCTCCCGTTACTGGGGGCCCATGCCGTGGCTGCTGGAACTGACGATGGCTCTCTCATTCTTTCTCGGCCACATCCTGGAGGGAATCATCATCTTTGCGCTGCTGAGCATCAACGCGGTGATTGGCTTCTGGAACGAGCGTAGTTTCCACAAGGCGCTGGAACTTCTGAAGAACAGGCTCTCGACGAAGACACGGGTGCTGCGGGACGCCCAATGGACGAGTGTGGAGGCGCGGGAGATCGTGCCGGGCGATGTCATCACCGTGGCCCTGGGCGATATCGTCAGTGCGGATGTCCAGATTATCAGTGACAGTACACTCAGCGTGGACCAGTCGGCGCTGACGGGCGAGTCGCTGCCTGTGGCACTACAGAGATCCTCGCTGGCCTACTCCGGTTCGATCATCAAGCGGGGCGAAGCTCAAGGTGTGGTTCTGAACACGGGGCCGCACACGTACTTCGGCAAGACGGTGGAACTTGTCGGCACGGCGCGAGCCCTGTCGCATCAGCAGCAGATCATGATGGCGGTCGTCAAGTACATGATGTACGTGAGCGTGACCGCCATGGGCATGGTGCTGCTGGTCTTTGCCAACGATTTTGTGACGATGTCTTTGGCAACGGACCGGGTCACGAGCACAGGGAATCCCAATGTGTGGAATATCAAGAGGATCACGATGGCGTCGCTACTGTTGGGCGTGTTGCTGGTGGCCGAGGGCCTGGTCACGGTGGCGGTCGGCCGCTGGTACTTCCACCTGGACTTGGCCCGGCTCCAGAGCCTGGTCATGCTGATGCTGGTCTTCACCAGCCAGTTCAAGATTCTGATCGTGCGTGACCGCCGGCACTTCTGGTCGTCCCGCCCGGGCAAGACGCTGCTGGTGTCCGCCATCCTCACCGTGGCAGCCTTTGCTGTGTTGGGCGTGTACGGATCCATCATTCCGCCGCTGACGGTGAGACCGCTTCTGTTTGCTCTCTTGTTCTCCGCCGGATTCACGCTTCTGATGGACTTCCCCAAGTACCGGGTGTTCCAAAGGTACGGGCTGTGAGCGGGCCGGCTGCGGCCGGCAGACTCGCAAAGAAATAGTGGCACGATGAGCAACGATGTCAAGCACAGGATCCTGCCGCTGTCCGAGCTTCGGCCGACCACGCGGCGGCTGATCCTGGCACGGGGGCTGCGGAGCTTCGGTCAAGGGGCTTTGGTGGTGGACTTTGCTCTGTACCTCGATGCTCTCGGTTGGAATGGTGTGGCCATTGGTGTTCTGCTCAGTGCGGCCGGATTGTTGGGCGGGTTTCTCAGCCTGTTGACGGGCGTGCTCAGCGATCGCGTCCGGCGCAGGCCCTTTCTGCTGTTCTATGAAGCGGTCTCGCTGGTCGCCGGTACGGCCACGCTCCTGAGCGCAAATGCGGTTGTGATTACGATCGCGGCGATCCTGGTTGGCTACGGCCGGGGCGCCAACGGGGCCGCCGGACCGTTCTCACCCGCCGAGCAATCGTGGCTGGCGGAGGAAGTCGATCCCCGCCGGCGCGGACAAGTGTACAGTATCAACGCGGCGGTCGGCTTTCTGGGCATGGGTCTCGGGGCCCTGATTGGGATGCTTCCTTCCTTCTTGCACACGATCGTTGGCAGTATCCTCGCCTATCGGCTGCTGTTTCTCCTGGTGGTGGTCCCCAGCGCGATCAATCTCGTGCTCTTTTACGGTACTCACGAGAACTACCGGGGACCAAGCACAAAAGTCGGGCTTGGGGCGGCAGAACGAGCGCAGGAGGGCCGAGCGCAAAAGCAGGAGAACAGGTTGCTGCGGCGATTGATGTTCGTCAACGCCTTCAACGGGCTGGCCATCGGACTGACCGGGCCGCTGATTTCGTACTGGTTCGCCCTGAAGTTCCAGGTCGGGCCTTCCTATATCGCCCCGGTCATCGCGGCCTCGTTTCTGCTGACCGCGAAATTGTCGATTCTGACCGGGCGAATCACGCGGCGTGCGGGCATCGTCAGACCGGTGGTCGTGGAGCGATTGGTCGGCCTGATTCTGTATGCCATCCTGCCCCTGATTCCCGTGTACTGGCTGGCCTCGCTGATCTACCTGCTGCGCACGGTCTTTAGCCGTGGGCCGGCGGGGGCGCAGCAGGCCCTGACGATGGGCTTGGTACGCGAGCACCGCCGGGGACTGGCGGCGAGCCTCAACGTTGTCTCCTTCCTCATCCCTCGTTCGGTAGGACCCGGATTCTCCGGCTATCTGCTGGATCTCGGCCTGTTCGGATTGCCTTTCTATCTGGCGGCGGCCTTGCAGAGCGTCTACCTCGTGGGCTACGCACGCTTCTTCCGCAAGTATGAGCCCCCGCCGGAGAGCGAAGGACCGATCTCAGAGGACAAGTGACGACATGGTCCTGGGCCCATCCCTCTCGGTAACTGCGGCATCGGAATTCATCAAATCTCTGATGTTGTGTCTTCCGATCCTCCGTGCTCCGGGACGTATCCTTATGCGGAAACCGTCAAGATCAGGAGATACTTCATGGCACAGCTTTCGGACATGTCATTTGACACAACTCAAGCACAGAAGGCCCACGGCTGGTGGCAGGTATTGTTGACGGGGCTATCGTTCTACTGCCTTGGGCTGGTTGTGCTGATCGTCACCGAGAATCCGAACATTTTTCCCACCGTGGTCATGCTGGGTACCTTCCTGGTGCCCGCCGCCTATGTCGCCTTCTTCTATGAACGCCGCCACTTGTCGGACCTCACGCTGCCCACGACCTTTCTCGCCTTTTTCTACGGCGGCGTCCTGGGCGTGTTTGCCGCCGCTTTGCTGGAGCCTCTCTTTATCCGACGGCTCGATTTCCTCACCGCCTTCGAGGTTGGTCTGATCGAGGAATTCGTCAAGATCCTGGGGGTTCTGGTGATCGCCCGCCACAAGCGTCATGATTCGGAGTTGGATGGGCTAATCCTGGGTGCGGCGGCGGGCATGGGGTTTGCCGCCTTGGAGAGCACAGGCTATGCCTTCACGTCGTTCCTGCGCAGCGAGGGGAGCTTGTCCGTGACGGTCGCCGTGACCCTATTCCGTGGCATCCTGTCCCCGCTGGGCCATGGGACCTGGACTGCGATTCTGGCCGCGGTCCTGTTTCGCGAGAGCGGGGCGCGGTACTTCTGTCTCAACGGCCGCGTGCTGGGTGCGTACTTGACGGTGGTCGTGCTGCACGGACTGTGGGACGGCTTGCCCGGTCTTCTCGCAACGGTGGTCCGGGCCGACTTCGACATCTTCATCGCGGAAATGAGCGTTGGAGCGGCGGGCTTGTTAATTCTCTGGCACCTGTGGCATGAAGCAGTACGATTGCAGGACGATCGCTCTTCAGAGACTTCGGTCCCCTGAGGTGACCGCATCGGCTGGGGGAGGATGATGGTCATTTCTGCCCCGCGTTCTTCTCTGGGCAACAGCGGCGTCTGCCGCCATCGGCCGTCAAATCGCGAACCGTTCATAATGGATCCGGCGGCGGTCCGCGTGGACTTCCTTCAGCTCGCGCAGGACCGCCTCCATCATGGCGGCTGGTCCGCACAGAAAGAAGTGGCTTCTGGGCAGGTCCTCACCGACGCATTCCTGAATCATGGCGGCCGTGATGTGCCCCGTGAGGCCGGGCCAGCCGGACGCCGGCCGGGAGAGCACGTGCACCACCCGGATATGCGCCGGCAGGTCCGCAAGCTCCGCGGCGAAAACGATGTCCACCGCAGTCTTGTTGCCATAGATCAGGGTGGCCGGCCTCGTATCGCCCGTATCCCGCAAATATCTCAGCATGCTCATGATCGGCGTAATGCCGACGCCGCCCGCGAGGAAGACGAACCGCTCGACGTCAAAATACATGAGACTGAACCGCCCGAAGGGGCCTTCGATGAGAGCGCGGTCGCCCGGGTGGGTCTGGCCGATCGTGTCGGTGAAATCGCCGCTCTTTTTGATTGTCGCCTCCACGATCGCAGGCTCCAAAGCCGAGGCTGAGATCGTGAATGGATGTGTTTCTGATCTGCGTCCGGGACGCACCAGACGCAGGAACATGAACTGTCCCGGATGGCGTCGCAGCGGCCGGCCATCAGCCGGCTCCAACCGCAACGTGTACGTATCGTGCGTCTCCTGCCGGACGTCGCTGACCCGGAAGCGTCGCTTGCCCCAGATAGGCACATACCCATTCCGCCAGACGAAGATGCCCGCCGCCAGTGCGAGCAGCGCCGACCAAAGGACGAGCATCGGCACTCTCGTCAGGTCGGCGCCGACCCATATGGAATGGATGAAGCCCAGCACGATGATGAAGATGACGCCTTTGTGGAGGAACCGCCAGGTGTTGTAGTCCACGCCGATCTGCCCGAACAGCAGAGAAAAGGCGATCATCCCGACCACGATGGCCAGGGCCGTTTTGCCCACCAGGATGAACCATCGCATGTCAGACGTCAACAGCGAGAAGTTGCCTCGCCCCAGAGAGATCAGGATCGGGTGAGTCAGGAGAAGGATGCCCGCGAGAACAGCCATCCCTTTGTGGAATCGCATGAGGCGATCCAGCCCGAACGGAGCGTCCAAGGATCTAAAGCGTCCGGCGAGTACCACCTGCAGCACCAGCAGGGTAAATGCGGCCAAGGCTGCTACCCTGCCGACTTCCACAAGAAGCCGGCCGGGCAACCCGCCCTTGAGGATCAACTTGAGGCAGATGGGCCACACCACAGCGAGACAATACAGCACGATCAGAATGAGACCCCACGTCCTTGACTCGACCCACCGTCGGGCAGGCAAGGACCGAGGGCGTACTACGGGCTGGCTTGGGGGCGGACTCAAGTCAGCCGACCTCCGAAGTTGTCGCAGGATTCGTTCACTCGTCATATCCACCGCGTTCTTGTATGACCAGTGATATCAGCCCAGTACCACCAACCGGTATAGGTAAATGTCTTAGCGTGACGGTGTTGATCGTGGACGCTGTCTCGGGAGGGTGGTTGCTGAGATGGGCAGGCGTGAGTGTTCTTGCGAACAGGCAGACTACCTGTGTCGCCTTCGGCGCAAGACGTACTCGTATAACACCAGGAGCACTGATGCCACCCCGAGCGGCAACAGGTAGTAGAGCAACCGATACAACAACAGAGCCCCGACGAGGCTGGAGGTCCTTACCGAATGCGCCAGCAGGACGACGAGTACGGTTTCAAACACTCCCAGTCCACCGGGCACGTAGCTGAGTGATCCAGCCGCCTGGGCCACCAGGAAGGCCGTCAAGAAAGTGAGAATAGTCGGAGACGCTCCACGCGGCAAGAGGACGTAGAGAATCCCGATGGCCATCAGCCGCGTTACGGACGAAATTGCGATCTGGCCCAGCGACAGGCTCATCGAGGGCAAGGGGAACTCGCGTCCTCGGAGTGAAGAGGCGCTTTCCGCACGAGCACGACGAGCAGATAGAGGACGACGACCGACAAAAGCACCAGGCCGAAGAGGCGGACGGGCAAGAGAGACAGACGGAAGGTCCGTGGAATGCTGCGTGGCGCCAGCAGGAACACGATCCCACTGACGGTGAAAACGCCCAGCCAGAACATGACGCCGCAGAAGATGACCACGCGGGTGACTTCTCCGATCGAGACCCCCAAGACGTGTAGATCCGGTAGCGGGCGGCACTGCCGCCGATGATCGTGGCGTTGTGGCTGAAGGCCGATCCGATGAAGGACGCCAAGAGCAGCTTGTGATAGGCCAGGCGATGCCGGATGTAACGTAACGCCAGCACATCGTAGCCCGTCGAACCGAGGTAGACAAGGACCGTCAGACCGACCGCGAGCAGCAGCGAGGCGGGGCGAATGCGTCTCAGGTCCGCCACGATGTCCTGGTAGTGATAGCCCTCCAATTCGCGATGGAGGACCCAGAGCGCGGTCAGGAACAAGCAGGTACCGATGACTGGGTGCATGACCGTAGTTGCGAGGGAGATTTGGCCGATAGAAGGAGAAGAGGGAACCCTGCCCGGAAGGACCGGGCGTGGGATTCCCATCACCGGCCGATCAAGGAGGATTGGATATGGCGACC
>JAMCWO010000285.1 GCA_023481165.1 Planctomycetota bacterium | reverse complement strand
CCACCTATCGCCACGACCTGGCGCGCACGGGCTGCACCGATGAGTCGCTGGGCGCGTCCCTGACGCTGCAATGGGTCTACACCTCGACCCACGCGCCCCGGCCTGCCTGGTCCGGCCCCGGAACGCGGCCCCGCGAAGGCTTTCTCCTGCACAACCGCGTGGACTTCGACGATGCCTTTCAGGTCGTTGTCGTGGGCGATCGTCTCTACTTCGGCTCTTCGGCGGACGACAAGGTTTACGCCTTGTCGGCAAGCACCGGCGAGGAACTGTGGTCCTTCTTCACCGGCGGCCCGATTCGCTTGGCGCCGACTCTCTGGAACGGGCGGCTCTTTGTCGGCTCGGATGACGGTTTCGTCTATTGCCTCAAGGCGGACGGCGGCGAACTCGTCTGGAAGGTGCGCGGCGGGCCGGCCGAGGAGCGGCTGCTGGGCAACGGGCGCATGATCTCGCGCTGGCCGATTCGCTCCGGCGTGCTGGTCGATGATGGCGTGGCCTATTTCGGGGCGGGCGTGTTCCCGCACGAGAATGTCTATCTGGTCGCGGTCCGCGCGGAGGACGGCAAAGTCGTCTGGCGCGACGGCTCGATCAGCGAGGGCGATGCCTATCAGAATGAATTCTCGCCCCAGGGTTACATGCTGGCCACGGCGACGCGTTTGTTCGTGCCCTCCGGCCGGGCCCTGCCGGTGGCCTTCGAGAAAGCGACCGGGCAACTCGCGTTCAATCGCAAATATGGCTGGAGAGGCGAGGAATCGGGCGGCAATGTGGGCGGGACCTACGCCCTGCTCGTTGACAACCAGATTTACACGGGCAGCGAGGATCACCTGCTGGCCCTCGATCAACAGACCGGCCGCACCGGTTTCGCGTGGTTTCCCGGCCGGCGGCTGACTGTTTCCGGAAATATGGCCTACCTGGCGACCGCCAAGGAGATTCTGGCCCTGGACCGGACGGCGTACGCCGAGGCCAGCAAACGCCGCAATTCGCTCGAGTATCGCATCCGGAATCTGCAGTCCCAACTGACGACGGCGACAACAGAGACGCGTGCCAAGATGGAGCAGGACATCAAACTCACCACCCAGGATTTGGCGGCGTACAACCGCGAGAAGGTGGAGCCGACGGTCAAATGGCGGGTGGCATGTCCGCACGATGCGGAGCTGATCGTGTGCGAGAACCTGGTCCTGGCCGGAGGACAGGATGAGGTCTGTGCGTTCAACCGTCAAAGCGGCGAGTGCGTCTGGAAAGCCGCGGTAGAAGGCAACGCCCGCAGCCTGGTCGTAGCCAATGGGCATCTCTATGTCAGCACCGATAAAGGCCGGGTTTATGCCTTCACGCCGGGACAAACCGGCGGAACGGAAGGCCGTGTCGTCCGGCACAGCAAGCCCTCTGTCAGCGATCCCTGTCCGCAAGATGCGCTGACGCCGATCTACCGTGCCGCGGCCGAGGCCATCGTCATGGAGAGCGGTGTAACGAAGGGATATTGCCTGGTGCTCGGTGCCGAGCAGGGCCGACTGGCCTTAGAACTGGCCAAGCGCACGAGCCTCCAGATCATCGGAATCGAGCCGGATGCGGCCAAGGTGCAGGCCGCACGGAAGGCTCTCGATGCCGCCGGACTGTACGGTGCGAGAGTCGTTATCGACCAGGGCGACCCATCCGCCCTGCCCTATTCAGACTACTTCGCCAACCTGATCGTCTCCGACAGCCTGATGTTGACGGGCCGGATCCCCGGGGATCCGGCGAAGTTAACCAAGCACCTGAAACCGTGCGGCGGCGTGATCTGCCTGGGCATGGCGGCCGGCAAGCTCGACAAACAGGGTTCGGTATCGGCCGACGCTCTTGCCGACTGGCTGGGCCAGCTCCGGCTGGGCCGCTGCCGCCTCAGCCAGACGAATGGACTCTGGACGATTCTGAAACGCGGCCCGCTGCCCGGGGCCGGCCAATGGACGCATCAGTATGCCAACGCCGGCAATGTCACGTGCAGCAACGACAAGATCGTCAGCGGGCCCCTCGGCCTGCTATGGTTTGGCGAGCCGGGTCCGGCGCCGATGGTCAATCGCCACAACAGTGCCGCGGCCCCGCTGGTGGTCAACGGCAAAACATTCATCCAAGGCGAGAACATCGTCATGGTCTATGACTCCTACAACGGCACGCTCCTATGGCAGCGCGATATTCCCGGTGCCATGCGGGTGTACGTGAATGAGGAATGTGGCAATCTCGCCGCCTCGGACGACAGCTTCTTTGTGGCGTTGGCGGACCGGTGCCTGCGGCTCGACGCCGAGACGGGCAAGACCCTCGCCACCTATCCTTTGCCCACGAAAACAGACGACAAGTCGCCCCGATGGGGCTTCCTCGCTTACATGGACGGTATCCTCTATGGCAGCGTGATGATCTGGAACGGCACGTCCAACCGGGTCTTCGCCCTCGACGTCCGCAGCGGCGAGGTGCTCTGGCAGCACGAGGCGAAGTATATCGGCGATCTGACCCTGGCCCTGGGAGATGGGTGGCTGTTCTTCATCGACAAGACGCTCACGCGCGAGCAGAGGGACCAACTGCTGCGGCAGGACAAGTCGCATCTGGCGAGGCTCACGGGCGAGGAGGCCAAGCAGGCGGAGGCCGCCGTCAAGAAGCTCGACCTGCGGCTGGCCGTCGCCCTCGACGCCAGGACCGGGGGCAAGCTCTGGGAGACGCCGGTCGATGTCACGGATTGCAGCAAGGTCGGGGCGGCCGGCGGCAACCTGATGGCCATCTACAGCGACGGCGTCCTGCTTTTGGGCGGGGCTAATGCCAACGGCCATTACTGGAAGCAGTTCCTCGCCGGGGAGTTCTCCGAGCGGCGGCTGGTCGCCCTTTCCGGCCGGACCGGGGAGAAGCTCTGGGCCCGCGATGCCAATTATCGCCACCGTCCCATCGTGGTCGGCGACATGATCGTCGCGGAGCCTTGGGCCTATGACCTCAAGACCGGTCAGCAGCGGACGCGCCCGAACCCCATCAGTGGGGCCGAGGCTCCCTGGCAATTCCTGCGGCCGGGACATCACTGCACCGCGGTCTCCGCCTGTCCGCAGATGCTCCTGATGCGTTCCGGCTTCACCGCGTACTACGATCTCCATGATGACAGCGGCATCCGTCATTTCGCCGGGCACCGGCCCGGCTGCTGGATCAACACGATCCCCGCCGATGGATTGGTCCTCCAGCCGGAGGCCAGCGCCGGCTGCATCTGCCTGTTTCCGATCGAGTGCACGGTGGCCCTGGAGCCTCGGCCGGATCATTACCGCTGGGGGATCTATAGCGCCACGGGCAGCAACACCCCGGTCCAGCAATTGGCGGTCAACCTCGGCGGCTCGGGTGATATGCGTACCCCGCAAGGTGCCTTATGGCTGTCATATCCCCGTCCCAAGCTGCCGGCCGACCGCGCTGCCATGGGTTTTGCGCTCGATCTGAAGGTGGAGTTCTTCCCCGGCGGAGAATACGTTTCTCACGCCGCCCTCTGGCCGGCGGGGGTAGGGGCGACGCATGCGTCGCCCGTACGTTCCTCCTTCGCCCAGGGTATCAAGCGATGCACTGTGCCTCTGCGCGGCGAGGCGGATGGGCCGGGCGAATACACGATCCGCCTCTATCTCCCGGCGGCGGATTCCGCGGTAAACAAAGCGACATTCGATATCAAGCTCCAGGGCAACGTCGTGGCCAAAGCCTTCGATCCCGGTCAATCCGAGCAAGGCACGCCTCTGGAACTCACCGGCATTCGCGTGGACCGCAACCTGGAAATCGAGTTCGTCCGCGCCGACGAGAAGGCGATGCCTGCATTAGGCGGCTTCCAGGCGATCTGCACCAGCCCGGCGACCGGGACAAAAACCAAGCAAGTTGCGCAGCAATAACTCAAGGCCCTGGGTGCCATGCTTACGCTTGCGTAAGCATGGCCTCTCCGAACGGTTGGGCATGTCTACGCAAGCGTAGACATGGCACCCGAATTGACGAAAGGCCGAGATCACTGACCCACGATCTCACGAGCGATGCGCTCGCGCAGCTTGAGGAGGTGGTACGGGTCCTGGTCCCATGAGCCCCAGGTCGGCACGGCGGTGCGAACGATCTCGTCCACCGCTTCTTTGCCCTTGCGCTTCTCCAGCAGCGTGAAGTACTCGTAATCCTCCATGCCGTCGCGCAGGTTCTTGAGGCGGATCGTGGTGACCGGGCCATCGATCCCGGCATCCTCGCCCGGATAGAACAGCATGCCTTCGCCGTTGAAGTTCAGCCGGAAGCCCGGGCTGTCCCAGGGGTCGCGCTGCGGACTCGTCCAGCACACGGTGGTCCAATACAGCAGGCCCGTCACGCCATAGCGACGGTTCAGCCAGGTGGCGATGCGATAGCTCAGAACCGGGAAATCGATCTGCCAGTACGGCGGATTGTCGTTCTTGACCTTCTCGTAGCCCGGCTCATACGACGGCGCTTTCTGGACCAGGGCCGTATAGCTCCACACCGTGTCGCCTTCACTCTGAACGCGTTTGATGCTCGTCTCTTCAAGGAACGCAAACAGCGGGCACCAGATGTCCACGGCTTCGTCCAGAGACCCCCAATCCGGATTCTGCGTGTAGGGCTGTTCGACCACGAGCCGCCGTAGCCTCGGTGCGCCTTCGTGAACCAGGGCTCCCAATTGCCGTACCTCGTCGTAAGCCTCTTTCGTGTTCGGCTCGTCCAGCATGTACAGATAGGCCCGCTCGGCCCAGCCCTTCTTCTGCAGATAGGCATACCACGACTGGTAATAGCGGATCGCCTTGCTGCGGTTGGTGGTCAGCATGTCCCGGAACGGCGCCCGCGGGACCTCGAAGTTCGTGACGTGATACCGCGCCACGAACTCCGTGATCTGCCGGTCCGTGTCCTCGTCGAACTGCGCTGCGCCGTCCTCTCCCACCTTTGGCAGCAGCCGGCGCGGCAGCGGCGGATTGAGCCGGTGCGCCGCCATCGCGGCAATGTACCGGTCCTCCAGGGTGCGGTACTTCTCCGAATTCTCGTCGAGCTTGTAGTACCGGGCCACGTAGGAGAAATTGCCGAAGTGGTTCTCGTGCGTGGGGCCCTCGGGCAAAGTGAAATGCCAGACCGTCACCCGCACCGGAATCGTGGCCCGCTCCGCGTTCTGGGCCCGCACGGAAAAAGTGCCGCTGTAAACGCCCGGCGCGGCATCCTTCGGGACCTGCACGTCCACCCACAACGGCTGATGCCGATCCGGCCACAACTCAAAGCCCACCGCGCCGAAACGTGCGCCCTCCAACCCTTTGTCGCGCCAGCGTGGCTCCGGTACCCGCGCGTTCGTGTACGGGTTCACAAACGGGACCAGCGGATCGGCGATCAGACCGGGCGGCTCCGTCGCCTGCGGCGAGGAGTACCGAACCGGGATGAAGATCTCGCGATAGAGGGTGACTTTGTCCGCCGGGAGGCTCGCCCCACCCGGCCCTTGCAGCGGCGACATCTCCGCCGTAACGTTCCGCAGATTCCCACCGGCAGCGGTCACGATGACCTGGAAGGATTCCGTTTCGCCGCGGGCCGCGAAGATTTCCACACTCTCGGCCCCTGGGAAAGCCCCCTCCTGCCGCACGCGCACTGTCGGGGGTACCGCCTTCAGGTCGATGGTCGCTGCGCCGGCCGTCGCCTGCACCGCGCCCACCATAGCCACGATCGCTGCCAGCCGTCTCATACCAATGATCCTCCTGTCTGCATCCCGAGTGTACCAGTTGTCCGACCCTTCACTCACGCATTCTATCGTCGGAGAGTGCTGTTGGAAGCGCCCATGCTATCCGCGCATGGATCGGTTGTCCACCACGGCGGACTATGGGAGCCATCACGCGTGCGATTACATTTTGTGGGCGCGTACACGCCGACCTCTGTCCAGGACGGCAAGTTCGTCCACTCCGTCGGTCTCCATGTCTCCCGGCACCGGGCGACTCGACAGTTGGATCAACTCGATGCCCGGGCCGGCGCCGAGGTTTCGCGAATACTGCTTGTCCGTCGCGTTGTTCCAGTGCTCGTGAACGCCCAGGCTGCCCAGACGGATGCCGCTGTGGTCAGGATCATAGAATGTCCCCGAGCAGGGATCGTTCGCCAGGGCGGCCTCATGCAGATAGTCCTCCGCCCCGCCCTGCAGGTCGTACTTGGGGTTGGGCGAGTGCCCATACTTGACCACATCGGGCCACTCCTCGTTCACGAAGTCATATCCGACCGAGTCGATAGCGACGGGGTCCTGGGAAGCGAAGATGCTGGAAGGCCAATCGCCGTTGAAGGGGGCCGACTTCCATTTGTAGGGATGCGAGTCCGCGTAGTAGCCGCCGTAGAGACCATCGAGGAGGTAGAGCAGTGTCTTGCCGCCGAGCTCCGGATGCCCCATCAGGTCCACCAGTCCCCGGTACCGGGCCGTCCCCGGGCTCCACGGCGGATTTTGATTGGCGTTCGGCAGGCTCAGGTGCATGTCATAGTAGCCGGGAAAGCTGTACTTGTCGGGCGCCAGCGGGAGAGACGGCCTCAGACGGCCGTCCGGCGTTCGGATCAGCGAGCCATAATGGTTCTTGGCGCAGAGGGTCACGCCCGAAGAATGCCCTTTGAGAATGGCGAAGTTGATGATGTATGCTGCCTCGGCAAACGCGGCCGGTATGTAGTCCTGCTTCTTGCGGTCCGCCTCCGGCGTGCTCCAGTAGAAGGGAACATTTGAGAACTCGACACGTGTCCGGCCGGCGCCGCCGGACGTGTCGAGGTAGCGCACGTTCGGGAATTCAGGATGTACAATATCCCACCAGTAATTCGGTATCATGGCCGTCGGATCGCCGATGGAGATATCGTTCTGGTCGACGCCCACGATGTGGACCAACTGGCGCAGCAGGGCCAGGGTCATCTGCGGCGAGTTGTCGGTGTTGTTGGTGACACTCTGGTTCTTCTCATACGTGACCGGGCTGACGTTGCTATAGTAGGCGTTGCAAGTCGTCAGATTGATCTTGATGGCGATCTTCTCACCGCGTTGATAGCCGACGTCGCCGTTGCCGCGCTCGGCGTTGAAATAGCGAAAGATGGCGTCCCAGGCGGCGGCATCGGAATTGGCGTCTGCCACGCCCTGGATCACCTGCGAGAGCATCCGCTCCACCACCTCCAGGTTGGTGCACTCGTTCTGCCACCAGCGCCGGGATGAGTTGTAGCCCTCCCAATCCGTGGCATTGGGATCATAGACCCAGACCACCCGGCCGGGATGAATCCCCTTGGCCTCGCCGATCGGCCCGTGCGGACCCCACGGCCCCTGGACCAGCATCAGTTGCTCCGGCCGGCCCGCCCACGACCCCACGGCAACGATCGCCACCGTAATCAGGCAGATGCCCACGAGCACAAGCCGGGACCGCCTCAGCAACCGCCCGAACTTTGGGAAGAGAGTCATCGAACCGACCAGAACGACAAGCCAGGCGACGAAGCCCGAAGCCAGCGGCATAGCCACCCGCTGACACGGATAGGTCGCCCGCGACGGTTTCGGCACCACCCGGATCAGGAACCAGATCAGCGCCAGCAGTCCCGCCGCCGGCGACAGCCACCATACCCAACGATATCCCCTTCTCACCGCGGGACATCCGCCCTTCCTGTGACACAGCCTCGACGTGCGCTCCTCTTGCATGACATGTCCTCCCGACTCCTGGGCTGAGGTCGGATCGCCCCAGCAGATATCCTGATTATACTGTCGCTTCCACGTGAAATCCTACTGTGAATCTGACTGTAGCCGCAGACGAGACCTGTGACCGCAGCCACGACCCGGATAATCGCCTCGGCAGTGCAACAATCGTACAAGAATCTGTACTTCTTCAGCCACATGCGCCCATCGAGAATCGCCTGTGAGGAGGGGTGTTGCTGAACCCTCGAACCCTGCGTCATCAGGGGTGCGGTACCCAGGGCAACACCCTGATTGGGGTCGCGTGTCACGCCGGCAGGATCAAACGGGAGAATTGTGCTTGAAATCCCACTGGGAATCTGGTAAAAGCAAGAGCAGTGAAGTATGCGGACCTTGCTTCGGCAGCGTGCGAACTCTATCCGCCCATTCGACAGGAAGAGGAGTTGTCATGTCAGGCATACGACCGCAAAGGCAGGCCCACCCCGCGAGGTCTCTCCCCTTCCCTATTTTTGGCATGTGCAACCATGGTAGACATTGACCCCGACCCGCGACGTGTGAGCCGCACTTGGTCGGGGTGCAGCTTTTCAGGCATGGGCAAAGGAGGACGACGATGGGTAAGAGAGCAGTCTGTCTGGTGTGCTGTCTTGCGGTGCTGGGCACCGCCGGTGTGACCTTCGGCGAGCTGGTCGGCCACTGGAAACTGGATGAAGGCACGGGAACCAAGATCGGTGACTCTTCCGGCAAAGGCAACAACGGGACCGTCACGGCCGGCAATCCCACCTGGATCGCCGGCATCAAGGACGGCGCCCTGGAGTTCCACGGTCTGGGTGTCTCCGGGGGCGGCGGGGATACGATCACCATCCCGCACAGCGCCAGCCTGGACATCACGGGTCCGATCTCCATGGCCCTGTGGATCAAGCCGGGCGCCGATGACCCGGAAGGCAAGGCCACCACAACGGCCCCGATGGCCAAGGCGCTCAGCACGGCGAGCCCCAGTTGGAGCTTCCAGGTTCGCTACGGCTGGGGCGGGGCTCCGCAGCCCTATATGGCGTTCACTTTCAATACCACGCCCCGCGCCTGGGCCTTCGTCGGCAAGAAACTGACCCGGGATGAATGGTGCAACATCGCCTGCTCGTATGATGGCACAACCCTGAAATGCTACCTGAATGGCTTGCAGACCGATTCGACCCCCATGGGCCCCATTACCAGCAGTCCCACCCCGGTCCTGATCGGCTCGGATGGGTGGGGATGCGACTGGATTGGCGATATCGATGATGTCCAGATGTACAACAACGCCCTGACGGCGGACCAGATTGCGGAGATTTGCCCGCCCTCGCGGGCCGCCAAGAACCCGAATCCGGCGGATGGGGCGGTGGGCGTCTCCATGCCGCTGTTCCGCTGGGACGCCGGCTACAAAGGCGTCATGCACGAGGTCTACCTGGGCACCAGCCCGGATCTCGCGGCCGCCGATCTGGCCGGCCCGCGCTCGGGCATGACCATGTTCTACTACACGAAGCCGCTCACGCCGGGAGCGACCTACTACTGGCGGGTCGATGAGATCGAGGCGGACGGGACGACCGTCAATACCGGCGACGTCTGGAGCTTCACGATGCAGGCTCTGACGGCCTATCTGCCCAGTCCGGCGGATGGGGCGACCGACGCCTCCGTCGCCGCCGGCCTGGCTTGGCAGCCGGGACAGGCGGTCGTCAAGCATCATGTGTACTTCGGCACTGCGGCCGATGCGGTCACCCAGGGTGCCGCGAGCACCGACAAAGGCATTCAGGAGGGGACCAGCTTCACGCCGGGACCGCTGGACAGCGTGACGACCTACTACTGGCGCGTGGATGAGATCAAGGCGGACAACTCTGTCGTGGCCGGCGCGGTCTGGAGCTTCACGACCTGCCTGCCGGTGGACGACTTCGAGAGCTACAACGATGATCTCGACGCCAAGACCACCATCTTCGACACCTGGATCGACGGCTTGACCACGGGTCAGAGCGGTTCTATTGTCGGCAACAGCACGGCGCCGTTCGCCGAGCAGACCATCGTGCACGGCGGCAAGCAGTCCATGCCCATCGATTACAACAACGTAAAGGCCCCCTTCTACAGCGAGGCCGAGCGGGAGTTCGCCCCGGCGGAGAACTGGACGACTGATGGCGTCGACACCCTGGTACTCGATATCCAAGGCCGGCCGAACAACAACGCCACCGGGTTGTACGTCGTCCTGACCGATTCGTCCAACAAGTCGGCGGTGGTCACGTATCCCGAGCCGGCGCCGATCCGCCTGGCCCGGTGGACGGAATGGAAGATCCCGCTGGCTGACTTTACCGGCGTAAACGCGGCGAAGATCAAGAAGATCGCCATCGGCCTGGGCAGCCGCACCGCAACGGGCGCGAGCGGCACCGGAAGAATCTACGTCGATGACATCCGGGTGATCAAGGACAAGAAGTGACGCCGCCTGCGGCGAAGGAGAACCCGGACACGCAAGGTGTTGTGGTATGCGTAAAGGAGGAAGACTATGAATAAGAGAGCAGTGTGTCTACTGTGTTGTCTCACGATCTTGAGCATTGCCGGCAGTGCCCTGGGAGAGCTCGTGGGCCACTGGAAACTGGATGAAGCCGGCGGAACTACAGTCGCCGACTCTTCCGGCAAGGGCCACACCGGGACGATCAAGGGCACGCCGACCCCGATTGCCGGTGTCAAGGACGGCGCCTTGGAATTTCACGGCACAGGTGTCGCCCTGACCGGCTTGGAGTACATCACCATCCCCAGTACCCCCACTCTGGACATCGGGGGTCCGATCTCCATCACTCTCTGGATCCGCCCCGATGCGGAGGATCCGGAGGGGAAAGGCACCAGCGGCGGCGAGACGGCGCCGATGGCCAAGGCGGATAGCGCGGCGAGTCCCAGTTGGAGCTACCAGGTTCGCTACGGCTGGGGCGGAGCCCCGCAGCCCTTCATGGCGTTCACCTTCAATACGACGCCGCGGGCCTGGGCCTTCGTCGGCAAGAAGCTGACCCAGTTCGAGTGGTGCCATATCGCGTGCAGCTTTGACGGTGCGACGCTGAAATGTTATCTGAATGGCTTGCAGACCGATTCGACGCCCATGGGTCCGATTACCAAGAGCGGCACGCCCGTCCTCATCGGCTCGGACGGGTGGGGCTGTGACTGGCTCGGCGCGATCGACGATGTCCGGATCTACAACCACGGCCTGACGGCGGACGAGATTGCGGAGCTCTGCCCGCCGCCGCGCACCGCCAAGAACCCGAATCCGGCGGACGGAGCCGTAGGTGTACAGACGCCGCTGTTCCGCTGGGAGGCCGGCTACAAAGGGGTCATGCACGAAGTCTACATGGGCACCAGTCCCGAGCTCACGGCCGCCGATCTGGCCGGCCCGCGCTCGCCCATGGCTATGCTCTATTACGTGCCGGGACTCAAACCGGGCGTCACCTACTACTGGCGGGTCGATGAGATCGAGGCCGACGGCACGACCGTCAATCGGGGCAATGTCTGGAGCTTCACCGCGCAGGCGGCGACGGCCTATCTGCCCAGCCCCGCGGATGGAGCCCTGGATGCTGCCGTGGCCCCCACCCTCGCCTGGCAGCCGGGCCAGCTCGCCCTCAAGCATCATGTGTACTTCGGGGCCGATCTCGACGCGGTCACCCAGGGTGCGGCCAGCGCCGACAAAGGCACCCAGGACGGCACCACCTTCGCGCCGGGGACGTTGGACAGTGTGACGGCCTACTACTGGCGCGTGGATGAGATCAAGAACGACAACTCGGTCGTGGCCGGCCCGGTCTGGACCTTCACCACCTGCCTGCCCGTGGATGATTTCGAGAGCTATAACGACGATCTCGACGCCAAGACCACCATCTTCGACACCTGGATCGACGGCTTGACGACCGGTCTGAGCGACTCCATCGTCGGCAATGCTACGGCGCCGTTCGCCGAGCAGACCATCGTGCACAGCGGCAAACAATCCATGCCGATCGACTACAACAACACCAAGGCGCCCTTCTACAGCGAGGCCGAGCGGGAGTTCGCCCCGACCGAGAACTGGACGGCCGACGGCGTGGACACGCTCGTGCTGTACATCCAAGGCCGGCCGCAAAACAATGCCACCGCGCTGTATGTGGCGTTGACCGATTCGTCCAACAAGACGGCGGTGGTCACATATCCCGAGCCGGCGCCGATTCGGGTGGCCCGGTGGACGGAATGGAGAATCCCGCTGGCCGACTTTGCCGGCGTGAACGCGGCGAAGATCAAGAAGATGGCCATCGGCCTGGGCAGCCGCACCGCGACCGCCGGAAGTGAGAAAGGGATACTCTACGTCGATGACATTCGGGTGATCAAAAGCAAGAAGTAGCGCGGCTCCCAACGGTGAGGAAACAGAACATGCAGGGGCTGCCGGCATCGGCTCGCAGCCCCTTTCTTGTCTGATGCGGCTGGCGCCCATGTTTGTGGTGTGCCCGTGAGGGCATACGGAAAGGAACATGGCGGCAGGATCGGCAAGCGGTTGCGCCGCTCGTTTGTTCGGAGAGGTGTAGAGTGGGCTGTGCCCACCATCTTCACGCTCCTCTTTTTGCCGGGCAAAATGGTGGGCACAGCCCACCCTACGAAGGCTCATGGGGCCGGGTGATGATTTTGCGGAGGGATTCCAATTTCGCCTCGGATTGGGCCAGGGGGTGCGTCAGGACCTGCTGCCACAGCCGCTGCATGTTCGGCTTGCCGGCCTTCTGCTCCTGGACCCACTCCGCATGAAACCGGCCCGAGCACACCTCCTCCATGGCCCGGTCCACCTGGGCTAACAGCTCGGGCGGCGCCATCCGATCCGCCCGGGACAACTGGCCGTACTGACTCGTCTGGGAATGGAGCTGCAACTGGCCGAAAAAACCATGCGTGATCATGGCCTTGGCAATCTCGACGAACTCGCCCGAAAGATGCAATTCCGTCGTCACAATCTCCGGATCGCAGCCATGGGCGACCAGCTTCTCGAAGTAGAGCAGGCACAGCTTGATGATGCCCGGCCAGAGCATCTGCTCGGCAAAGAGGTCGATGACCGTCTCTTCCCGGAACGAGGACGCGAACGCCCCGAAGCGGGTGGCGCCGATGGCCTTCGCGAGGGCCAGAGCAACCTGCAGGAACCGGCCGTCCGCATCATTCTCGGCGGCCACCAGGCAGGGAAACCCCAGGTGCTCCTGATAGAGCTGGCGCACCGCGCGGCCGATCATGCGCGGCGCGACCATGATCGCGCCGACGCCTTCGGGGGGCACGATGGCCTGGTAGTAGATATTGTAGCCGCTGGCGAAGCACAGCACATCGCCCCGCCGCAGAGAAGGCCGGATCTGCTCCTGGTAGACCTCGGGCTGCACCTCGTCCGGGATGAGCACCAGGATGACGTCCGCCTCGTCGGCGACCGCGCGGATCGGGCGGACAGCAAAACCATCCGCCGTCGCCCGGTCTTTGTATTCATCGTCCCGATTGCCGACCATCGGCGCCAAGCCGCTGTCCCGGAGGTTCAGGGCCTGGGCCCGTCCCTGATTTCCATACCCGATGACACCGATCCTTCGCCCCTTCAGCACGCCCATGTTCACGTCGGCATCGCGATAAATAGTAGCCATGAGATCCCACCTTTCCTTTCAGAGGATGTGCGAGTGGCATGGGCTTGGGGTCCCCAACGCAGAATTCCGCGTTGGGGGTCCCCTTCCAGCCCATGAATCATCGGCAGGATGCCGATGCCACAAGACGCCACGGGCAGGATGCCCGTGCCACTTTTCACACACCCTTTCAGCGTGTCACGTCGGGGAGCATGATACCGGATCGGAAGGCACGGGCCAAGATACGACTACCTCCGTTTGAACCGCTTTTCCCTTCGAGCTTGCGGCCGGGTCTGCTATACTGCTCAAAGACAAGTTCGATGGTATGCTTTGCCGGAGGTGCGGCATGAAACACGGGCACAAGGCGTTCACACTGATTGAGCTTCTCGTGGTGATCTCGATCATCGCCTTGCTGATGGCAATCCTCATGCCCGCCCTGGGCCGGGTCCGCAAGCAGGCCTGGGGCGTGTACTGTCTGAACAACCTGCGGGAGATCGGCGTCGCCATGCACGCCTATGCCCACGACAACGGCGATTTCATCCCCCGGGCGCTGGACAACAAGGTCAAATGGCTCCTGGCCTTCATGCCGTTTCTGGGGGAGGAGTACAAGAACCGCGAGGACTACCGCGAGGTCAAAGTCTACCAGTGCCCCGCCTTCCCGCGCACCGGCGTGGGACAGGGAGGCCAGCGCAACGCCGATCAGACGGTCGATTACGTCGTCAATGCGTGGGACATGGACAAGCCGAGCCTCACCAGCGGGGACAAGGGCAAGCAGAAGGATGAGCCGAGCAAGCTCAGCAGCATTCCGCGGCACGCCGAGCGCATCTACATGGCCGACAACGAGGCCGGCGAGTGGCGGCCTGTCATCCTCAACCGGCGCGACCTCGACATTGCCTCCGTGTTCAACCTGCTCGACGTCTGGTCCACGACCCAGTTGCCGATGTCGGACCAGACCACCGTCGGCAGCAACCTGACCCGCCGGGTCGCCCGCGACCGCCACCGTAGCGGCTGCAACAACCTCTTCTTCGACGGCCACTCCGACTACCTCGCTGCCGAGGACAACACTTCCCGCTACTGGTGCGGCGCCGGCGCGTGGCAATGACTGGGGACATCCTGCTTCTTGCCGGCCGCGGAAGAAGCTGAATGTCCCCTTTTCCGCGCTCCACACAAGCACGTGAAAGGCCGAAAAGGCCAAGAGAAGAGGCGGTTCAGGGGGCGGGAATGGGGGGCCTCGTGCCGGGAGTACGCACCGCTGAATCGGGAGCGTCGGATGCAGCGGAAGTGAGGTCTCGGTCGGGAGGTTGGCTCGCGGCGGGCATGGCACTTCCCTTCGCCGCGTCGGATCGTCCGTCCGTAAGATCACACGTGCCCGGAATGACAAGAGACCGGGCACAAGCGGAGACGGAGAGAATCCGGAAGGCGAAGCCGGAAATGAGACTCCTTCCGAAGGAATCCGCCGAGGGGCCGTCGGGAAAAGGGGTTCGGCGCAAGAACCGTCCTTGCGGGGGATTCGGGGCTGGGCGTGGAGGTGCGGGCGGGAATTTCCCTGGAATTTCCGAGCCGGGTGGCGCGACGAAGGCTCGCACCGAAGCATTACCGCTAACATGACTCCGAAACTATACCGGACGCCACTAGTTCTCTGCTTGGGCGGTCTATCGCAGTGCGAGGATCACTATTATGCCAAGGATGATGAGCCCCACCGCCACGATGATCGGGACAATGAAGCGGGTATCGCCGCCTCGAATATGCAGTTCGTATGACCCAGAACCGGTCTGGCCCTTATGCTGCACACTATATATCTTTCGCTCATGCTCCAATCGCTCGATCGTGTCAATCGCCACGCGAAGATCGTTTTCCGCAATGTTGCTGTCGCCCCATTTGCGCTTGATCTCTTGAAGTTGTCCCGCTTGTCGTTGGAATTCGACCTGCGGTCGAGTAACAGGGAACGACTCTACGCGACGGCCTCCTGCTTGTCAAGGACGCGGGTCAAGGCGTTG
>JAMCWO010000045.1:13345-15256 GCA_023481165.1 Planctomycetota bacterium | reverse complement strand
AGCGGCTGAATCAACTGGCTGCCCTTGACCGTGTTGGGCTTGAACAAGGCCGGGCTCGTGTTCGGGATCGAGAGGAAGAACGCATAGTTCTTCCGTTCGCGCTCGCGAATCGGCTCCTGCATTTCCATGTTGATGGCCTTGCGGCCGGTCGGCTGCTTGTCCGGGCCTTTTTCAATGCCCGGGCAGGTTTGCACGCAGGCGCCGCAGCCGGTGCAGTCCTCGGGCGCAACCTGCACAGTGAACTTCATGCCGGCGAATTCCTTGCCCTTGGCATTGATGCTCCGGAACTCGGTCGGAGCACCCTGCAGTTCCTTCGGATCGTAATCCTTGATCCGGATCGTCGCGTGCGGGCAGACGAACGAGCACATGCCGCACTGAAGGCATAGCTCCGGCTGCCAGATCGGGATGTTGACGGCAATGTTGCGCTTCTCGTACTGGGTCGTGCCCACCGGGAACCGGCCGTCCACGGGGAACTTGCTGACCGGCACGGCGTCGCCGCGCATCGCCATCAGCTCGGCCGTCACTTCCTGGACGAACTTCGGCGCTTCCGGCGACACCACCGGCGGCAGCTTGATCTTGCTCGTGACCTTGCCGGGCACCTTGACCTGGTACACGCGGTCGACGGCCTTATCCACCGCGGCATTATTCATCTCGATGACCTTCTCGCCGCGCTTGCCGTAGGTCTTGCGAATGGCGTCTTTGATGGCCTTGACCGCCTTGTCGAGCGGCACGATGTTGCTGATCTTGAAGAACGCCGTCTGCATGATCACGTTGATGCGGGCGCCGAGACCCAGTTCCTGCGCCAGCGAGATTGCATCGATCACGTAGAACTTGAGCTTCTTATCGACGATCTGCTTCTGCACTTCCATGGGCAGCGTGTCCCAGACCTTGTCCGGTCCGTGGAAGCTCGTCAGCAGGAAGGTCCCGCCCTTGGCGGCCGGGGTCAGCATATCGTACTTTTCGAGGAAGCTCGGATTATGGCACGCGATGAAGTCCGCCTGGTTGATCAGGTACGGCCGCTGGATGGGCTTCTTGCCGAAGCGCAGGTGCGAAACCGTCATCGTCCCGGCCTTGCGGGAATCGTACACGAAGTACGCCTGAGCGTAGTTGTCCGTCAGTTCGCCGATGATCTTGATCGAGTTGCGATTGGCACCGACGGTGCCGTCGGAACCCAGTCCGTAGAACATCGCACGGTACATCCCCTCGGCGGGAATCTGGAACGAGTCATCGACGTCGAGGCTCGTATGCGTCACATCATCATTGATCCCAACCGTAAAGCCCCGCTTGGGCTTGGCGGCGTCCAGATTGTCGAAGACCGCCTTGACCATCGCGGGCGTGAACTCCTTCGAGCCCAGGCCGTAGCGGCCGCCGACAACTACCGGGTACTTGTCGAACGGGGCAATACCGTCCGCCATCGCCTCGCCGATCGCGGTGCGAATGTCGAGATATAGCGGCTCGCCCAGGGCGCCGGGCTCCTTCGTCCGGTCCAGCACGGCGATCTTCTTGACCGTCTTGGGCAGCACATCCATGAAGTGTTTCGTGCTGAACGGCCGGTACAGCCGGACCTTCACGATGCCGACCTTCTCGCCTTTCGAGGTCAGGTAATCGACCGTCTCGTGCGCCGTGTCGGCGCCGCTGCCCATGAGGATGATCACTTTCTCGGCGTCCGGCGCTCCGACGTAGTCGAATAGCTTATATTTCCGACCTACAATCCCGGCGAACTTGTCCATCGTCTCTTCGACGATCTTCGGCATCGCCAGATAGAACGGATTGCAGGTCTCGCGACCCTGGAAGTAGACATCCGGGTTCTGCGCGGTGCCGCCCATGACGGGCCGGTCCGGCGTCAAGGCCCGGGCCCGATGTTGGGCCACCAGATCATCATCGATCATCGCTCGCATATCGTCGAACGTC
>JAMCWO010000045.1:0-13335 GCA_023481165.1 Planctomycetota bacterium | reverse complement strand
TCGATCTTCTGCTCCTCGTGGCTCGTGCGGAACCCGTCGAAGAAGTGCAGGAACGGCACGCGGGAAGCCAGCGTTGCCTGCTGCGCGATCAGGGCGAAATCCATCGCCTCCTGCACGGTGCACGAACAAAGCATCGCAAAGCCCGTCTCGCGGCAGGTCATCACGTCCGAATGATCGCCGAAGATTGACAAAGCATGCACCGCCAACGAACGGGCGGTGACGTGAAATACCGTGGGCAAAAGCTCGCCCGCGATCTTGTACATATTGGGAATCATCAGCAGCAGGCCTTGTGAGGCCGTGAAGGTGGTCGTCAACGCCCCCGCCGCCAACGCACCGTGCACAGCGCCCGCCGCGCCGCCTTCCGACTGCATTTCGGTGACCGAGGGGACGGTGCCCCAGATGTTCCGCTCGCCTTTGGCGGTCTTGGCGTCCGCAATCTCGCCCAACGGCGAGCTTGGCGTGATCGGATAGATCGCAATGACTTCATTCGTCGCATGGGCGACATGGGCTGCTGCCCCGTTTCCGTCCGTCGTCACCATCTTACGTTTCATAAAGTCTCCAAACTCTGTAAGGACCGAATACCAAACGACTTATCTCAAAAATCCCCTCGCAGATGGCCTTCAAACCTGTCCTGTGTGCGGGTCAGCGCAAGAGCCGGTCCTCCCTGTCTTCACGCAAACCCAAGCATGCGAAGAAATGTCATTTATACAGGCGCACAGCGCCTCAGGCAATACAAATTTCACCCAGCAGAGGGGGTATTTCGACAGTCTTGCTCGACCTTGGCTACTGATCGAGGCCGAAGGCTTCCATCCACTTGTCGGTCTCGCTCTCGGAGAGCCCTTCTTTCTTCTCTTGGGGCTCGGGCTTTCGCGGCCTGCCGTGCCGCAACTGGTGGCGAACCTGCTCCCAAAAGTCCTCGGATTTCACGGCGGCCGCCTTGCGCACCGCCGCCGCCTTACGCAGCCGCCGGTCACTGCTGACCACCGTCAGCCGCCGGGGCGCGGTGTTCACTTTGAGTCGCTCCTCGATTACGCTGTCCGCATCGCGGCTGAAGCCGGCGAAGATGACTTCCGGATTCGTGATCTGGTCGAAATCGCTGCGATCCGCCGGCCCAGCGCCGTCGAAGATGATCTGCCCGGGCTCGCCGATCGAAGCAAAGTAGCGGCTCAAGACGCGGCACAACTCCAGCTCCGTCGTGATCTCGCGTTCCTCCAGCGTCTGCCGCAGTGCCCACAACAGGTTGTCTCCATCAATAATCGTCATGTCTTCGATTATGCCGCATTCTATCCCAACGGTCCAGCCTCAGTTCTTCGCGGTGATCTCGTAGCGTGTTGCGTCCTTGGCCCCGCCGCCGGGCGGAGCAGGCGATTCGAGCACGGCCGTCGCTCCGGTCCGTGCGTAGCGGAACGCCGCGCCGGACATCGGATCCTTGGGCACGGAAATTTCTGTGATCTCGGCCAGATTCTGCGGCAGTTGCCCACCGTGCGAGGCCGCATGGGAGCGGATCGCCTCCACGCACTGTAAACAATCACGGGAAATGTGGCATTCCCTTGGGACGCCAAGGCATCTTACGACTCGAAGCGCACTTCGCCGCCGACGATGGTCTTCTCGACCTTGCCGTGGATCTTCCAGCCGTGATAGGGGCAGTTGCGGCTCTTGGAGAGGAAGTTGTTCACGTCGATCTGCCACTCGGTGTTCGGGTCGATAATCGTGACATCGCCCTGCTTGCCACGGGTGAGCGTGCCCTTGTCGATGCCGATGATGCGGGCGGGATTGACCGTCATCAGCCGGATCAGGCCGGGCCAGTCAAGGATCTTCGGCTCGATCAGGGCCCGGACGTAGAGACCCAGGGCGCACTCCAGACTCGCGATCCCGAAGGGGGCGGCCAGAAACTCCAGTTCCTTCTCACTTTGGAGGTGCGGCGCGTGGTCGGTCGCCAAGGCGTCCACCAGGCCCGCGCGGATCGCCTCTTTCAGTGCCTCGACGTCCTTTTGCCCCCGCAGCGGCGGGCTGACCTTGTAGTTCGTATCGTAGGTGCAGCAGCACTCCTCCGTCAGCAGCAGATGGTGCGGCGTGACTTCACACGAGACCGGCAGGGAGTCCTTCTTCGCCTGGCGGATCAGCTCGATCGAGCCGGCCGTGGAAATATGCTGGGCATGATAGCGCACCTGGGTTTTGCGGACCAGTTGGAGGTCCCGCCAGAGCATCGCCTCTTCGGCCAGAGCATCCATGCCGGGCAGGCCCAGGATCGTGGAGCAATAGCCGGCGTTCATCACGCCATGGGCGGCAAAGCTGTCGTCCTGGCAATGCTGGGCGATGACCACATCGAACATTTTGGCGTACTTCAGCGCCCGCAGCATGACGGCGGAATTCTGCACACCGTTGCCGTCGTCGCTGAAGCCGCGGGCCCCCGCCTCGGCCATCATGCCCATCTCGGCCAGCTCGACCCCCTCGCGTTTCTTTGTGATGGCGCCCATAACGTAGACGTGGGTCTTGCGGGTCTGACGGCCCTTGCGGTGGACGTACTCGACATCGGTCTCGCTCTCGATGGCCGGGTTCGTATTGGGCATGCAGACCACCGAGGTGAAGCCCGCCGCCACCGCCGCCGTCGAGCCGCTGGCGATCGTCTCTTCTTCCTCGTCCCCGGGGTCGCGGAAATGGACGTGAATGTCGATCAAGCCGGGGGTCACCAGCTTGCCCGTGGCGTCGATGACCCGTTCCACGGTCTTCTCGACGGCCCCGTTGAGGCGGCCCACCTCGGCCACCTTGCCATCGGCGATCAGAACGTCGCCCATCTGGTCGAGTTGATTCGCCGGATCGATGACCCGGCCATTTTTGATCAAAAGCGGACCCGCCATAGCGCACCTTTGCCCGTGACAATGCCATTGCCAACCGGCCCACTCATACCAGAAAAGCAGGCGGAAGGAAAGCGATTTCTTCGTAGGGCGAGCGTCCCCGCTCGCCTGAAAGACGTCGTGCGGGGACGCACGCCCTACGAAGAGCCGCCAATGTCGCCCGGGATTCACGACGTATCCAGTCCCGAGGTATGGCATTTGTGGAACCCCGCCTTCGGCCGGCGTCGAAAACTACTTACGGGAGTTCGAGAGCACGCTGGGCGGGTTGCCGGTGGCGAGCCATTGGGAGGCGAGGATCGCCAGGTCGGCGAAGTCGACGCGGCCGTCACCGTTGAGGTCCGCCGTGAGTTTGGCCGGGCCGGCGGCCGCGGTGTAAGTCCAGACGTGCTTCGCTTTGTAGACGCCGGGTTGGGAGGGAACGTTATTCTGCCGCTCCATCCAAGTGGTCGTGACGTTCCGATCGTCGATTTCCACCACCACGTAACCCCAGCGCTGTTCGACGTGGTAGAGCTGCAACGGGTTGAAATCGCCGTTGTCCCCATCGTAGGGAGGTGTCCAGGAATAGGACGGGGCCCCGGCGGTGGCGACGATCAACTGGTGAATGTCGTTGTTCGGGTTCCCGTCGCCATCCTCGACGCGCGCGTGGTCGTAATAATGATCGTGACCGCAGGTGTAGACGCGGGCGCCGGCGGACGCGAGGCTGCGCCACAAGGCATCCCGCCGGTCCGGATCGGCATCCAGGCAATCCGGGTGCCAGGTGCGGAAGGCCGGCTCATGGCCGAAGGCAAACACGTGCGGCTTCGTGTTGGCGCGGAGCTGGGTCTCGACCCAGGGCTGATTCACCGAATGGACGACGCGATGTCCCGTCCCCGCGTACTGGTCCAAGGCGAGCACCAGGACATTCTTGTGGGCCACGGCGTACGTCATGTACGTTTCGCCGGGCGGACCGTTATCCGGGAGCTTCAACTCCGGGTGCTGGTCGCTGCCGAACACGTGGAGCCAGCGGAGCGCATAATTGTCCTTCAGATCGGGCGGCTCATTGGGCCCGGCACGCCACATGTCGCCCACCTCGTGATTGCCCCGGCAGACGTAGACGCCGATGCCGGCATCGTAGAGCGGCCGCACCCCCCTCACCCAATTCCACAACTGCGTCTCAAACTCGTCCGCGGGAATCCCGGCCCCGTAGACCAGGTCCCCGGCGAACACCAGGAACTCAGCGTTCCAACTCAGAGTCTCCCGGACCATCTCCGCCAGGATTGGATCGTTGACGCCGGTGGCCAGACCGCCCCGGCTGTCACAGGTGATGACAAAACGCCAAGGCGCGGCGGCGGGGACACTCACCGCCCCCGCCAGACAGACAAGCAGGGCAGAGATTCGCAAGCTGAGCCTGTTCATGATCTCCAACCGGAAGCGCGGGCGGGCGTCGTGCCGATCATTTCGTCACATTGCTCGCGTACCAGTCCGCCGTGCGATGGATGCGTTCGAGCAGCTCCGCCACATCCCGTTCATCGATGGTCCCGTCCCCGTTGATGTCGCCGAGGAGATAGGTCTGCGGCGCCTTTCGCTCCGTCATCAGGTTGTTCCTCAGAATCGTGAAATCCTGATCGTCCACGATGCCGTCGCCATTAAGATCGTACCAGAGGATATTCTCGCCGCGGGGCTTGGCCTCGACGGTCCAGGCCAAGGCGTACCGCTCGCTGGCCGCCGCCGGGACCTGCCCATTGACGCTGACGCACGTGACGACGATCTTGTATTGCGTGCAGCCGGCCAGCGTGTTGAACCAGAGGTGTTCCACATTGTCCACGTGAGAGTCGCTGTAGTCCAGCAGCACGTCCCCGCGTGGATTCGCCGGATTCACGGCCCAAACCTCGAGCCGAAGGTCGCTGTCCTTCTCGGGCAGGTGCTCGAAGGGATGCTGCCGACTGTAGTGGCGGTTCCAAGTCAGCGTGGCGGTGAGCACCTTGTCGGCCGGCTCATCGACCGTGATCCGATACACCTGCTGCAGGGTCTGCCCCGCATCGAGCTGATTGAGGTCCCAGCCTGTAGGGGCCACGCTACCCGGCTTGCCGCGCCCGGCCGTCAGAATCCGGTAGGCATGGACGGCATCGACCACGCCGGCCCCCTGGACATAATCGAGCGGCACCTCGTGGTCGTCCTCGGTCGTCAGCCGCCCCTTGTGCCAGTACGGCAGTTTCGTGGCCGAGCTTATCAGAATCGCCTTCAGCACGCAGTTGCCGCCCTGGGCCGAGACGGCCAGTTGCAGACTCTCGTCCTCTTTCGCAGTCTGGAGGAGCAAGCCCACCACGCCGGCGGCCACCGGCGTCGAGAAGCTCGACCAGTTGCCGGCCATCGCGTAGCCGTCATTGCTGTCGGCGCACGCCACGAGGCAGTTGCCGGGAGCAACGAGGTCAGGCTTGCAGCGGCCATCGTCCGTGGGACCCGCGCTTGACTCCTGCGGGTACACCAGGCCGAAATGCGAGAGCTTCGTCACCGGGTCCACCGCACTGACGGAGCTGACCACTCCGACGCCGATCGAGTTGGCGCCCGCGCCCGGGTAGAACGGCGGCTCGGAGGAATTCGACCCGTTGCCGATGCTGGCCACAAAGACCAGGCCCTCGTGCTCGATCAGGGCCTCGATGCCGCGCGTCCACCAGTCTTCCAGTTCCTGGCCGAAACTCGCGGTCGCCAAGTCCACCTTCGGGGCCTTCTGCGGGAGCACATGCTGGGCCAGGAAGTAGTACAGCTCATAGATGTGGCCCTCGGCGGCCGGCACAGCGCCCTGGTACAGGAACGAGTTCAGGTACGGCGTGCCTCCCGCCGGATCGTCCCCGAACAGGATCGAGCAGACGGCGGTCGAATGGGGCGACTCCCGCGCCGACAAGGCCAGAATATCGTGGAACTGCAAATCGGCGTTGCGGAAACAGGAATGCTTCACGTTCGGTTGGTAGTCATTCTGCGGATTGCCCTCGACGTAGGTGAGGCTGCGGCAGATCACACCCAGCCGCACGCCGGCCCCGGTCAAGTTCGGATCGACCTGCCGCAAGGCGTAGATGCCCGCCCAGTTGAGGGCTTGCGGCTGAGAGGCGAGGCTGCCGCTATCCGGAGCGGCTGCGGCAACAGACCCTCCCAGAAGGGCAACGACCCATAATAGCGAGATCAGAATTGCCGCTTTTCCCATCATCCCCGACACACCGATCCCCAACGTGATGCAGGTGCCCCCGGCACCCTGCGATTAGGACTCCAAAACCGCGTTTTACCGCGTTTGAGAATCCCGTCCCCCAGTTACCGACCTCCGTTGCCGATGATCTCCGTCCGTGAAGCAACTGGGCTCATGATAGCAGAAAACCACCCGGTTTTCAAGAAAAATCCGTGCTCCAGCCGTAGGATACCACGGCGGCCGGTACTGGTAAAGCGGATTTTAGCAGTCGAACGGGCAGCGGTTTACGACAGCATTGTGGCAAAACAGGTGTTTGGCTGATGGGTGGCACTATTCCGTCGTGCACCCGCGTGCAGACCTTGCCTTACCGGACGCCCGCCGCTATACTCTCGCTCACGTGTCAAGGAAACTGTTATGAAGGTAATTCTGAACGCCGGACAGATCGACCGGGCCCTGGGCCATTTGACCGACCAGATCGCCGGTTCGCCGGCCTCGCGGCAAGGCGGCCGGGCATCGTCCGATAACGGACTGGCCATTATCGGCATCCGCAGCCGGGGCGAGATCCTGGCCCAGCGGCTGGCCGACCGTCTCTCGCAAAAACTGAGTCGGCCCGTCCCCTGCGGCACCCTGGACATCACGCTCTATCGGGATGACCTGAACGCCCCGCACGGCGACAGCCAGCCCCAGGTCCGCACCACCGAGATCGGCTTCGACATCAATGGCAAGATCATCATCCTCGTCGATGATGTGCTCTATACGGGCCGCTCGGCCCGGGCGGCGATGGACGCCCTGATCGATCTGGGCCGGCCCAAGGCCATCCGCCTGGCGGTCCTGGTCGAGAGGGCCGGACGCGAATTGCCCATCCAGGCAGACTATTGCGGCCATAAGGCCGAGGTCGGGCCGGAACAATCCATTCAGGTGAATCTGGTCGAATCGGATGGAAAGGACGAGGTCTTAATCGAGGACTGAGATTGCCGCCCCTGCTTGCAGGGGGCAGGCCCGCTGCGGGCCTCCTGAGAGGCTGACTGCTCGGGTGCCATGTCTACGGCTTTGCGTAGACATGCCAAACTAACGAGAAAGACATGCCTACGAGGCGTAGGCATGGCACCCTGACTATGATAGGTTTCTTTGTTCCCACCAGCGGCGCAGCGACTCGCTACGGCATGGACAAGGGTTGGAGTGGGTATGTCGATCATCCATAGAGCCAAGCCTTTCAAATGGCAACGCAAGCACCTGATCGGGCTGCGGGACCTGAGCATCGACGAGATCAACCACATCCTCGATACCGCCCAGGGTTTTGAGGAAATCAGCACCCGCTCGGTGAAGAAGGCCCCGCCCCTGCGCGGCAAGGTCGTCGTCAACCTCTTCTTCGAGGATAGCACCCGGACCCGCAACAGCTTCACCTTGGCCGCCAACCGGCTCAGCGCGGACGTGATCGAGTTCACGCAAAAGACCAGTTCCGTCAGCAAGGGCGAGACCCTGCTCGACACCGCGCGAAACCTCGAAGCGATGGGGATCGACATCGTCGTGATCCGCCACAGCGCCGCGGGCGCCCCGATGTTCCTGAGCCGCAACATCAAGGCCTGCGTCGTCAACGCGGGGGACGGTTTCTGCGAGCACCCGACCCAGGGCCTGCTCGACGTCTACACGATCCGCCAGCTCAAAGGCTCCCTGGCCGGACTCAAGATCGCCATTGTCGGTGACATCGCCCATTCCCGCGTCGCCCGCAGTGACCTGTGGGCCATGACCAAGCTGGGCGCAGAAGTGACGTTTGTGGGCCCCCCCACCCTGATGCCCGCCGAGGTCGGCCGGCTGCCGGTCAAGGTCAGCTACAGCCTCGACAAGGTGATCGAGCAGGTGGACGTGATCAACATGCTCCGCATCCAGTTCGAGCGGCTGGGCGGCAGTCCCTTCCCCTCGACCCGCGAATACTCGCGTTACTTCGGCCTGACGGTGGAGCGGATGAAACGGGCCAAGCCGGACATCCTCGTGATGCACCCGGGCCCCATCAATCGCGGCCTGGAAATGGAAAGCGAAGTCGCCGACGGCCGCAACAGCGTGATCTTGCGCCAGGTCACCAACGGCCTGGCCGTCCGCATGGCGGTCCTGTTCCTCGTCAACCAGGCGGCCGCCGAGACCACCGCGGCTGCAACTTGAAACCGAGGTCCAGCATCCCCTTCGTCGGCTCGCGCGGACCGGTCTCGAACGGATCGCCGGTGTCCGCCATCCACTTCTTCAGCCGGGTCTCCATCTGCTGCTGAACATCGGTGAATTTGGGATTTCCCGCCAGATTGTTCATTTCATAAGGGTCGTTCTGGCGGTCGAACAACAGCGGCTCGTGCTCATCCTGATTATGCCACCACCGGGCATAGACCCAGCGCTCCGTGCGCACGCCGCGCCAGAGGCCGACCCACCGGGGGCGGTCGGGCCAGCCCGTCCCCATGTTCATCAGATAGACGGAATCGGGCAATGCCCCGCCCTCCTTGCCCGCGACGACCTCGGCCAGACTGTGACCCTGTACACCTGTGGGAATCGCCACGCCACAAAGGTCCAGCAGCGTAGGCATGACATCCACACTGCCGAACAGCGCCCGCGTCCGCCGCCCGCCCTGGACAAGACGGGGATACCGCAGCAGGAACGGAATATGGACAGACTCTTCGTACGGCGTGGACTTGGAAGCCCTCATGGTGGGGTGCATCCATTTGTCCGCCGGCTTGCCATAGCCGTGACTGCTCAGATGATCGCCATGATCGGACGAGAAACAGACGATCGTATCCTCGGCAATCCCCAGCCGGCTCAGAGCTTCCAATAGTCGCCCCATCTGGGCATCGAGCGCGGAGACGTTGCCGTAATATTGGGCGATTTCCCGGCGGGCAAACTCGGCCATCTGCACGGGGACATTGGGCGGCAGATCGACCTGCGCGGGATCGTACGTGTCAAATTGCCTCGGGTATTGCTCGTACGGCCAGTGCGGCGGCTCCCAGCTCATGACCAGGGCAAAAGGCGACCCTCCCTGCGTCTTGACGTGATTCTCCAGGAACTGGACCGCCTCATCGGTCTCGCCCTCCGGGCAGAATTTCTTGATGGTGATCGGCCCGGCTTCGTTGCGGAAGTAGGCGGCTCCATAGTGCTTGTTCGGGCAATTGGAGGCGAACAGGTAGTCGAAGCCGTACCGCATCTGGGGCGTGTACGGCCCGGTCCCCAAGTGCCACTTGCCGACGTACCCGGTATGGTACCCCGCCGCTTTCAAAGCCTGTGCCAGCGTGACCTGGTTGTCCCACAGCACATATTCATTATCCGGCACACCATTGGCGAATCCGTACTTGCCGGTCAGCAGGTTGGCCCGATACGGCGAGCACAGAGGATGATTGGCCAAAGCATTGTCGAAAACCAACCCCTCCGAGGCCAACCGATCGAAGTTCGGCGTCCGAACGACCTTGTTCCCGCTGGAACCCAGCGCGCTGTAACGAAGCTGGTCCGCAAAGACAAACAGGATATTCGGCCTCTTTCCCCCTGCCTGCGCCGCAGATGATGGACTCTCCGCCGTCCGCTCATAGCCGGCCAGCAGCAATCCCACCGACACCATGCCGGCCCGCCCCAAGAAATCCCGACGACCTGTCAGCCTGCTGCCTTTCATGACGAGCCTCCCCAACCACACGATTCTGAGACCGAACCACGCTGACCATCGTACCGGTCTGCCCCGCCCCCGACAAGGGCGATCCACCTGTGCCGCGCAATCACGGGAATTCCTCAGCAGAGCGCGACGCGGTCTGGGTCCGCCGATGAGGTACGACTTCAACTGCGGGGAATTCCTCGTCAAGGAAGGCAATGCCGCCGGACGCATTGTCATCGGCTTTGGCGTCGGAGGGTCCAGGTTGTGCACCCATCACAACAATGGGGATGCTGGCGTATTGACGGAGGGAAGTTGGGCAGTATACTGTCCGGCGATTCCATCAGGTAGTTTCCAAGAGAGGTCAGAATGCAGCTTGTATCCAGGAAGTCCCGGCTGACGGGAACGGTTTCGATCCCGGCGTCGAAGTCGCATACGATCCGCGCGGTCGCCATCGCCTCGCTGGCGCAGGGGCAAAGCCTCATCCACAATCCCCTGTCGTCCGCCGATGCGGCGTCCGCCGTAAGTACCTACCGTGCGTTGGGCGCGACCATCGATACGTCCGATCCGAAGCTGTGGAAGGTGACCGGGACGGGCGGCCAGATCCAAGTCTCCACCCGGCCGGTCGATGTCGGCAACTCGGGGACCACGCTGAATATTGCGCTCGGGTCCGCCTCACTATCCGGCAAGGGCCAGACCATCACCTTCGTCGGCGATCAGCAGACCCAGAGCCGGCCCATCGGCCCGATCCTGAACTCGCTTACCGAGTTGGGGGCCAAGGGCGTGAGCGTCAACAACAACGGCAAGGCCCCCGCCAAAGTGACCGGACAATTGCTGGGCGGCAAGACCTCCATCGCCTGCTCCACGAGCCAGTACCTGTCCAGCCTGCTGCTGTGCACGCCGCTCGCCCTGAAAGATTCGGAGATCAACGTCACGCTGCTGAACGAGCCCGGCTACGCGCAGATGACCCTGGACTGGCTGGATAGCCAGGGCATCCAGTACCGCAAGCAGCAGATGAAGAAGTTCAGCGTCAAGGGCCGACAGAGCTACAAGCCTTTCGACCGGCCGGTCCCGGCGGACTTCTCCAGTGCGACGTTCTTCCTGTGTGCCGGAGCACTCGTCGGCGAGGAAGTGATGCTGCTGGGCCTGGATTTCCACGACAGCCAGCCGGACAAGGCGGTAGTGGACTACCTCAAGGGCATGGGCGCCAAGATCACGGTCCAGAATGATACGGTGACGGTCCGCGCCGCCGGACTCAAGGGCATCGAGATCGACATGAACAAGACGCCGGATGCCCTGCCCGCGATGTCCGTGACGGCGGCCTTCGCCGAAGGCGTGACGCGGCTGGTCAACGTCCCCCAGGCCCGGGGCAAGGAGACGGACCGCATCGCGTGCATGGCCCAGGAGCTACGGAAGCTATCCGTAGAGGTCGAGGAGTTGCCGGATGGGCTCGTGATCCACGGCGGGCGGCCCAAGCCGGCGGCGGTGCATGGCTGGGGCGACCACCGGATCGTCATGGCGCTGGCCCTGGCCGGGTTGCTGCTCGATGGACCGCTGACCGTCGATACTGCGGAGGCCATGAGCGTCACGTTCCCGGATTACGTCAAGCTGATGCAGTCCCTCGGCGCACAAATGGAGACAAGCGACTGACAGGCAGAAGGTTTTGATCACTCCTATCGGTCCTATTCGTCCCATGGGTCCTATAGGACGGATAGGACGAATGGGACTCACCGGACCTATATAGGAGGCCTACATGCTCGGATGTCACATCGGACGCTGTTTTCAGGTGACGGTGGCCGGCGGCTCGTACCAGGAGGGACTGACCAGCGTCCTGCAGGGGGTGCCGCCGGGGATTGGGCTCAGCGAGCAGGAGATCTACGGCGATCTGCTCCTGCGCAAGCCCGGGGCGGATGAGCTCTCCAGCCCGCGCAAGGAGCCGGACCTGCCCATCCTCTACACGGGCCTCAATGCGGCCGACACCATCGAGAACGCGGGCAATAAGAACCACACGAACGGCACGCCGCTGACGATCCTGATCCCGAACCTGGACCGGCATTTCGTCCATATCAAGCAGTACCAGGACACCAACCGCACGCCCCGGCCGGGCCACGCGTCCTACGCCAGCTTCATCAAGTACGGGCCGGACGACGACGCCATCGGCGCGGGCTTCTTCAGCGGCCGGTACACCTCGACGATCGTCGCGGCGGGCTCCGTGGCCAAGAAAGTCCTCGCCCACTGCGGCATCGACGTGTTCGCCTACGTCAAGGAGATCGCGGGCGTCCGGTGCCCGGACGTGCCGCACGACCGGGCGCTGCGCGCCGCGCACGCCTACAAGACCATGCCGCACGATCTGGCCCCGTTTTATCAGGAACTCTACTCCCGGGGCCGGCTCCACATGGATATGCGGTTCCTGGAGAAGGCGGCGGTCCTGGCGCAGGTCGAGCAGCAGATCGATGAGATCCGGGATCGGGCGCCCCGTATGGCGCCCGAAGAAGTCCGCGCGCAGTACGGCGTGCACCCTGTCCTTAACTGCCCCGATGCAGAGGCGGCCCAGGCGATGGTCGAGGCGTGCAACCGGATCGCCCAGGGCGGCGACTCCGCCGGCGGCGTGGTCGAGGTCATTGTGCTGGGCGTGCCCGTCGGACTGGGCGAGCCGATGTTCTTCAAGCTGGACGCGGAACTGGGCCGGATGCTGGGCATCGGCGCGGTCAAAGGCGTGGAAGTCGGCGCGGGCTTTGCCGTCAAGGATATGACGGGCTACCAGGACAACGATCAGATGCGGGCGGTGGATGGCAAGGTCGTGTTCGATTCGAACAACGCCGGCGGGATCACCGGCGGCCTGACCACCGGCCAGCCCCTCGTGGTCCGCCTGACGGTCAAGCCCACGCCCACCATCGCCAAGCCCCAGCACACGATCGACAAGTACACGCTCCAGAACAAGGACCTGGCCGCGATCACCCGGCGGGACCCGACGATCGTGGCCCGGATCTGGCCGGTCGCCGAAGCCTATACGGCCCTGGTGATCCTCGACCATCTGCTGATGCACTACGGGTACCAGAGCCTGCGCCGCAGGATCGAGCAGACCCAATAGGACATACAGGACCCATAAGACATATGGGACCCATTGCGAGCGCAAAGCTTAGCCCCGGACGAATCCGGGGCTAAGCCGCACATCGGAATTGAAACCAGCAACTCGACGCCGCGGGCGTCTTAGCTGCCGCCGACGAGAACTCCCTGGGTGCCGCCCGTCGTGGTGCCACCGGTCGTACCGCCCGTCGTCGGGATGGTCGGCACAGCGGTGCCCACCGGCGTGATGGCCGGCAGGATGGGCGACCAAGCGGTCTCATTGCCGACACTGTCACGGGCCTTGACGCGGAACCGCACGCCCGCGTGCTGGCGGCCGACGTTGACTCTCCAGGTGTTCGCCGTGATCCAGCCGCTGCTGAACCCGTTCGGCGGCGTGCCCGGATAGTCCACGGCCTCGAAGTAGTACTGGACCGGACCCGTGGCATCGGTCGCCACCAGGGCCGTCATGTCGGCGTAGTAGTCGAACGGGCCGGCGCCGCCGTAGAGCTCGCGCGGCTGGCCGTTCGGGTCCCAGCCCATCGGGTTCGGCGTCGGAGCCGTGGCATCCGCCGGGGTCTGGGTCGTGACGACCGCCCAGTCGGACCACGCGGTCTCGTTGTGCCGGGACGACAGGTCCCTGGCCTTGA
>JAMCWO010000311.1 GCA_023481165.1 Planctomycetota bacterium | reverse complement strand
GCTGACGGCGCGCGTCTGTTCCCGGTTGCACAGCTCCTCGTTGGCGGTCGTCATTCCCTCGGTCTGCACCTGCAACTCCTCCCGTTGTACGTGAAGTTCTTCGTTCTGTACCCGGAATCGAGCGTCAAATAGGTCAGCTCGCCAATGCGATTCAGCGCTTGGCGGAAGCTTTGTTTTCTCGGCATAGTCGAGCTTCCTCACGCACCGCCACCACCAACCCTCCGCAAGGCCCTTCAGGGCCAACGAAGACCATCCTCCCGCATGGTACCGGGCTACGGCAGGTATTTCCGTTAAGGAAAAACCTTAGTTCAATCCTCTTGCGGCCTCTTGACAATGGCTCGAATGGCTTCTGTGCGCCGGGTACGATCCGAGCGGCTCAGGCGGGGTCAGCATCGTTGCCGCGCCGGCGTTGCTGGAAGAAGTCCTGGAGCAGGCGGGTGCAGTCGTCGGCCAGGACGCCGGAGGTGACGGCGAGCCGGTGGTTGAGCCGGCCGTCGCGGACGATGTCGTAGAGACTGCCGCAGGCGCCGGTCTTGGGATCGGCGCAGCCGTAGACGAGCCGGTCGAGCCGGGCCAGGACCAGCGCCCCCGCGCACATCGGGCACGGCTCCAATGTCACGTAGATCGTGCCGCCGTGCAGCCGCCACATCTTCAGGGCCGCTGCCGCCTGGGTCAGGGCGATGATTTCCGCGTGAGCGGTCGGGTCCTGGAGTTGCTCGCGCTGGTTGTACGCCTTGGCGATGAGGCGGCCTTCATGGACGATGACCGTCCCGATGGGCACATCGCCGTTCTCCTGGGCGACCAGTGCCGCATCAATAGCCATCCGCATGTACCGCTCGTCAATCTCCTGCTGGCTCAGCTCGATCATGGCCGCCCATCAAACCCGCCCCTGCCCCCCGCGTCAACGCTTTTCCAACCCCAGCTTCTGGAGGAGGGCCATCATGGAGCACCGGTTGGTGAAGGCGGATCTCGCAATCATCCGATCGGGTCTCTCAAAACGATATTGTCCGGCCTACTTGCCGGGGTACTTCTTCAGGCATAGGAACCAGTCGAGACACTGATACTCGCTGCCCGCGTTCTCGACTCGCTCCTGGGCCGAGCCGCACGAGCCGGGCGGTGGAATGATCACGTCCTCGCCCACCCGCCAGTTCGCCGGCGTGGCGACCTTGTACTCGTCGCTGGTCTGCATCGCGATCAGCAGGCGCAGGATCTCGTTCACATTGCGGCCGTTCGACAGCGGATAGTAGAGGATCGCGCGGACGATTGCCCTGGGGTCAATGAGAAAGACCGCGCGGACCGCCTGCGTCGTGCTGGCGGACGGCTGGAGCATTCCGAACGCCTGGGCCACCTCCATCGTCAGGTCGCTGATGACGGGAAATGTGACCTCGACGTTCTTCATGCCCTTGTACTCGATCCGGTCCCGGATCGTCCGCAGCCAGGCGATATGGCTGAAGGTGCTGTCGATGGACAGGCCCAGCAACTCGGCGTTGAGCTGCTTGAACTCGTCCGTCGCCGCGGCGAAGGTCATGAATTCCGTCGTGCACACCGGCGTGAAATCCGCCGGATGCGAAAAGAAGACCACCCACTTGCCCTTGTAGTCGTCCGGAAAGTGGACCGGCCCCTGCGTGCTGTCGGCCGTGAACACCGGCGCCCGCTCCCCGATCAACGGCAATTTGCCCGCCTGCCCGTTCATGACGTTCGCCCTTTCTTCACGCCCCTTTGTCAGACCATACCGATACCGCCGCTCGCTGCCGGCCGACTGCTTTTTTTACGGTCCAAGCCGGCGGGCGTTCAGGGCTTGGGGTTTTTCCTGTCGCAGAGCGTTAGAACTGGTTGATGATGGTGATGCCGACCGCGCCGAACCGGTCCATGGCAACCAGTTCACCCGGCGCCTGTTCCAGCGGGATGGTTTTGCCGATCAGGGCTTTCGGATTCAGCCGGCCCGAAACGATCAGCGCCAGCATGTCGGCGTACTTGTCCGCCTGCATACCATGACTGCCGCAGATCTCCAGCTCGCGGCCGATGACCTGATGCATGGGGATGCGGGGCAGATAGTCGTCGCCGGCGAGCAGCCCGACCTGCACGTGGCGCCCGCGCTTGCGCAGACAGCCGATGGAGTTGACGCACGTCCCAGTGCTGCCCAGAGCGTCGATCGACATGTCCGCGCCGCGGCCGGTGATCTCCCGGATCGCGCCCGGCACATCGGCCATCTGGCGGGCGTGGATCGTCGCGGTGGCGCCGAGCTGCGTGGCCAGCGCCAGCACCTTGTCGTCGATGTCGACGGCGATCACGCGGGCCTCCAGCGCGCGGGCGATCAGCAGGGCGGACAGGCCCACGCCCCCGCAGCCGTGCACGGCCACCCATTGACCGGGCGCCACCCGGCCCTGCGCCACGATGGCCCGGAAAGAGGTGGCGAACCGGCAGCCGAGGCTTGCCGCAGTGACGAAGTCCATCTCGTCCGGCAGGCGAACGAGATTCACATCCGCATAGCGGAGGGCGACGTACTGGGCAAAAGAGCCCCAGCCGGTGAAGCCCGGCTGGAATTGGCGGTCGCACACCTGATGATTGCCGCCCAGGCATTCCGGGCACGTCCCGCACGCGCAAACGAACGGCACCGTGATGCGGTCCCCCGGTTTCCAGCGGCGGACATCTTTGCCTGCCTCCGCGACCACGCCCGCCAATTCGTGGCCGGGGATGTGCGGCAGGCGGGTGATGTCCGGGTCATGCCCCAGCCAACCGTGCCAATCGCTCCGGCAGATCCCGCTGGCCCGGACTTCGATCACGACCCCATCGCGATCCGGGACAGGATCGGCCACTTGGGCGATGGATACCGGCCCACCGAACCGCTCGTAAATCACCGCTTTCACACGACATCTCCAACACAAGGAACATCGACAGACCCCGTAACGGTAGGCCGTCCCTCGGCGGATTGTCAAGCTCTTTGCGCAGCCCCCGACACCCGGCCCTGCTACGTCCGAGAACCTCCGCCCGTGCGGCTCGTGCTCGCGGTTTGTTTCTTGTGGCGTCGCGCGCCCGCGCGGGCGCGGGGATACTCCACGGGTGATAGAGGATTGTTTATGGGGCGGCGGCCGGACGGGCAGTTCGCGCTGCGCCGGGGGCTAAAGCACCTCCCGCCGCGAACCGAACTTAGACGTGGGATTGACCAACCTCCCAATTGAACCTCGCGTTGGAGGAGGGTTGCGGGCCCCGCTGAGAGCGGTTTCGCCGGCGGAGAGCCCGGTCCAATCCTATACGGCTAACGTCTGGATCGCCCAGACGGCAAAGGCCGCGTCCGGGGCCATCTTAGGGACGTGGAGATCTATGAGCCAGACTGAACGGTACCAACGACTTCGCCTGCTCCTCAAGAAGTTGAACCAACAGCGCAAACGACAGGCGAACCAGATTGATATCCTCTGCCATGATTTGATCGGCGCCCAGCGGTCCTTCCTGCACCGCTTGCAGGACATCGGCTTCGCCGCCGAGTTCTACCGGTCCCTGCTGGGCTGCACGGATATCGATAGCGTTCTGGCCCGCGCGGGCCGGATCATCAAGCAGGAGTTGCCGGGGACCGGGGTCACCTTTTTCCTGCGGCAGCCGGACGGCTGCACCGTCCACGCCTGCGCCGGCGATGAGATGCTCTATGGCGAGCGGGGGCCGCACGAGTGTCTCGAGCCCGATCTGGTGGAGGACATCTGCAAACGCAACCGGGCCTGCACCCTGGACGACATCCTGGACCTGGGCGCCGACGGCGCTCTGGCGCCGCTGCGCCGGTTCTCTCTGGTGACGCTGCCCTTGTCCGATCTGGGCCGCTCCCTGGGGTTCGTGCTGATCTACTGCCCCCGGCCGCAGGTCTTGAATCTGGCGGACGTTCGTCCCATCGGTCCCGCGATGCGCGGCCTGGCCCAGGCCGTGCGCGGGGTCCGCGTGCCCCTGCCCTCACGCTCGTAGGGGCAGACTCGCGCCCCCCCAAGTCCGTAATTCCGCCGTTGGGCGCCCTGGCCCAACGCGGCACACCGTGTCTTGGGCCCCTTGCAGACCCGTCCATACTGATGACTCAACGTACTGGAAATTGTTGTCAGTAAAGAATTTACTTGCATTTCTCGCCCGCGTAACTCATAATAAAAGAGCCATTTTTTTGGACCGGGGGCTAAGGGGACCCCAAACGCGAAGCGTCGTGTTTGGGAACGACTCCCACCGGCGCAAGAGGGCCGGCGGGGGCCCGGACCCTGCAGGACTGCCCCGCTTCAGGCACAATCATGATGGAGAGCGCCGTCGATGGAGTCAGATTTGGGCAACGACGCCGACAACAAGAGATTGCAGGGAGTACACATGAACGGGATCCCGGATAGTCAGGCCAACATGATCGAAACAAGCGACAGTCTGGAGGCGGTCGGCGTCTTTCGCGGCTGGAAGAACATCTTCTTCGCGGTGGTGCTGCTGTGCCTGCTGCTGACGCAGGCGGCTTTCTGGCTGATCAATCTGAAGATCGTGGCGGCGCCCGCGGCGGCGAACGCGGCCGAATCCGTCGCCCCCCCCACGGCCGTGGCCACGCCCTCCGGGCAAACTGCCCAGCCGGCGGCCGAGAAGGGCAGCGCGGCCAGCGGCCTGGTCGCCAGGCTCATGCCCAGCCTTGATTTCGACTACACCGCCCGGGTCGTCGAGCTGCTCAACGGCATCCTGCTCGTCGCCGGCCTCTTATTGGCCGCCACCACGTTTTTCGGCCTGATGGTTTCCCTGGTCGGCCGGTTGGGCGGCATCAACCATATCTCGCGGGCCTTTGTCCTGGCCTTGATTACGGCGGTCCTCCTGGTCCCCTGGCAGGTGCTGGGCCTGAACGTGCTGGGCGTCACGTGGACGCCGGCGGAACTCGTCCGCTGGCTGCCTACCAAGGACACCGACCTCTGGAACACGGTCATCTTCTACCTGCGTTTCAGCGGCTACTGGGCGGCCGTCACGCTGCTGGTCCTGCTGGCGCAGATCCGCAGCACCTGCTGGTCCAAGTCGATCCTCCGCCGCCTGGAGATCATCTGACCTGCCGGTTGCCGGCATCATTCCTGCGGAAGCAGAAATTCGGAATCGTTCGGTACAGGTCGTGGCTGCAAGGCCGTATCGGCTTTTGACCGCGTCACCGTAGGCAGCCATTCCTTGGGTGGGAGCAAGAGGGTTGCGCCGTAGGCGGCTGCGCTCAACAGAGTGATGCCGATGGCGCGGATGAGGGTCATATAGCTGATCTTGCCGGCCACGGAACTGCTGAAACAGCCGCAACCCGATCTACTTGGATCTTGGAGACGCTGCTCCACAAGAACAGGCAACCCAGGCCCAGGCGCCAGGCTGGCCAAGAGGGCCCCGCCCACGAACACGCCGGCCAGAAGGCAGGCTCCCACCAGCAATTCCAGCCAGGGAAGCATCATGCTCACAAACATCCCCGATGCCGGACCCGCTAACCGATAAGCGTATACGTGCCCCAGGAAATCGTGCGGCAATTGGATCTTGGAGACGCTGCTCCACAAGAACAGGCAACCCAGGCCCAGGCGTATCACCACACTCAACGTGCTCAAGCAATCATATAGGCGACGCCGTTCCATCCTCATTTAACCTCCACTTACCGGATTCCGAGTTCTTGTTCGATTTGGGCGCGCGTGGCCGGATTCCCGTAGTCCACTCCACCCAGCCTCCGGGAAGGATAGACAGCGTGGAGAAGCCATCGAGGCGCAGCTTGCCGGCCACAATGTCCGCGAAACGACAATTCACCGACTGGCAATAGACCACGACGGGATCGTCCGGAGACATCTTCATGACGGCCTGCCGGCGTACGGCATCGTTCGCATCCACAGGGATACTGATTGCTCCCTCCACGTGCCCGCCCTCGAAATCGCGCTTCAGTCTCGCATCGATGAAGATCGCTCCCCTTTCCTGCAACTGCCTCGCGGTTCTCAAGTCGATCCTCGGGATGAAATCGGAGGCATGCGCGCGCTGCGTTGCGGCTACTCCTTCGGGATAGGCCAAGAAACCTGCCTCGCCCACCGAATGCCCGACCAGCCCGATGATCAGCGAGACCGCCGCCAAAGCCCCTGCCTGCGCCCCAGACAGTCCCGCTCTGCCGAGGATGCTCGACAGTGCTTCCGGCAAGGGGATGTGCCTGCGGATACGGCTTACCAGAAGGAGCAGGACAGCGAGGGCGCCTGCGATCAAGAGCAGACGCATTCTCTCTCGATGAACGAGACTCGCCAGTTGGACAGAATCCCTCGACACCATGAGGCCCTTTCCATCCCAACGAGAGACCAGTTCATCGAACGACACGAGCTTTACGGGCCCGGGCGGGTCATACACCTGGGCGTGTCGCCCCTGCGCCGCCAGAAACACCATGTAATGGTCATAATCCCGGCTGACGTCATTTCCCTTGACGTGCAGGATCAGCGGGCTTCCATAGCCACGCAACACGCGGGTGCTTGCCCTCTCCAGGATCTCCGCGTGCAGCCCCGCATCTTCGGCAGCCAGCTTCAGCGCGGTTAGGGTGCTCCCATTCGAGGTGTCCAGGTACTCCGGCCGAATCAAGTCTCCGAACTCAGGGTGGTGGCCCTGAGTTCTCATCACCAGGTAGAGGCAATACAACCCGCAATGGGGCGCCTGCTTTCTCTTCACCGCCGCGACAGGGGACTTCTGAGCGATCGTCTCGGGTACAGCGGTACCGACTTGCGGGCTCGGCTCGTGGCTGCCCTCCTGCCTCTCCTTGGCCTGCTGCCCTTGCAGCAAGAATTCCAGACGTTCCGCTCCCCATTTGAAGTGAGAATCAGCCGGCGATACGGCATCCGGTGCCTGCTCTATCTGACCCGTGAGGTCACCGGCAATTGACTCCAGTCGGCCCAATGCCTCTTCATCCACACAGGGTACAGGTTTCTCATCTCGCCACACAAATTCCCCGGGCATCGGGCGACCGCCAAGCCCAAGGAATGTGGTTCTCGTGCCCTCGGGCACGTCGTCCATGGCAAAGGCCTTGCGGGTCGCGTAGTTGGGGCCGATTTCCAGATCCTCGACCACGATCTCCTGACGATAGCTTATGGTGAAATCCGGCGGATGGGCGTCATGGGCCTCCCACTCGGCCTTGACGGGAACCCAGGCTGCACCAACCCGCTTGATGACACTGTTGCCGCCCATCAGGTCAAATCCGTGTCCCTCAAAGTGAAGCTTCACGAAGTTATACCCATGGTTGGGATCCATCCAGAGGGTGTACCGGCCCTTGGGTGTTTCTGCTTCCAAGACGTAGCAAGACACCCCCTCGATGGATTCGACCTCTGGCCGTACCCTCGCGCTTTGGTGGCCGCGCAGGAAACGGTCGATGCGATCTCCGTGGCTGCCTGCGCCGTCGCCAAAATACCCCCAGCTCCAGCTCCCGGCGCCGCTCTTTACCCTGTCGAAAACGGAAGCCTCGGGCGTGGAACCGGCGTAGTACGTGACGCTTGTCTCTTGGGAGGCGCCGCCGGATCGAAAATAGGAGATAGACCTATCCACCTCGAACAGGTGGCTCTCGTAGCGTGCGTGCGCCCGGTCGATTGTACCCGTCGCGAGATCGCCCCACGTATACCTTTGCTCCCTCATTCGTTGCCCATCCCAACAGAACACCACTTGTGTCTGCTCGCGTCTCTTCTGCGGCTTATCCTGCCCAAGAGCTCGGTTCTGGCTGACAATGACTCGGTTGGTTTCCACGTGGGTCACGAAGGACCTCTGGTAGAGGTCGGCATTCACCGCAAAGCGATCCAGCAGTTGATCGGCACTGGGGACAGACGCCGCGGCGCTATGGAGTGCCGCCAAAGCCATCGCCCATGCACGGAAATGCTTCATCATATCTGCACCTCGGTAGAACGAACCTTCTGTGCTTGCTCGGCTCGGTCAGGATCAAGCGGCCGAAGGGCCGCTTGATCCTGACCGCTGCTTCAGAAGCTCGTTGAGCAATACGTGTTTATTATGCCCTCACAACCTAATGATATCCCCGGGTAGTAATACTCCCAGTAATCGTTGTGGGAACAGCCGGCATTACCAGCGGGATGGCGCTGCACGGTGCCAGTTTGAGGATTCGGAGGCTTGACACCGTAGAACGAGCCTCCCAGGCAGTATCGGACGCCCCAATCCTGCCCCTCCGAGCACCAGAGTGATGTGTTACCACCACAGGGGTAGCCCACGGGAACAAGCCACCAGCCACCTGCATCGTCGCTCGCCGGCAGGATAGTCGGCGACGCCGCGTTGCAGAGAACCAATAGACCAAGTACGACACCACAGAGCGGCGCCAGATTCCGTATTCTCAAGTATCTCATCATAGGTCACCTCATTCACGTGTTCACTTTTCGACATTCGACTGCCAATTCTCGAAGTGGCGATCACCTGTCCATAGGCACCACCTCCCTTCTCATCAATAGCCCGTGTTCGGGCCTACTCTCCATCGACAACCATATCCGTCGGCGCAGCGTCTCCGCACAAATCGCCACATGGTCCTATCCCGTGAAGGAAATGACCTTGGCGACACTTTCATCGTATGGGGGCCGGCCCAACCTCAAGACGTGGCAAGCCGCCTCTGAGCCGCGTTACCTGCCGCGGCGACGAAGTGGCGGGGCCGATTGACTGCCACGCAACGGCCCTCCAGCGGGGCGTTGGGGGGACACCGCGGGCTCCGGCAACGGCCCCGTAATGTCGATGAACTCGATGGTGGGCAGGCGTTGCCTGAGCGCGGCAACCGTGTGATTTCGAATCGGCTTGGAGGTCCGCACGATCAGCGACTGAAGGCTGGCAAGCCCGCCCAGAGCGGACAAGGCCGCATCCGAGATGTCCCCGGTCAAGTTCAGATACGTGACCTTTGCCAGGTTTGCCAGGGCGGCCAGGTCCTGGTCCGTGGGGCGCGCCAGGCTTGAGACCCACAGCCTCCTCATCTCCGAGAGCCCGCTCAGATGTCGCAGAGACGAAGGCGGCAGTGAAGGTGCGTAAATGTTCAGCGATTCAAGATGCCGGAGCTTCGCCAGGAACGCCATATCCGCGTCCTGCAAGGGCAGGCCACCCAGACGCAGATCCCTAAGGCTTTGCAGCCCCGACAGGTCCAGCGTCAGCTCATCCATCCCGACCCGGGGTCGCACATCCGGGGGTATTCCGACACTCAGAGCCCGCAAGTGCGTCAAATCATTCAGTTGGTTCAGCCCGCCCCGCGTCACCCGGGCGTCGAGCGACAAGTCCTCCAACTGCTTCAGCTTTCTGATTGACGCCAAGCCCCGGTCGGTCACCTCGGTGCCCATGATGTGCAAGACCTTCAGATGGTCCAGGGTCTCGATACAAGCCAAATCCGCATCGGACAAGACGCTTTCGCCGTTGACCCGAAGCTCCTCCAGGGAGCGGAGTTCTCTCAGGTGGGAGAGGCCTGTAGGGCCGTGGTATCCGCGATACCGATCCTTCAAGGTGAAGTCCGCGACCCGGAGATTGCGGAAGGTCGCCAGTGCCTTGACCCCTTCGGCCGATAGAATACCGGCCCCTTCGATGGATTCCAAGTCGGGCAGGACCGCCGCCAATTGACGCATCGCGTCATCGCCATAGCTCCAATCTTGCGCGACGACCCAGGTTCCGGAAAAGTCCACTTTCCTGAGCTTCTTGAGTTCCTTCAAATGGGCTATGCCAGCCGGGGTAAACCTCGGACTGGTGATGATGAAGTACAGCTCCTCCAGGTTCTTGAGCTTGCCGATGGAGGCGAGGCTGGCATCGGTCAGATTATCACAGCAGGCCCACAGCGTCAGGCCCTTGATCTGCGTCAAGCCTTCCAGGTATTGGAGGTGATGGTCGGAAATCGGGGTGGTGCCGTGGAGGCACAGCCGTTCCAGGCGGGGCATCTGGGCCAGTTCGGCCAAGCCGGGACCCCAAAAGCCTCCGGTTCGTATCCGCAGCCAGCGGAGGCTGCCCGCCTGCGCGACCTCCTTGATCCCGCCGTCGGTGACTACGGTATCGAGGTCCAGATACTCCAGAGCGGGCAAGTCCTTCAAGACCGCCAGACCCGCGCTGCCGATGGACGACCCCCGGGAGAGTAGTAGCAAGGTCTTCAGCGAGCGTAACGCTCGGAGGTTCTCCATTCCCTTGTCGGTCACTCCCATGAGGCTCAGGTTCAACATCTGCAAGCCCGTCAGGCGCCGGATCGGCTCCAGCAGGAGTCGATCGGCATCCATTCTCGGACCCCCAACGGCGATGCCGAGGCCGCATAGATCGTCGGGTCCCAACGCCGAAAGCCCGGACAAGTCGTCTGGAAGGACATGAGTCCGGTCGGTCGCGAACTTCTGGAAAGCCTGCCGATCCTGCGCCGACAGGCCTGCCAAATCACCCGGCCGCGCCCGCAAACGGACGGTCAACGAGACGGCTCGATCCGCCGGTACTGGCACATCGCCTCGGGCTGCACCCACAATCTCCCAGTCGTCATTCGGGCCCACAAGCTTCGGCTGCCAAGCGGGGACAGATTCCGGCGCCAGCCAAAGGTCGCCCACCCACTGATCGGGCGGGAAATGCAGGACTTTGGTGCCGGCACCGCGCACGCCCGGCGCGAACAGGACAATCTCATTGGCTCGAACGGCTCCGATGAGCAGGCACGTGACAAGTCCGATTGCCGCAAGGCGGCTTCGCTTCGATGTGGCATGATTGCTACCCATGGCTGCCTCCGCTCAAGGACTATCCTCATGTAGCTGCGCGAGCTTCCAAACGCCGTCTATGTGGACCAGGGAGGTCTCGAGTCTGACCGTTTCGCCCGGGGACCGCTTCTTTCCTTCGAGGGTGAACCTGGTATGAACCGTCGCGTTCCAGTAGACCCTGGCCGTATCCCTCTCTTCGGCGACTTCCACGACCTCGACGGGCGGACCGAGATAGCGCGGGTACAGGCCTTCGCTCGCATCGGGCGTGCCGTCGCAGAAGCACTGCGACAAGGCGTCTGCATCGCCCCGACCCAGCAATTCCAGAGCGCTATGGACCGCCTGCGCCGGGGTACTGAGGTCCGGGACCCCATCTGATTCACGACGGCCGACCATGAAAATGATCGGAGGCGGCGCGAGCGCGCGGGCGTCGTCCGTGCCGCGCAGTGTGCCGATCAGCAGCGCATCTCCGAGAAGGGATGAGCCGGCGCCATCCGCCGGACGCGAGGTCTGCGCCTCCGCGTCGGCCTGCACGGGGGTTGGCGCCGGCACAGGCGCGGGCAGCGAGCGCATCCAAAATACATAGGCTCCCACAGCAAAGATGCTCGCGAGGGTGACAGCGCCGAGAACCCCCTTAACCCTGCCTGCCTTGGTGGCGGCAGAAACGATTCCTCCGGTGATGGTCCTGCTCTGTTGCATCTTGAACATCGCTAAAGGCCCTCGCTTTTCCGGTCGCTCCTTTTTCCAACGCCGTGAATTACCGGCGCATCCGTTTGACCCAAGATGTCCGTGTCCGCCGATGCTTTATTCATAATAGTTCTGCACTTGTCAAAGAGCAAGAGTCCGATGGCTGCTCTCGGGTTCGAATCAACCCTTTCCCGCATATCAAGGGCACCGCGTCGCAGCCATGCCCTTCTGCAACAGGCTTTTCAGCCGAGTTTGTGGATCGTCGAACATACACTGCGTTTCACTCATGAACCCTTGAAGCTGAGCCTGGGGATCGCTGCGGTACGGGCGCTGAGCTTCATACAGACGCAAGCGTTTCTCAATTTGCTTGGTCGAATCACCGTCTCCCAGCCTTGTGGAGAGGCCCATGGCCTCCTTCGCAATATCTACGGCCTTGTCATACTGCCCTTGGGAGGCGTGGGCGGCCGCCAAGATGTCGAGTACGGCAGCATCTGGGCCCCGCGTGATGGATCTCGCGCGCTCGGCCAACAGGACGCCCTCGCGCGGGTCGCGAAATTCTTCTGTTGGATGGGTCGCCAAAAACCACGCCAGGCCCTTTGTCGCCAGGAGAAATCGTGGACTCACGCTGAGGGTCTCGCGCAGGCAGCCAAGTCCCGCCCTGGTTTGTCCCTGAAGAACCAACAGATAACCAAGGGCGTAATGCGCCAATGGAAGTCGCAGCCCCTGCCCGACCTCGGCGGCTTCGCGCAATACGGTAATACCCCCATCGAAATCGCCGCGACGACAGAGCGCCAAGCCCAGGCTGATCCGAGCCGTCATGTCGGCCGGCACCAATTCGATGGCCCTGCGATAGTGCTGCACCATTTCCTCGGTGTCGCCTCCGGTCTGGTCCAGCCCCAGGGCGAGGTTGTGGTGGGCCTGCCAGAGGTCCGGCCCGGTGCGCAGGGCAGCTCGAAAGTGCTCAATGGCTTCCTGGTATCTGCCGTTCGAGGCGAGATAGAGGCCAAGGTCGTTATGCACCATTGGGGCATCCGGGAAGAGACACAGCATGTACCGATGAAGTTCCCCAGTGTTGCTCCAGGGATGTAGGTAATGGCGCGTTCTCACAGCCCCCAGCGTGCCAAGCACGAGAATAGCCAGCGGTACACCAAAATACGACGCCCGCAACCATCGTTTCTGGAGCGCACGGCGCAACTGCATGAGAAGCCAGGCAAGCACCAGCAGGAGGCCGAGGGAAGGCAGGTAAACATACCTGTTGGCAACGAGGGGCTGGGTTACTTTTACAATCCCCATCGCCGGAAGAAGCATCACGAAGAAGATGAGTGAACCGATCAGTGGGGCCGGCGTACGGCGGCGCAATAGAACCAAGGAGAGCACCAAAAGGAGACAGACGATCACGCCGGCGGCGAAGGCAGGATTCGCAAAGCCGATCACAGTGGGGGGCTCGTAATGCGGCGAGAGGTTCAGCGGCAAAATGAGCTTGCGCAGATAGAAGATGACATTGTGGCAGACCACCATCGGCACATAGAGCGGGTTACCCCCCGGCGGGCCAATGGACCCCTCCGGCGTTACCCTGCGAGACGTACGTGATGATGGCAAAGACGCCCCCGACAGCAAACAGGGGCAGTTTCTCCGCCACGCTCCGGCGGCCAAACCGGTCCAGGGGCCAGTAATCCATCAACAGCATCATCGCAGGCAGCGGGACTGTAATCGGCTTGCACAGCAGCGCCAGAACATACGCAGACACACAACCAAGGTAGAACCCCGTCCGTCGTCGCTGGGCGAAACGGACGTACAGAATGAGGGATATCAGGGCGAAGAAGCTCGCCAAGAGTGTTTTGCGTTCGCTGAGCCAAGAAACCGAATCAACGGTCATGGGGTGCACCCCGAACAGCAGGGCCACGCCAGCGGCGACCACCGGTTCATCAAATAGAAGGTAAATGAGCACGGCAAGCAGGGTCGCGTTGCCGAGGTGCAGGAGCAAATTGGTGCGGTGGTAGGGACTCACATCATCGGGGCCCGCGGCCAGATAACGGTCCACCATCAACGACACCATGGTCAAGGGTTGATAGTAGCCGCGAACCGTGGAAGGTCTCCACACCTCGTCAAAAAACCGCCGAACCGACTCCCATGAGGGATTCTGTACGAGGGGGTTGTTCTTCACATACTGGATGTCGTCGAAAAGCATTGCCTGGGCGGACAGGGTCGGCAGGTAGACCACCAGAACGAAGAGGCATACGCAAACGGTAAGGCAGGCAAGTACCCGTCCTTGAGCCACGGACCGCTCGCCCGAGATCACCAAACCCTGCGAGATATGAGAGACAACCGCCATATTTCCATGTCCATGCCTGTGGGCAAATCAGCGCCTTTCCACATAAGAACTGTGGTCGAGAGGGAAGAACGTGACAAGCAAATCCGGAGAATCCTGCCCTCAAGGTGCGTAACTCCGCTTTCAGAAGATGCTTAGGCCCGGAAAATATTTTTGCATCCTGGTGGAGCGGAGGGCGGTAGTCTTGGCTCATTCCGCGCAGAGGCGGCGCAACACCGCCCTGATCCGCTCCATCCGTTTGCGAACCGCCTCTTCCGAACAATTCATCCGGTGCGCCACCTCTTTGGTGGAAAGTCCCTCCATGAACCGTAGCGTGAACAGTTCCGCGTCCTTGGGCGGCAACGTGGCGATAGCAGTCCTGAGAATCTGTTCGGCTTCGACGGACAGGGCTTCCGTTGCCGGCCCGGCGGCGAAAGGATCAGGAGTGGAATGGCTGTTCTCGCTTGTCACACGCCGGCCGTACTCATCAAGAGCCGCACGTTCGGCGAACTCGCGCCGGCGGCGCCGAGCGAGGATGTTCCTGGCGATGGCGTAGATGTACGTCTTCGGGTCCTCCGGGACCTTGGCTTGACCGAGTTCCCGGAACACGTCGTGGGCCAGGTCTTCGGCCTCCGTCGGATGCAGCCCTTGGGAGGCAAAATAGCTCCCCAGCTTGCGAAGGTACTTTCGATAAAGTGTCTCCCACTCCTGCGCGGATATTCTCGCTTTTCCTCTTTCCCCTGACAAGCCTCACCCCCGCTCTTGTCGGAAGGCCCCAACTCACGGTCCGCTTCGTAAAGGCCCGGCGGTATTCGCTTATCCGTGTATACAGGCGATTCTGGCGGGCCGGATGTTGATGCCAGTCTTGTCGGAACGTGCCACTCTATTCTCTTGCCGCGGCGTTCCCCCGCCTGCGCGGGGGCAAGCTCGTGTCCATCCGGACAAAACCGCGGGGCCGCGACATGCGTAGTAGGGGCGAACGTCATCGAAGAGGCCGGAGAAGAAGGTGCGCGAGGCAAGGGTGCTGCTCCAGAAAAACAATCGGGGCGAAGCTCCTGAGGGTCTCGCCCCGACTGCACATAGATCAAGCGTGGGCTGGTGTTATTCGGCCTTGATGCGCACCGCATGGGAGGGGACCACCGGACGATACACGACCCGGGTCCCGTCGGGACCGTACATCTCGAGGCTGCCGCTGCCATTGTAGGTGTCGCCGTCCGGCTCGATCGTATCGGTTTCCTTAATGACGACCTTGAGCATTCCCTTGGGCAACACGTCCAGCGTGGTATTGTTGATGAATTTCACCATTGTGAAGGTGAATTCCCGGCGTCCCGTCTGCATCCACGTTCCGTGGCTTGCGGTGGCCATACCGATGAGACTGGAGTCTGAGCCAACCATCGCGCCACCGGCGCAATAGGACGTCGGCATTTCCCAAGTCTTTCCGTCCGGCGTCGCGATCGAGACCAGCCAGGAGCCTTCCGGCCCGGCTCCACCGATCCCCACGGTGGGCTCACCTGATAGGACCGGCGGGATCACGGTCAAACACAAGATCCCCAGCGTGGCGATGGAGCCCAGCCAGACCGCTTTCCTGCTCCGGCCAGGCAACGACGACTGAGTTGTGATGGGAGTGTTCATAACTTGCCCTTTCATCAGTAATGGTCTACCTTTCCAGAAGCTTCATCCACGCGGATGCCTTCTACCCCTTCCTATGCCAAACGCT
>JAMCWO010000240.1 GCA_023481165.1 Planctomycetota bacterium | reverse complement strand
CAGACCAAGCGCAAGAATCAGTCTCCGTAGGGTGGGCTGTGCCCACCAATTCCCTAATGCAATGACGTGTGGACGGGGGAGGGCCACTACCTCTTGTCATTCCCGCGCAGGCGGGAATCCACTCGCGCCGCAGCTTTCCTGGACCCCCGCCTGCGCGGGGGTGACAGCGGGTGTAAGTGTTGTTGGTTGTGGGGCAGAGCCGCGTCAGTGCTTGCGGTACTTCCACTTGAAGTTGCAGACGTCGGCTACCCTTGGATGATTTCGAGCTTCTGGGGGCAGAGGCGTTCGAGATCGGGCAGTTGGCGCTGGCCCATGCGAACGTCGAGAACGACGATGCTGTCGGTGTAGTGCTCCGCGAGGATCTCGCCGTGGGCGCGGAGGAAGCTTTGGACCTTGCCGTCGCAAAGGCTGTTGGTGACCCGGACCACGATCTCGCGGCCTTTGTAGTGCTGCAGGACCCGGCGCCGCAGCTCCTCCAGGCCCAAGCCGGTCTTGGCCGACAGCGCGATCGCCTCCGGATGCAGCGTCTGGATCGTCTCTAGCGGGCCCACATCTTTGATGGCATCGACCTTGTTGAGCAGCTCCAGCACGGGCTTGTCGCCGCAACCAATCTCCGACAGAACCTGGTTGACCGACTCGATCTGGCTCATCACCTCCGGGCTGGCCACATCGATTACGTGCAGCAAGAGGTCCGCGTTGACCGCCTCTTCCAGCGTCGCCTTGAATGACTCGACAAGCTGGTGCGGCAGGTTCCGCACGAACCCGACCGTGTCGCTCAGGAGAATTTCGACACCCCGCGCCGGCGTCCATTTCCGCGTCCGCGTGTCGAGCGTGGCGAAGAGCCGGTCCTCCGCCAGCACCCCGGCGTCGGTCAGGGCGTTCAACAGCGTGCTCTTGCCGGCGTTCGTATAGCCGACAATGCAGATCTGGAAGAAATCCTTGCGGCCCTTGATCTCGCGGAGCTTGCGCAGATCAATCCCGGCCAACTCGTGCCGCAGCTCGTTGATGCGCCGGCTGACGAGCCGGCGGTCGATCTCCAACTGCTGCTCGCCGGGGCCGCGCGTGCCGATCGCGCCGACCGCCCCGGCGGCCGGACCGCCGCTGGCCCCGGTCACCGTATCCAGGTGCGACCACATCCGCGCCAGGCGCGGATAGGTGTACTCCAACTGGGCCAGCTCGACCTGGAGTTTCGCCTGCTTGGTCTGCGCCCGCGTGGCGAAGATGTCGAGAATCAGCTCGCTGCGGTCCAGCACCCTGGCCGCGACGATCTTCTCGAGCTCGCGGATCTGGGCCGGCGACAAATCGTTGTCGAAGATGATGACATCGGCTTTGAACCGTTTGACGCGGTCGGCAAGCTGAAGGGTCTTGCCCTTGCCGATATACGTGGAGGGATGCACGGTGCGGAGTTTCTGCTGGAACCGGTCCACGACCAAGGCGCCGGCGCTTTCGGCCAACGCGGTCAACTCCGCCAAGTCATCCGAACCGTTCGAGTCTCGCAAAAGCGCGCCTACCAAGATGGCACGCTCTTTCCTGACTGTCAGCGTCTGACGGGATTTCTCCAATGAGAAATAAACCTCCTAAATCACGCAAGTATCATAGCACATTTTCGGTCCTTTTCAAGTCCCATAGGTCCTATACGCCCTAAGAAATTATGTCAGAAATTTTTGGGCTTGAAAGTGGGTGGAGAGTGTGCTAAGTTAATATTTTCAGTTAGAGTACGAGCATATATACGTCTCGTGTTCATGTTTGTTTGAGGCCGAAAACCGGGTATAGAAGTAAGGAGTCCAGAGTGCTCAAGGTGAAGATGCGATCAGGCGAGTCCGTTCAGCAGATGATTCGGCGTTTTAAGAAGCTATGCGAGAAGGAAGGCTTGATCCGCGACATGAAGCGCACGGCCTACTACGAAAAGCCGTCGGAGAGGGAACGCCGGCGCATGCGAAAAGCACAGCGCGTCATCCGGCACTAAGCCAGGGTTTCAACCCTCACCCCCTGAACACAAATCGAACACAGGCAGTAACTTAGATGCCTGGTCGGTTTTTCTGTTTTCCCGCCCCCAAGGCCCTTATTGTGCATCCGGTCGGATCGCTACCGACAGGTGGCAAACCAGAACATGAGTAATGATGAGCACAAGGTTCGCACGGGAGGGCGAGGTCCTTTCCAAGGCAACGTCTTGGCATTGGGTTTGGTGAGTCTGTGCACCGACCTGTCCAGCGAGATGATGAACCCCCTGCTGCCCATCTTCATCGCCGGCCTGGTGCCCCTGGGACTGGCTCCGGTCTACGTTGGACTCATGGAGGGTGTGGCGGAAACCACTGCCAGCCTGCTGAAACTGGCTTCCGGCCGCCTCAGCGACTATCTGGGCAGGCGAAAGATGCTGGTGGTGGCCGGTTACGGCCTTTCGACGTTGGCGCGGCCCCTCATGGCCTTGGCCGGCTTGTCTGGAACAGCTTGGGCCGGCGGACAGGTCGTGGGGCTCAAGTTCCTGGACCGGGTAGGCAAGGGAGTGCGAACCTCGCCGCGGGACGCCCTGATCAGCGATTCCGTCGGTCCCGAGATGCGCGGCTTGGCCTTCAGCTTCACCCGCGCGATGGACCATGCCGGCGCGGTCGGAGGCTCCCTGCTGGCCATCGTAATCCTTTTCGGCTTCTTGGGTTACGGCTTATGGCGCAGCAGCACAGCCAAGCCTACTCTGGAGGAAATCACCGCTCTGCGGTGGGTCTTCGCCCTCGCCCTAGTCCCCGGATTGCTGGCCCTGCTCACGCTCACGTGGAGAGTTCGGGAGATCGCACCAAAACCCGTGGCGCGGGCATGGGTTCCCAAACGCGATGCATCGCGTTTGGGCTCCCCACCCTGCTCGTGGAAAGACGATCACGGGCAAGATGCCCATGCCACGAGGCTGCCGACGCGATTCTACGCATTCGTCGCGATCGTCGTACTCTTTACGCTGGGCAATAGTTCCGATATGTTCCTGCTGCTGTATGCCTGGGAGAAGTTCGGCCTCGGTCTGTTGGCCGTGATTGGGCTGTGGATCGCCCTGCACATTTCCAAGATTGTCTTCAGCTTTCCCGGCGGAATCCTGGCCGACCGGATCGGCCGGCGACCGATGATTCTGGCCGGTTGGACGATGTATGCCCTGGTCTACTTAGGTTTTTCGCAGGCCCAAGTCCAGTGGCAGTTCTGGGCTTTGTTCCTGGCCTACGGCTTCTATTACGGCATGAGCGAAGGGGCCGAGAAGGCCCTCGTCGCGGATTTCGTGCCCGCCGAATCTCGCGGCACCGGGTATGGCCTCTACAACGGCGCGATCGGTATCGCCGCTCTGCCGGGCAGTCTGCTCTTCGGCGTGTTCTGGGCCACTATCGGTCCTGGCTGGGCTTTCGGAATCGGCGCATCCCTGGCCGGTCTGGCCGCCATCCTTCTCGCCACTCTGTTGGCCGAAACAGGCAGAGCATTGTCACACGGGCAGACCAAATAAACGCAGCAGATTGCCGCCCATAATCTGGTTCTTTTCTTCCGGCGTGACTTCGCCGTGGAGCAGGGCATCGTATCCGGCGACGCAGACGTGCATCAGAGCGAAGGGCGTGTCACTGCCGAAGTAGACCCGGCTGGCACCGAGGGTTTTGATTGCGTCGAGCACCGAGGTGTGATGGACCATGCTGCCGATCAGGTGCAGGTTGGGACATTCCTGGGCCATCTCGATCGCGGCCTTGCTCAGGTCGGGAAAGCCGACGCCGCCCATGTGGACGCAGAGGATCTGCGTTTCGGGGAATAGGCGGGCGATTTTGGCGATGCGGAAGGGATGCGTTCGCTCGCAGGCGTCCACACCACAATGGAAGGCGAGCAGCTTGCCCGTTTTGGCGATCTCCTCGATGACAGGCAGGGACAACTTCGGGTCGTCGACAAAGAAGTCGTTCTGGGCTCCGTTGAGTTTCACCCCGTAAAAGCCGTACTGGAGGATGCACTTGCGGGCCATCTCGCGGGCCTTCTGCACGCCCAAGCGGGGGTCAGCCCAGCCGAATCCCAAAAGCCGGTCCGGATGCGCCCGCACCGCCTGGGAGACATAGGCGTTGGACTCGTCGATCTCGCGCTTGTACGGCGGGGTCAGCCAGACCAGGGCCTTGTCCACCCCCGCGTAGTCCATCCGCCGGAGCAGTTCGTCCGTCGCAATGTTCACGCCCTCTTTCAGTGGCGAGATATGGCAATCCGCGTCCACAATCATCGGCAACTCCTGTCCGAAAGGACTCTTTCATACCCGAAAAGCCCCTCGCACGCAAGCTGTCTCAAAGGATATGTGAAAAGTGGCACAGGCAGGATGCCCATGCTACTGGATTCGCGCTCATTTGGCAAAGAAGGTGGTGGCAGACTGGGCCGGCGCTCCATAGAGGAGCGTATCGCCTTCCAGCTTCAGTAGGCCCAGGGGCTGGTATCGGTCTTTTTCGTCCGCCGTGCGATAGGCCTCGAAGGCGTCGCTGCCGCTGCCCAGCACCTTGACCGCGATGCGCTTATCCTTGCCGAGATTGACCAGCGTAAAGGCGTCGGGGTGGTTCGTGCCGTTGCGGGCAAAGGCGATCAGAGCGACCTCGGAGTCCATGGCCATGGTCCGGGCCACGGCCATCCCCGGCTGGCCCGCGCGGGACAGCAGCCTATAGTAATAATAGCCCCGCAGGACTTCGTAGGTCCCGTTCTCCGCCACGCGGAAAGCGGTGCCGGGGTTCGGATCGCCGCCGACCCACTTGGCCGGCCGCTGGATACAGGCCCAGGGGATGATACCGTTGACCTTGGCGGTGTAAATGTTGCCGTGCATCTCTTTGAGGTTGGTGGCATCCATCTTGCTCCAGCTTGTGGAGGTCACCCAGGCATGGAGCTCTGGTCGCTTCTCGCGGAGGAGGTCGGTCCCCAGGCTGCGATGCTCGCCGAACCAGCGGCCATAGGCGCCACCATAGAAGCCATGCGAAGTAATCAGCCCCAGGTTGGCCAATGCCCCAACGTCATCGACGATCGCACCGGCATAGCCCCATGCGCTGAAGCGATACCAGTTCGTGCACTCGCCGGGCGTGACGCCGACGTCCTGGAGGCCGGCCGCATCGAGCATCGGCCGCAAAAGCCGGAGGAAGTCCACCACCTGCTCCGGCGGCCAGAACAGATTGTAGTCATGTCCCGTACCGATATTGCCGCTGGCGCCGTCGGTGGGCCAGCGCATCCAGTCCTCGCCCTCATTATGCAGCGAGAGGTATTTGACGGGGAGCTTCTCCTGTTCGCGCAGGTACCGGACCCAATCGACCATGTACCGGGCGAGGTCGTATTTGCGGGCCGGGTCAAGGTCGCGGCCGCGCAGGAACCGCTGCTTCGTCGCCCAGGCCGGCGGGCCGTACAAGGTGGTGATGATTTGCAGGTCGTCGCCGCGGGCACGGGTTCGCTTGAGGCCTTCGCGAACGAAATACCGCATCCAGCGCGTGGTGGTCTCATGATCGAACTCGCCGCCGGGCTCGGCCTGATGGTACGGGTCGAGGAACATCTTGACCAAGCCGGGCTTGAGACCTTCATCGCCGAAGATCATATCCACGATCTGCTGACGTTTCTCTTCGGTCAGCAGACCGAAACCGCCGTACTCCTGCGGGTCTTGCGTATAGTCGATCGACTGGGCCACTTCGACATAGTTGACGCCGAACCCGTCCCACGGGCGGACGTGCTTGGAAAAATCCACCTCCGCGCGCACGGCCGTGAAGTCCAGCGCCTGGGCGAACATCGTGCCCGTAACGGTGCCAAGCAACAGAATAGAAACCCCGACAAGCCCCTGTGGCCTTTCCATTCACTCATCCTCCTTTGCCCATCTGCTCAATCTGCCACTTTGATGGCCCCAGCTTCCAGGAATGGCTCAAGCATCTTGGCGGCTCCCCCATGTTCCACGATGCGGCCGTCCACCACCTTGTCGACGTTGACTCCTGTAAATTCCAGGACCTTGCCTGTCGGCTTCATCCCCAGCCACGTGCCCTGGTGAGTGCCCCGGGCTGTAATCTGAGTTACCACCCAGTCGCCCTCGGCGATCTGCTGCTCGATCGTCACATGAATGTCGGGGTACACCTCGCGACCGCCCAGCACATGCCTCTTGGCTCCATCGAGGCCCATGGGGTACCGCACATTCCTGTAGACCTCCACGTAGTCCGGCGCGATGAATTCGGCCAATCTCTCGACGTCCCCGGTGTTCACAACCTCTTCGATGTAGCGACGCACCAACAGCTTGTTTTCCTCGGTAGACATGGTCACACCACCTGGGCCTTGAAGCCGCAGAGCAGGCAGAAGTCCTTCATCTGGTCCTTGTAGTCGCCGTAGAAGAAGATCTGGTGGAAGCCGGGGAAGCTCAGAACCTCCTGGCCGCCGTCGAACTTCACTTTCACAGAGACGACGCAGCCGCCGCTGGGCGGGACCTCCATATTGGCGACCACCGTGCCGACGGAGATCAGGACGGTGGACGGCCCCTCTTTGCCGCCCCCGCTTTCCGACGCCGGGAGCAGATCGATGTTGGTGACGCGCTGTCCCACGCGCCAGAGCGTTCGCGGCACGGCGTCGCGATTGCCGTGGTGGTGCTTGATGTCGAACGGCTCCGGCGGCTGGTCGAAGCCGTTCAGACGCGTTGCGCAGCAGCAGTGCGCCCCAATGATCGTGTTATCCGCCGTATCGGCCACCGGGTCCTGCTGGAAACCCGGCCGGTCGAACAGATATTGCACCATCGTGTGGGACGCCACCGCGCCGTAATCCGCTTCGCAGGCCGCGGGAATGCGGTCGTCGTTCATCCGTGACCACGCGATGCAAGGCAGGCTCACAGGCAGATGCCCCAGGGCCCCGAGGCAATCCATCGTGATCGCGTCGCCGCCCTCGCGTTCGAGGAACTTGCCGGCGACATAGTAACTCTTGAGGCCGTTGATGACATCCTGGCGCGTGGCCGCAATCCGGCGGCGGGCCTGTTTCATATACTCATCCGCCATCGCCACGATCTCGGCGCCATCCGGCGTGGCATTGTATTCCTCAATGAAGGAGGAGGCGGGGACATGACGCAGCGTGATGCCCGTATCCGCCAGAGTCGTATCGTACCGCTTGTTGCCCTTGATCACGACGGCACAGGTCCGGCGCATCTTGGCCGCGGCACAGAGCATCTTCATACCATAGGCGGCCTGGCTGAAGTCGTTCGTCGAGTAGATCACGCACCCGGGCGCTGCGGCGAGATCAATCGTATTCGTCGTGAACGATGTTCCCAAGGGCGAATAGATGATGGAGGGGATTTTGCTCTGCGCCACCTTCTTCGCCGTCGGCCAGGCATGCTCCTGCCGGTCCAGCATCAGCAGGACCAGGCCATCGGCCTTCGCCTCCTGGGCCTGGGCGATCCAGGCATCCGCTTCCGCCAGACCGTAAATCGGCTCCGGCCGCAGGTTGAGCCGAGCGCCGAGTTTCGAGGCGGTCTGCGTCACCAGCGTGGCATACATCGTGCGGGCGGCCGCACCGTTATATACGGCCCCGGGCCACAGGATGCCATACTCGCCCTGCCGCCGCACGAAGGCCGCCCATAAAGTAGGCGTATACTTGGAGGCCGGCCCGCACGGCCGGATCGGCTGCGCGGCGGTCTGGTTCCGCGTCAGCGATGAACATCCGGCCAGAAACGACGTTCCCGCCAGAACCGCCGTGGCATCCTTGAGAAACCCGCGCCGACTGACACACTCGTGACCGCAATGCAAGGGGCATCTTCCAGCACTCATCGTGACCTCCCGTAAGCACAAACACAGTTGTACGGGCGAATGATTATTCGCCCCTGCCATGCGGAAGATATCCTATGGACTATTGGTATGAAGTGGCAAGTGTGAAGTAGGGGCGGAAGATTTTTCGCCCGTACAATAGCAGGGTGTGCATCGCACACCAAGCAGCCCGGCAAGAAGGACGATGTGCGTTGCACACCCTACCGGCGACTATGGCCAGGTCCCCGGAAAGTCAAGGATTCACCGGCCAGAAGACGGTGTCGCCCTTGTCGGCCCACGCTTTGGGTCTGCCGTCCTGGCCCCGGCCGGACTCTCCGTCGTCATCGTGGAAATCGGGGCCGAGGCTGTAAAGCACGAAACTGGCACCGGTGACCTTGTACGAGAGCGGCTTGTCGCTATACGGGTCGGCCGGTAGGACGGCGAGATAGCCCGCCTGTTTCAAATCATCGAGCGTGGCGGGATACGCCCCTTTTTCCCGGCGATACCGCTGCAGGGCTAGGATGGTTAGCGTCGCCTCATGCAGGGCCTTGCCCCGGAATCCCCTCTCCGTGACCCGATCTACATCCCCGACAAGGACGCGAACCAGAGCATACCGATGGGGCGATAGAGACTCCAGGATCTCCTTGACCGTAGGTACCTGCCGAGCCCGTCTTTCGTAGGGGCTCAGCAACGACTGCTGTGGATCGAAGATCCGGCTGACCGTCGCAACCGTTTCCTCGCGTCCCACGTGGAGCATGCTCCGCGTCACCCGGACGATGGGTCTTTCAGATTTCTCTCGTTGGCCCATTTCTTCCTCCAGCAAGGTGGCCGCGGCCGAGGGCACCAAATGACCTCCGCCGAGCCCCCGGTCCGTAAACAGATGCTGAACGACATCCAGAAGAATCAGATGCTCCCCTCGCACATCCGCCAGGGGATATCCCTGCGGGTAAGCGGCGGCGAGCTTCCGCTGCCAGTCTGACAATTCGGACGCCGCTAGCTCCCGGCGTGCCACCATCCGCAGAATCTCCTCGTGCGCGTGGCGAGATAATGACAATCCTATCAGTTGTTCGATAAATGTCGCACTGTGCTGCCACTGCCGGCCCGCCCGAGCCAGGGCCAGGCAGTCCGCCAGGGCCTGGGCCGTCCGCCCCTGCTGCACGTGCAGCCGCGCCGACCAGATGCCGAGACGGGCGAGGTTCGAGAGAGCCCATAACTCCGGCAGCTGGATACTCATCAAGGTCGCATCCTTATTGGCACTCCAGCATTCGTAGGACTTGGCAAGATACGGCTTGGAGCCGGCGAGCACAAACTGATCCCAGGGCTGGCGATTGGCCTCGATCCATTTGACGATCGCGCGCTGCGCGTCGCCGGTGAGACGAGCAAGGTCCCAATGCTCGGGATAGTCCGGGTGCTGACAGGCGGGAATCTGCTTCAAGTCGTAGTCGGGTATCGTCAGGCTCAGAGCCCACCGGTAATGCGGCCAGGCATTGTCTTGATCGGCCACGTCCGGCCGGCTCATCTGATTCAGCAAGGCCAGGTAATCGACCGTGACGCTCGGCTTGCCGTTAACAAACCAGAGTGTGTATAGGCTCAGCACCACGACAAGGACGCCGACCGCCTGCAGGCTCCGCACCATCGCCTTGGCCCAGAGCGGCCGGCACCGCTTCTTGCCGCGCCGGCATAGGACGGCCAGCAGCTTCGCGTCCCCGAACTCCTCAGTCAGCCGCTGTGCCTTCTGTTCTCTCTCCGGTGTCTCGGTGCAGTCCTTCAACTCATCCTCGAAGTGCGCCCTCAGCTCGGCTTCCACTTCCTGGCGGGTCTTCCTGCGACAACCCATCTCGCGCATGACCTGCCGGATGAATTCCGTCGCACAGGACGGAAGGTCGCCCCTGCGCTCCCCTTGTGACTTGTTTTCCATATCAAGAACCTCCGCCGATCTCCACAGGATCGGCTCGGGGTCCCCAACGCAGGATTCCGCGTTGGGGGCCCCTCTTAAGGCACCGGCTGAGATACAGCGGGCCTTGGGCCCAACAGAGGCTTGTCTTTCCTCCAGAAGTTGACGGTGTCGGGCGGTTTCAATCCCGCGCCACCCTCGATTCCTTCGATAAGGGAAATCACCGTCTTGTAGGCCAGGTAAGCCCGCCCGAAGTCCACGTTGCTCACGTTATCCCTCTCTGTGTGGATCTTCCATGGATCAGGCATGGGATAGGTCACGATCTTGATCCCTGTCCGCAGGAATCTGCCTGCCCTTGGGCTTATCCATCTTCCCCCAAGCTCGGCGTCCTTGTCACCCACGTAATCTATCTCGACGACATAGGTCGGGCGTTGGCCATGGCCTGATCGATAACCGCTGGTCGCCGTACCTATCTTTCTGCCGATCTCCTCGTCTCCGTAGGCAAGAAATGCATAGGTATAATTCGTGGACTCCTCCTTGAGAGCCTTGGCAACCTTGCTGACCAGGACGCAACCCAGTAGGTTGTCCAGTATGCCCTCGGACGATCCCCCGACCTTGTCATAGTGAGCCCCTACCGCCACGTAATCCGTCGTAAGGCCCTGCTTGATTGCCAAAACGTCTCCTTCCCCGGTCACGACAGGCTCGAAGCCGGCGCCACGGAACAGACGGATGCAGATCGCTCTGCGGCCCTCTGCCGTGTGCAGTTCCGTTCCGGCCAAGCCGCGGGTCTCTGAGACGATTTCTTCCAAAGCCGCGGGCGGGACCTTCGTCTGGACGTCGCTCGCCGTCGCAAGCGTGTGCTCATCCCTGATCTTCTGCTCCAAGACCGCTTGAGGAATGCCGGGGAACACCCGCGGTGGCCTGGTGATATAGTACGCTACCCCGACAGTAAACGCCGTGAACACCGCCAGCGGCAGGACAACGACGGCGACGATGATCTTCTCCCGAGTTCTCATCGCGGTAGCCCTCTCATGCTTCTCTCAAAGCGCCGTTTTCAGGGCACCGCCGAAGAGCAGGTCCAAGCCCTTGGCCAGATCCTGAAGCTGGGCCTTCTGCTGGGCCAGATCTTCCTCGCCTTTGCCGGTAATCGAGTAGTAGCGACGGTGCCGGCCGGAGTCCGTCGTCTCCCACTTGGCTTGGACGAGCTTCTTGGCCTCCAGGTTGTAGAGCAAGGGATAGAGCGTCCCCTTACCCAATGTGAGAATATCGCCGCTGCGCTGCTCGATCGCCTGGCTCAATTCGTACCCATACATCGGCCCCCGCGACAGGATATGCAGCACCACCACCGGAGCGACCCCCTTGAGCAGTTGACTCTCGAACTTCATGGCAATCTCCTGATTCACGCGGATCGTTCTAAGTCATGTTTCACATATTATGTTATGCATACTATGTGATGTCAACTATAAAGTGGCGCTTCACATGTTTTTTTCCGGATGCCATGGAGTCTTGGTGTGCAATGCACATCCTACCGGCTCACGGGCAGGATGCCCGTGCTACTGGTACCGTGCCACGATCTCCTGGCGGCCTTGGAGCGTGCCCGGCAGGATGATCCACTCCTTGTCCCGGTCGAACTTGTCGTAGGCCGCGCCATTCAGAACAACGCTCTCAAGGGGTTTGGCCTGCGGATGGCGGAGGCGCAGATAAATGGTCCGGGGCTGATTTCGAGTTGATGGGTCGAGAACGACTTTGATCGTTCCCTGCGTCACCTGGGAGTCGTATTGCAGGGACAGCGGACCGAAATGCGTGGCGGCACGCTGGATGCCGATCTGGTTGCCATGGGCGAGCCAGTAGCGCGGGATCGCCTGGCCGAGGTACAGGTCCGGGCCCTGTTCGTTGACGAACATCAGGCGCAGCCAATAGGTGGACTGGGCCTCATCCGAGCTTTTGAAGTGGTCGCCGCGCGGGTAGCCCAACTCGGGCAGGCAATGTTCATTGCACATCCGGATTTCCGGGTAGAAGGCCGAGGCGAACCCGTTGAAATAGGCGCGGAGGTAGTGCTTGATTTCATCGCGCCACAAGTACGGCAGCGGACCATCGAGGAGTTGGGACTGCATCGAGAACCCGCCGCGCGAGAACCAAAAGCTGTCGAAGGCGGGGATCGAATAGCCGTAGCGGTCGGAGATATAGAGGTTGTCCTCGTAGTCCTGGAGAATCCACCGCGTCTCCGGAACCGTGGGCGCCAGCAGGCCGTAGGCGGGCAGGAAGATCGAGCCTTCCAGCGTCTCGCGAATCCAGCCGTAGGCCCGCCCGCGCTCGTAGAGCCGCGAAGGGATCTTCGGGACGTAGGTGCCGTCGCGCAGCCGCACAACGGGACAGAGAATCCGCGACTCCGTCACGCCGCTCATGAAGTCGTCGTAGTACGCCCGGGCTTCCTGCTGCAAGCGTTTGCCCTCCGGGTGGCCGAAGTCGGCCAGGGCATCGGCCAGGGCGAGGAAACCCCAGACCGTGGCACTATTCGTCGCCAGCCAGTTCCAGCGATCCGTCACATCCTCCAGCGACCCCGCCGGCAGCCAGCCGTAAGACAGCGGCTTGGTGCCGTCCTGATTGGCGATCATCGTGCCTTTCCGCTCGCGCATCACCCACTCGCACGCCTTGACCATGCCGGGGGCGGCCTTCGCCATCCAGTCGCGGTCGCGGGTATACCGCCAGTGTTCGGCCATGCCCCACATGACGTAGCCGTGACTCTTGTTATAGCCGCCGGTCTCGTGGCCACCGGCGCCATAGAACTCGCCCTCGGCACTCTTGAAGTTGCCGGGCAGAGCAACCGTGCCCTGGTAGTGCAGGAAGGCGTCGTAGTTCCGGCGAGCCTCATCGTGGTAACCCCGCCGGTCGAGATCGCTGATCATCATCACGGACTCGTTCGGGTACACGCCGTAGTGGAACGTGCCCACGTGGGCGTGGAGATAGTCCGTGTTCAGCTCTTTGAGGCAGTTGACGAGCAGATGGCGCGTGTGGGCCTTGTAGAAATCGTTGATCCACGGCTCCGGCGTCTGAATCTGTGTGCCTTGCGCCGTAATCGCGCGCCAGAACGCGCAGACCCGCTTGGCCTCGGACTCGAAATTCAGTGAGCGGACGGACTCGATCTCGTCCTCTTTGGCCAAGGTGATCGAGGGGATCGTCACGTAAATGAGGCTGCTTTCGCCCGGTTTGAGACGCGCGGTCCAAGCCACGGCGCCGCGGTCATCTTTCAAGCCGGTCTGGCCTTGGGTCTTCACCAGGAACCGCAGCCGCTCGCCTTGGCCTGATCCAGCCAGCGCCTGATCTTTCTTGAGGGCGAGTCTCTCATTCTCGCGGGCATTCGAGCCAAACCGCAGCGAAGCCGTGGCCTCTTGCGTATCCGAGACATTCACGACGCGGATCTGCATCAGCAGAACGGTCGGGGTGTCCAGCGCCACCTCGTTCAGGTCCCCCGCCGCCGTGAGGACCGTCTTCTGCTCATAGTACACCGGTCCATCCTGCCACCAGGTGCGCAGGACGGGCAGGTAACCGTCCTGCAATTCGCGACCGCCGCGCAGCTCATCGCGCGGGAACCCGCAGGAAATTCGCAGCGTGTCGCCGGCCCAGAGCTTGCGGTCGCTGTCCCGCGGGCTGCGCTGGACCTCGAACCAGCGTTTGACCGCGGAGACCTCGATCTCGCCGTTGGGATTCTGGTGCATCGTGTTACGGTCGCCCGGCAGGCCATGGACGAAGTACAGCGGGTGCTTCAAAGGCATGTCGTTCCAGGCCCGGCCCAGGGTCTGCTCCTCGGCCGCCGCGACGCGGTCGTAGACCGTCTGGCCGGCGAACTCGCGGCGCAGCGCTGCGCGATAGCCATCCAGAGAAATGTGATCTTCCGCACTCGTCACGAGCACGCCGAGATCGTCCACGAGAATGCGGTCGCCCCGCGCCACTTCATCGGCCGCAAAGGAGAACGGCCGCGTACTTGAACGCACGGTGACGATGGTGCGGTCATAGCGGCTGTCGAACGGATCGGCCGCCATCACCAGATCGGCCTCGATGCCGCCCGTATCGGCCTCGTCCAGGGTCCACGCCAGGTCCGGTTTGATCGTGGCGGAACCACTGCTGATGGGCCGAACGGCGGTCACGGCACCGTTGAACACTTCCAGCCGGCCGGACTCCGGCTGGCTTGTCTTGAAGGCCGCCTCGCGCGGCGAGCCGAACTGAATCCGAACACGCAGAACCTTGCTCGCGGAGTCCGTGTACACGCGAAAACGCGAGGGCGCAAGCAGAACGTTGTCGGCGGCAATGCGAACCGCGAGCGTTTTACGATACGTCACTCCCTCGCCGGTGAACTTCGGGATTTCGTCCGCCGAGGTCGGAACGAACGTGAATTCGTAGGCGTTTCCGGTCCGCTGGATGCGGCTCTTGGCGGCGATCCACCGGCCGTTCGTCCAGTCGTCGATCGCATCCCAGCCCACGCCGCCGGCCCCCCGCTCGACGATCAGCGGATCGGCCTTGCCGTCCCAGACACGCTGCCAGTACTCCAGCCGGACCTGTGATGCCTCGGGCAGAGACTGCCCCTCGGCAAATTCCACCACCACCCGCCGGACTTTGCGCGGCTCCGCCCAGCGGACGCCGTGAGCCTTGCCCTCATCATAAGTCATGCGCGCGCCAAACGGCGCGATGTCAAAGGCAGCGGCCTGAAGATTGGTGGGCTCAGCCCACCCTGCGCTTCCGAGAGCCAGGGTAAGCAATACAGAAGGGAATAGGAGTGACGTTCTCATAAGCTCGATCCTTTCGCAATGACTGTCGCCCTGTGGAGCGTGCGGGAACGCACGACCTACGCCATACTACCGGTTTGTCCCGGCGTATCAAGCTTGTACAATGGGCGCACCCGTGGTAGGCTTGGGACAGACCGAACAACAATGAGCACGACCAGGAGGTGGTCACTATGACGGACAGACTCAGCCGCCGGTCAGTTGTCACTGTGGCAGTTTTGTTTTGCTCCATGTTCTGCATCGATGCGGCGGCTGCGCGGGCCGCGGAGACCGCGACGGCCAAGAAGAAGATCGTCTTTATCCCCGGCCGTCAGAGTCACGGCTGGACCGGTCACGCCTATACCGCCGACTGCAAGCTGCTGGCTCAAATCCTCAATGAGAATGTGTCGGCAGTCGAAGCGGTAGTCCTCGAAGGCGGTTGGCCAAGGGCGAAAGATCTTTCGCCCCTACGGGACGCGGCGGCCATTGTCATTGCCTGTGACGGCAACGGTCTGCTCGGGTCCGAATCCAATTGGAAGGCCCTCGACGAGATCGCAAAGAAAGGCGTTGGGATCGCCTATCTCCATTACGCCCTCGATCCGGGCAAGGAGTACGGCCCGTACCTGCTGAATTGGATCGGCGGCTACTACGAGCAGTTCTGGTCCGTGAATCCGTCGTGGCTGGCCGACTTCAAGACCCTGCCCAATCACCCGATCACGCGCGGCGTCAAGCCGTTCAAGATCGAGGATGAATGGTACTATCACATGCGCTTCGTGGAGAACATGGCCGGCGTGACGCCCATCCTGACCGCCGTGCCGCCCAACAGCACCCGCAAGGGCAAGGACGGTCCGCACAGCGGCAATCCCGAGGTCCGGCGGCGCATGGGCATGCCGGAACACGTCGCCTGGGCGTATGAGCGTCCCGGCGGCGGCCGCGGCTTCGGCTGTACCGGCGGCCACACCCACTGGGTCTATTCCCAGAACGACTTTCGCAAGCTGATCCTCAACGCCGTCTGCTGGATCGCCGGCGTCGAAGTCCCGGCCGACGGCGTCCTGGTGGCGACGC
>JAMCWO010000196.1 GCA_023481165.1 Planctomycetota bacterium | reverse complement strand
ACCGAAGAGCGGATCGCCCGACTGCGGGCCATGGAGCGAAGAGGATATTAAGGATTTATAATTGATGATTGATGACTGATGATTTGCGGGTGATCTGTCGTCAACCGTCAATAGTCGGTCTTCATCGTCCACGTGGGTTCCCAGCCCCAGGAGAGATCGAGCACCGGACCGCGCCGGGCGTGGGGGAATTCGCGGCGTAATGATTCATCCGTGCCGCCGATCATCGGCGTATCCTGGCGACGGAGGATCGCCATACGCGTGCGGGAATTGTCCACGCGGCCCAAGTCCACCTCACTGAGGGTGAACAGCACGTACGCGCCATCCGGCGAGACCGCGCCGCCGTAGGTGTGCCGACCCTGCTCGGCGTAGAGCATCTGACGGTCGCTGTCGCCGGCCTTGGCCATCCACAACTGGGCCCAGCCGGGTTTGTCGGGAACGATGCCGCGGGAGTAGATGATATGCTCGGAATCGGGCAGCCAATCCGGCGTGCAGTTGTAACGGTCAATCTCGCTGACCGCATGGATTTGCCCGGTCTCGGCGTCCAAGCAGCCGATGGTCCAAGCGACTCCCAAGCCATTGGCCGTGCCGACGAACCACTTCCCGTTGGGCGACCAGCCCAACTGCTGCACAATGCCGCGGCGGGGAATCTGCCGCACGATTTTGCGGCTCGCCAGATCGACGACCTGGATGCCCGCCTTGTCGAGGCAGGCGATCTGGTTGCCGTCCGGACCCCATGAGGCCCAGCGGAAGCCGTTGCCGTAGACGACCGCGTCACGACCGTCGGCGTTGGCAATGACCAGGTCGTAGGTCCCGTAGGTGTTGTTGTCCATCTTCGCCGTAACCGGCATGCGATAGTACAGCAGCTTCTTGCCATCCGGCGAGAACTTCACGCCGGCCTCGTTGTATTGGCGTGTGTCGGTGAGTTTCCGCCGGTCCGAGCCGTCCGGCCGCATGAGAAAGAGGTCCCAGTCGTCGCTCTCGTTCGCGGCACTGAACACGATCCAGCCCTTGCCCCGCACCTCCGCCGCGAGTTTCGCCACATCCTTGGCCTCGCCCTGTGGAGGGGTCAACGCAGCGTCAGCATCTTGCTGATGAGCCGTGGCATCGGCGCCCCGCCGATGCTGCATGGGCGGGACGCCCATGCCACTGGCACGGGCCTCCTGCGACACGACTTCGGCAGACGTCCAGCATGGCTCCCAACCGACCGGCAGGGTCAGGATGGGGCCGCTGTGAGCGTCCGGATGCAGAGCCCGCAGTTCCTTGCTCTCGCCGCCGATGATCGGAGCGTCCGCCAGCCGCATCAGACCCATCGGGGCGCCGGCGTTGCCGGGATCGCCATCCTCGCGCATATTGCCGGTGAAGAGAACGTACTTGCCATCCGGCGAGATCTGGCCACCGTAGACGTGACGACCATCTTCGCCGTAGACGAGTTGGCGGGTCTTGCCCTCGGCGTCGGCCCTCCACAACTGCGTCCAACCCTGGCCGCTATTGCCTTTCTGGCCGGGCGGCCGATTGGAGAAGATGATCTGTTGGTTGTTGGGGAACCAGTCAGGGGTGCAGCAATCGACGCGGCTGACGGCATTGACCGCGCCGGTCCCGGCGTGCATGCGGGCGACGCTCCAGCCCGTGCCAAACGAGTTCGCGACGCCGCTGAGCCATTGACCGTCGGGCGACCAGGTCAGTTGCTGGAAGAAGCCCTGGCGTTCGAGCGTGCGGACCACCTGTTTGCCGGCGATGTCGACGAATGAGACCCCCTTGATCGAGAGACAGGCGATCTGCTTGCCATCCGGGCTCCAGCTCGCCCACGGGTATTGCCCGCTCGCGCCGTAGACCTGGGCGTCCGTGCCGTCGTTGTTGGCAAAGACAAGCTGTCCCTGCTCGCCGTAGCGGTTGCCGCTGATAGTCTCATTTCGGGGCAATCGCCGATAGAGCAGCCTGCGGCCATCACGGGAGAACTGCGGCGCGGCTTCGTTGTACTGAGGCGTACGGGTGATGTTGCGCAGGTCCGATCCATCCGGCCGGCACAGGAACAGGTCCCAGTCCCCCGCTTCCGCACGGGCACAGAACACGATCCAGCCCTTGTCCCGCACCTCCTCGGCCAACTCGCGGTTCTGCCCTGCCGCACAAACGCCGGACACAGCGACGAAGGTGATGACCATCAGCCGAGCACAGAATCTCATAGGTGCTCTCCTCAGTGCATGTAGGGTGGGGCTTGCCCCACCAGGAATCCATGCGGCAGAAGAATCGGTGGGGCAAGCCCCACCCTACAATTCATCCTCAATAGCGCGCCTCGATGACGTACTTCGACTCGACGGGCGTGTCGATGACGACCCATTCCTTCTGCACATCGAACCCGGTCCAGTTTTGACCGTTGATTGTGACGGACTGCATCGGTTTGGCCTCGGGATGGCGAAACCGAACGATCAGCCGCTTCATGGGCTGACGCTTGGGTGTTTCCACGCTGGCGCTCAAAGTACCCGAATCAGCGTGGCTCTCCACCGTGAGGGAAATCTCGCCGTAGTACGTTGGCGCGCGTTCTACAGCGATCTGGCAGCCCTCCGCCAGCCATTTGCGCGGTGTCGCCCCCAGCAGCAGGAGCGAGCCATCATCAAGCTCGTGGATCAGCATGTTCCGGTACAACTCGAACCAAGCACCGTCCGTGCTGGGCGGGCCAAAGTACTGGCCCCAGGTCCAGCGGTGCTCGACCGGCTCCAGGACCGAGTGACTGAAGGCACAGGCCAGGTAGCTGTAGAAGGCCCGGATCGCAGCCGTGGGATCGTCCCGCAGGAGGTATGCCGTCGCCTGTTGATTGTAGACCGGCTCGTTGGCCATGCCCCAGCCGTGCAGGTACAGGTTGTCCTCGTGATCGTTCAGGAGCGAATCGGCCAGCAGCCCCTGGGCGGGCAACGCCTTGAGCCGCAGCAGGTGCACGGCCCCGGTATCCACGTCGGTCGGGTACCACTGCTCGAAGCGTCGGCCCGGCTGGGTGGCCTCGCACGGCACGTAAGGCGTCCACGTGCGGTCGCGCAGTGGCACCAGAGGCGAGCGCATCGCGGCTGCCCCGAAGCCACGTGCGACGGACTGGCGGAAGCTCACCGCGGCATCGAGACACTCGCGCGCCCGTGGATGTCCCGTCTGTTCGAGAGCTTTGCCCAACGTATCGAACGCCGCATACAGATACCCCTGGTTGAAGGCCCAGACGCCGTCGCCCGTCCCATCGTTCAAGGGCGCGCGGACCAGGCCGTCGCCGCCCGAGGCTTCCCGCACCTGCGTGAGGCACCAGTCGAGAGCCTTGAGCGTATAGGGCAGGAGCCGATCGAAGGTCTCCCGGTCGCCGGAGAGGAGGTAGTTCTGCGCCACGGTGTAGATCATCGAAGGTGTGTAGACGCCCCAATTCGCGTAGCCTTTGACATGGCCGTTGGGCTCCTGATTGCCGCGGTACATCGTCAGCAATTCCTCGGCGGCCGCATCGCGGTATCCGCGCAGGCCGTAGATCATGTAGTCCACATAGACGGCCTGATTGACCGGCCAGGGCGTGCCCCGCTGGTCGTACGCGAAGTTCGAATAGGGCAGATCGATCTGGACTCCGTCTTCGCTGCCGCCGTGCCGCCGGGGCAGGCGCAGGGCGTGCCAGAGATTGGCCCGGAACAGATCATTCACCCCCTTCTCCGGGACACGGAATTGGGCGCCGCGCTGCACCCAGTCGGTCCAGAAGCGCAGCGTGGCTTCCCGCGCGCTGCCGTAATCCAGCTTAAGGAGCGCGCCACGGTCCCGCAGCCCCACGACCGGCGAGGGCAGTTTGATCACCAGGTCTTTGGTCTGCCCTTTGGTCAGGGGAAACGTCAGTACCAACTCGCAGTCTTTCCAGTGTTTGTTCTTCTGCGGCGGCTGGAGATCGTCTCTCGTCACGCAGGAAGCGACCATCACGCCGGAGCCCTCGACCGTGAACAGTGTCCGGCGCGACACACTTTCCTCGAACACGAGAGCACCGCCCTCCGGGTGCCAGGCCACCTCGGACCTGTCATCGGCCGCATATTCCCGGCACTGATGCAGCGGCAGATAGACCGAGCCCCCTGTCCTCTCCAGACTCGTTACCGCGAGCTTCTGGAGCAGGACCATGGGCATGTCCCCGCGTCGCTCCCGGGGCGGACCGTGCAGCGGATAGGCGAACTGCTCCACCTCGAAGCGCAGGCCCTCCCGTTCGATGGCTGTCGTGAGAACCGGCAGCCCCTCCTGGAGCCGCTGGCCTTTCCAGAAGCGTTGAATTCCTTTGGACAAGTCGCCAAAGTCATACCAGAAGCGCAGCCGGTCGAGATTGCTGTAGTCGTTCCATACCCCCGCCCCGCGATCGATGCCGAACTTGTACAGAGCGCTGTCCCACGTCAGACCGACAATGTGGCCGGGAACTGGCTGGGTCGGATGCCGGTACGCCGGGCTGCCCATGTCCTCCCAGCGGCTGGTGTACTGCTCGTAGGACGCTTCCGGCTCTTTTTGAATCTGATCGAGGATACGTTTACCTTGGTACGCTTCAAGCTGACTCTGGTGCTCGGCGAACGACGGCGCCCCATCGCCCGCCGCGATGTAGACGTCCAGCGACGGTATCCAGAACACCTTGCTCCCAAGCAACTGGTCCACCGTGACACTGAAACCCTTCGTGCCCTCGCGCTCCATCTGGATGGTCAGCACGCGCGGATCCGGGCGGTAGGCCGGGTCCTGTTGGAGTCGTTGAACCGTGTCCGGGTCGCTTTGCGCGAGGAGATCGGCCCAGATGCGCTGCACCTTCTCAAGGGGCTTCACCTCCCTCGGGGCATACTGGAGCGTAAACTCGACGCCATCCACATCTCCCCTACCCGAGTGAGTCTCACAAGTCGCATCGCGCAACTGATCGTCGGGCTCCAGGTCAATCCCCGCAATCCCAACGGCTTTCACCTCCTTGCCGGCGAGTTGGAGGTAGAAAGGCACCGTTTCTTGCGACGTGTGGCCCCAAGTGATCCGAACCTTGAGTTGATCCTGGCCGCTCGTTGCACAGAACGCGGGAGCAACAAGAAGCCCCGTAGGGTGGGCTGTGCCCACCATTTGTCGTGCATAGGCGGGAGGCTTGGTGGGCACAGCCCACCCTACAACTGCAAGAACAGCCCAACACAGCGCGGGGAGCCTTGTGCCCATCATGAACGCACCTCCTGTCGGCTATTTGCCGATGCAATACAGGTTCTCGGCGGTCCGGATGAACAGGTGCCCGCCGGCAATCGGAATCGACGACTGGATGAGCGGCTCCCGGATCTGCATTTCAAAGAGGACCTTGAACTCGTCGCCGCCGGCCTGAAGCACCACGATCTCACCATTCTCGCTCATGAGGTAGAGCTTGCCATCGGCGGCCGTCGGCGAGGACCACCACTGGCTGCGGGCATTGAGCTTGCCCTGCCAGAACGTCTTTCCGGTCTTGGGATCGAGGCACGTGACGATCTTGCGCTTGAGGCCGTCGAACACGTACAGCCGGCCCTCATAGAACAGCGGGGTGCTGCAGTCCGGGGCCGCCGCCGCGAACTCCCAAACGATCCGTGCCGGGCCCCCGCCCGTGGGCGGCTCCAGCGCGAAGACGGGATTGTGCTTATGCCGCGACCCGAAGATCAGTCCTTCGCCCGTCACGAGAGAAGGAATGACCCGGGAATCGCGAACCTTCTCGTGCCAATGCTCGAACCGCCAGAGCTCTTGCCCGGTGGCGGGATCGTGGGCGGTGATGAAGTCGCCGCCGGTCATGAGCAGCTCGACCCTGCCTTCGCGGGTAAACGGCATCAACGTGCTGTACGTCTCCATGCCCTCATCGAAGGCGTTGGTCTTGCGCGGCTGCTTCCAGAGCGTCTGGCCCGTAGCCGGATCGAGCGCCAGGATGAACGAATCCAGCGGGCCGGCGGCCGGCGGATCGCGATAGGGCCTGTCCCGCCGAATCACGGTGATGTATAACTTCCCATCGTACAGCACGGGACTATTGCTGTAGCCGTACTGCAAGGCGAGGTTGCCATACTCCTTCTCGATGCTGCGGGACCACAGCTCTTTGCCGTCGAAGTCAAAGCTGAACAACGCCCCATTGCCGTAAAGAAAGAACACGCTCTTGCCGTCCGTCACCGGCGAGGACGACGCCATGTTGTTACGGGCGAACTTGCGCGGATCGGAGCCGGCGGGCTTACGCCAAAGCTCTTTACCGGTCTGGGCATCGAAGCACAGCGCTGCGAATTCCGGCGTCCCCCTGATCGTGGAGGAAACAAAGACTCGGCCGTTGGCAATGACCGGCGTGGCCCCGCTCGGCCCCGGCAGAGGACTGACCCAGGCAACGTTTTCCGTCTTGCTCCAGGAAGCAGGCAGCCCCTTCTCCTCCGTCGAACCATTGAAGAACGGCCCGCGCCACTGCGGCCAATCCGACGCCCCCCCGGACGCCGCGACGATCAACACCCAAGCGTTCAGCAAAACAACGCTCTTGATATTCCTCATTCAGCGTTCTCCTTCTACTTGCTCTGTGACTTCGTATGCCCGACCAGTGCATCCCGCACCGGCTCGATCCATTTGTCGCTCTTGACATCATACAGGATAAAATCGCTATCGAATTGCCAATAGGCCCAGCTCCAGCCAAGCTTCTCCATCGTGCCGACGAGGAATGTGAGGTAGCGGACCCGCGACTCCATCGGCGCCCGGTCGTACACGCCGAACTCGCCCAGGAACAGCGGCCGGTGGTGCTCCTTCGCCCAACTCTGGGCCTTGGCGAAGTCCTTTTCGACGGCCGCCTTCTCCTGGTCGGTCCCCTTCCATTCGACATTGAGCTTATCCGCGCGACCCGCCCAGGAGGCGCCCTGGTGGGTGAAATCCATCGGCGAATAGTAATGGACCGTCACGATGATGTTCCGGTCCTCCTCCGGCAGCCTCAACCCACCCAGTTCGCCGATGGAGTTGTAGCCCGCCGGACCGATGATCACCGTCCGGGTCGGGTTCGTCTTGCGAATGATGGTCAGGGCCTCGCGGAAGTACTGGTTCCACATTTCGGCTGTCAGTTTGCGACTCGGCTCGTTGAGGATCTCGAACAGCACGTTATCTGGTGCGTCGCGAAATCGCTCGGACACCTGCCGCCAGAAGGCCAGGAACTTGGGCTTGTTGGTCTCCGGATCGGTGCCCATCGCGCTGAACTCGTGCAGGTCGAGAATGACCACCAGGCCGCTCTGCAGAGCATTGGTGACGGCCCAATCCAGCGTCTCCCACCACGAGGTTGGCAGGGCAAAGTCATTTCTCTGGTCGATCCGCCGGAACGGATGCAGGTTGATCCGGACACTGGTGAAACCCGCGTCTTTGAGCATCCGAAAGTAGCCGACCTTGAAACGGGCCTCATCCCGCGACTTCCAGAGCGGATCATATCCGATGATGTTGACGCCGCGACCCAGCTTCTGGTTCTGGATGAAAGGATCGACGGCCCACGAGGCACTCGCAAGATAAAGCACAAACACAACCATCGCGTACACGCGAGGCGGCCATTTCTCTTCACGAATCACGATGAATCTCCTCCGCAGGTCAGATTTCTTTCCACGGGCCGGGGATGGGGACAGGGTAGCGGCCTTCGGCATTCGCCGGCAACGGTGAAGGGCTGTCCTTTGTGAAATCCACGTTCGGGCAGAACTTGAAATCGGAGGCCAGCATCTCCTCCCAGGTAATCACCCTGCCCATGTGAATCGCGGCACGTCCCATGATGGAGGTCAGGTTCGTGTACGCCGCCCGCTCGACCTCGTTGTACGGCTGATTCTTACGAATGGCCGTCAGCAACTCATCCCACTCCGCCTGATACGGGCTCAACTTCTCGTTCTCCGGCCGCCACACGATATTGTCCTTGGCGATCCGCTGATCCTTGCAGATCTGGACGGTCGGGGCGTGCACGTTTCCGGAGAACTGTGCCGCACACTTGGTCCCGTGCACGAACGTGGCGAACTCATCGTGGCACTTCGACTGATTGCGGCTGTTGACCAGGGCCTTCGTGCCGTCGGGAAACGTGTATTCGATGGCGTAGGTGTGCAGGTTCTGACTGCAATCGTCGCTGCCCGGCTCGCGCCCGCCCAAACCCTCCGCCGAGACCGGCCAGGCGTCCTTGATCCAGCAGCACTCGTCCACCTGGTGGATCATCATCTCGATGAACCACGCCGATGAGACCCACAGGAAGAAATACGGCTGCCGGATTTGCCAGAGCAACTCACTCTGGCCGCCTTTGAACGGCCCCATCCGGGCGCCCGGGTCCATGCGGTAGGCCCGGATCATCAGGATGTCCCCCATCGCCCCCTCGCGAATCTTCCGGATCAACGCCTGCCGGGAGGCGGAGTGCCGGCACATCAGGCCGCAGCCGATCTTGAGGTTCTTCTTCTTGGCCTCCTGACCCAGACGAAGGATTTCCCTCGTCCCGCCCGGGTCCGGTGCGAACGACTTCTCGATGAACGCGTTGACCCCCTTGGCCACCGCATACTTGAGATGGGTGGGGCGAAACGCCGAGTGCGTGGCCTGGATGAGACAATCGCCCGGCCGCAGGCAGTCGATAGCCTTGCGGTAGGCATCAAAACCGATGAACCGCCGCTCCGGCGGCACATCGACCTGATCTTTGAACTGCCCGCTGAGGCTCTTGTACGATGTAGCCAGCCGGTTCTCAAAGACATCGGCCATCGCAATAAGCTTCGTCGGCCCCGTCGTGGAGGAGAGGGCATTGCCGACCGCCCCGCTGCCCCGTCCGCCACAGCCGACCAAGGCGATCCGGATCGTGTTGTCCTCTCCGGCGTACGCACGGGACAGTGCAACGCCGCCCAGTACAGAACCAGCCGCCAGCTTTCCACCTTTCGCTAAGAACTCCCGCCGAGATGGATTCGACGTGCGGCGCCCATTCTCTCGTTCCATAATGCCTCCTTCTGAATTCACTTCAAGACATCTTTATTGGACTCGTTTGTACGCTTGTGCCCCCACATTGGACAGGTAGACACCCTCTTTCTCGGGCGTGGGCAGCGAGGGCGTCCTTTCCCCCTCGGTATCACACCAGACGTTGTGGCGGAAGATGAACGTCTCCGGGGCCGTGCGCGGCCCGATGTTGACAAAGAATTGGGCCCGCGAATTGTAGATCACCAGATTGTGCTCGAACACCCCGCCATGAGACGGTCGGAACTGCGGGTCCGTGGTCTCCTGAAGGATGCGCAGGATCCATCTTTCGGGCAAGAGGATCGTATTGTGATGGACGTGTCCGCCATCGGCTGTCACCCAGGCGATCGGGGCCATGCAGCGCTCGAAGCGATTGCCGGCGACGGTAATGTTCCGCGCCTCGTAATCGTTCACCTTCGGACGGAAGAACTGCAGACCGGTGCTGCCGCCCAGATTGATGGACCGCTGGCCGGCACTGGTGAACAGGCAGCACTGCACGAGGACATCCTCCGAGCCGCCCTTGAGCTGCACGGCGTTGTCCTGCGAAAAGCCCTCCCGGCCGGTGAAGGTGCAGTCTTCGACCACACCGTGATGGCAGCCGACCATGTCGATCCCCGACCCGCCCCAGGCCTCGAAACGGCATTTCCGCACCACGAAATGGTCCACGCCGGACATTTTCAATGCATCGTGGTTGCCCTTGGGGCCGGTCTCCAGGATCATCAGGTTTTCGAGCACGATATGATGCGCGGGCGTCTCAAACGACCCGCCGTCATCCACATTGATCCCGTTGCCGGGAAAACCCTCGACCCGGAGGTTCCGCAGCGTCACATAGCGGCAATCGGAAAGATGGAGCGCTGTGCCACCTTTGCGAAAGATGGGGGGATGGCTCGGGTCCGCCCCTTGAATGACAATGGGAGCCTGTTCGGTGCCGGCGACCTCCTGCAGGGAGACACCACCCTCGTACGTCCCCGGCTCCAACAAGAGCACCGTACCCGGCGTCAGTTCCTGGACCGCCCTGCGAAAGGCCGTCGAATCGGCCACCCGGACCCCGGCCGCTCCGAGACCCGCACAGGACACAAGCACATACATCGCGGCAACACCAAGAGCACCATAGCGCATCTTTTTCTCCTGAGAGCTGCGCGGACAGTGTAGACCGAGGCCACGGCCAAATCAACTCCATTCTGCCCCGTGGCGAGGGCGCGAGCGCCCTGGTTCTTTTGTGGCGAGGGCATCTTGCCCTTGCACTTTGACCGCCCTGAGCGCATTGTGGTCTGATAAGGCGAGGCCAAGATGGCCTCGCGACGCAAGGGCAGGATGCCCTCGCCACGGCGCAGAACTGCATCGATTATGAGGGTAGACAAATGAGAACACCATTCAACCATCTGATCGCTGTCTTCATCGGCGGATTCCTGTCAGCATCGGTATTGTACGCGGAGAACGTCCCGCAGCTTGTCCGGGACCAGTTGCCCGGCCGGCAGGTCAAGGTGTCGGCGATCAGCATTGGCTTCGGCGGCGACCACGAGGCGAAGCTCAAACTCGCCCTCGAGCACTTGCACGTGGCCGGCAAGAACGGCGTGGACATTGCCTGTCTGCCGGAGGAATTCGCCGGTACGAAGGCCGAGCCGGTGCCGGGACCGACGACCAACGCCATCGCCGAGTTGGCCAAGCAGTACCACATGTATGTGATCTGTCCCATCCGGGAGCAGGCCGGGGATCGGGAATACAACACAGCGGTCCTGCTCGACCGCCAAGGCAACGTCGCGGGCTACTATCGCAAGGTCTTCGTCTTCTGGGGCGAAGGCGTGCATTGCAGCACCGAAGGAGTCAAGGCATTCGAGACGGACTTCGGCCGCATCTCGATCCTCACGTGCTTCGATCTGAACTATCCCGAACTGTGGCAGCGGGCCGACGACCTGGACGCGGACATCGTCTTCTGGCCCAGCGCCTACGGCGGCGGCTCACCGCTGAGCGCCTACGCCATCCTCTATCATTATTACATCGTCCCGGTCGGCGCCGGCAATATCATGGATATGATGGGCAAACCCTGCGAGCCGGTGGAAAAGCCCCTGCCCAAGCAGTTCATCGCCACGCTGGACCTGGACCGCTCCCTCGCCCATTATGACTTCAACCGCGAGAAGGTCGACAAGATGCTCAAAGAGCACGAGGGCGAGATCAAGGTCGAGCGGCAACTCAGCGATGAGGACCTGGCCCCCTGGTGGCTGTTCAAGGCGACCAAGCCCGGCGTCCGCACCCGCGACCTGCTCCAGGAGCACAAGATCGAGACCCTCCGCGAATACCAGCACCGCAGCCGCAAGCAGATCAACGAGGCCCGCGAAAAAGGCGAAAGAATATAGTCCGAACTGACCGAAAAGGCCAGCGGCATGCGCCTGCCTGGCTATTGTATAGAACCGTGTCCTCTTTTATTCGGAGGCTGTCCCCGTTTCCCCCTATTGGAAGTCCTGTCTATCTTGTATTTCTTGAAGAGTTCCTTGTCCAGGAAGGGGCTGATTCTATATGCGGCCAGTATGTGTTCCTTTAGATCGTCACGCCATTGTATTATCTGCTGTTCGGTAGCCCTCTGTTTGAGAATCCGGTGGGCTAAAGCGTTTCTTGTTTCTCTGACTTTATGGAAGGCGGCCCGCTCATCCTCGTTTATGAGCTTATCCTTGTCGCAGAGCCACTGAATGTCCAACTTGAAGTTATCCTGCTTCCGTTTCCTCGTACTCTTGCTGCACACTGTACCTTCAATGAATGCCGCGTGGAGAATAACGTCACGATACTGCCACCGTGGACGCTCAAACTGCTCAGCCACCCACTTGTCGTGCTCCCTGTTCGGTGCCATCGTTGCTCCCTTCTGTAGACTCGGATTGCGGACTCCAACGCTGGCGCCCATCCTCCGCCCGGCGATTCCCCCTGTCAAGAGGAAACAGGAGCGATAGGGGCCCTCTCAACCTGCTCCCTAACTCAGCGATTTACGCCGTCAGGCTCGCTCAGGCTCGATTTTCTCCCCGCCCCCCGTACTATGGGACTCCCCCCGTCCTTTGGGGGATTTCCGAGGGAAAGTCTTGCATGGCTCGGCGGGGCGTGGGACAATACGATAGTAGCGATTAGTGTCTTAGTTGGAGGCCCTGAGATGAACTGGGACAAAAGCGTGCTCATCTTCTGTGTGGTTTCACTGTCATTCCTGATCTCCGCCACCGGCCAGTCTCGTCCGATTTCTGTTGGCGGGACGATAATAGAAATTCCAGACCCACCGGGCTTTGCGACGGTCACGCCACAAATGACAGCCGTCGTCCAGGCTCGGCAACGATTGGCTTTTCCCGAGTCCGAATGTCTTGTCTCATACATCGCGGAATCGGATATCGTGCAAGCCCTCCGAAATGAACTGCCCAAGTCGGGGAAGGTCCTGTGGGTGCAGAGCCTCAAAGAGCGGAGTAACACATTCATGTCACCGTCTTCCTTCCTGCGGATCAAGGAGCTTCTGAAGGCGAAGATGCCCGATGCGTCGAAGGTATCTCCTGTACAATTGGAGAACATCAACAAGAATCTCCCCAAGCAGTCTGGCGTAGAGTCTTTCCTATCGATGTCACCAATGTCTTTCCTCCCTCCGCATGAGGAGACAGACCGAACATTGGCATTTTCCCAATTCGCGAAAGTCGCAGCCCTGGACAAGGCCGGTAATGTTCTGTCTATCGTAATGGTCACTACCAACACCATTGTTCACGTGAAAGGCAAGGTGCTCGTTCTTTTCGCAAATGTCGAACAGAGTGACCTGGAATGGAGCAGAACGATCTCAAAGCAATGGGCCGATTCCATCCTTGCAGCCAATCCGCCGGACCTTCAGTCATCCATTGCAGAGCCTCTCCAATCGACTTCAGGGGGAAGCGACAGGGAAGAGGTCGCATCGGAGTGGATCGGTGGCGGCCTCACCGCATTGGTCCTCGGCGGATTACTCACGGCGTTGATTGCGTGGCCAAGGCATCATGGGAGTGGTAAGAGCGAGAAAGGTGAGGATATTGTACGTAGGAGTCGTGAGGGGACTTCGGGGACGCCATACTCAATTCGCGCACGAAATAAGTGAGATGTCCCGGAAGTCATAACGCCTCCTTGCTTCGCACACCACGATAGTTCCCTCACACTTCAACGCCCCGCCCGCGAAGATGCCCACAAGGGCGGTTCAGGGGTGTAGACGCTGCGCACGTACCCGCCGCCGGTTCCGCATCCCAACAACATCGCGTCCACTTCCAACGTTCTCCGGAGGCGGTTCATGGGCCGAACCCCTTTGGAAGACGGCCCATCGGCGGATTCCTACGGAAGGAGTCTCGACCGGAGGCTTCGCCTTCCTGGGGGAGGGGTGGGGTCACATCCCAAATTAGTAATTATTTGATAATGCCGCTCGCCGCACTGCCCCAGGCGCGTCAGAAACCCTTCGCGATCGCGTTCGTCGCGCAAGTTCGCCCGCCGCTCATTGCCGCGATTGAGCACGTGGTAAAACGTATCCTCCTGGTCTATCCGCAAAGGTCGTGCCATGCCACGATCCTACCCCATGGCCTACCGCCCGTCAACGAATAATTTATAATTCAAGATGTGACCCCGTTCCCCCCGATGAGGGCTCGCCAGATTGTCTTCGCATATTCATCTTCTGGGTCGCATCTAAGGGCGGACTCGGCAAATTGCCGAGCTTGGTCAGTCTGGCCCAACTCACTGTAGCAGGCAGCGATCGATGCATACAATTTTGCCGTCTTATAGCCTAGTCTCTCCGCTCGCGAGTAAGCCACAACAGCCGCTGCGGGCTCGCCAATCATTCGGTAAACGCGACCGACCTGAAGTAGCTCCTCTGCCGAAGGGTCCAATTGCTCCGCCTTCTTCGTCATCATCATGGCACGGTCGCGGTCGCCTGATCTTGCAGCCTCTAATGCAACGCCGAGATGTGCAAGGCAATTCTGTGGGTCCTCTTTAAGTATCCTCGCCCAAACGTCTTCGGCTCGGTTATCCTCAACGGCCGACAGCGCCTGTGCGAGCATTGTGAGATTTCCGACCGCTGGTTCCAGCATAACGCTCTTCTCATAGTACTCTATTGCTGCTTGAGGATTACCCGCTCTCAGCTTGATATCACCTTGGATTCTGTAGTAGTAGCCTGTCTCTGGATGGTCAAAGTCCCTGGCCCTGTCCAGGGACTTTTGCGCTTCGCGTACGTCTCCATTCGCGAACAACTCCAGATCCGCTTGTATCATGTATGCAACCGCCATCTCGGGTTCAGATAACTCAGGGTCGTTCTCCATGATCTCGCGCAGCGCATCATACGCGTCTCTGTACGCACCGCGGTTGAACAGCTCAAGGACATATTGCACTCTCTCCCGGGCTGTCGCCCTATTACGCAGCATACACGTAATCCTTCATATCCAGAACTTAGCCATTGATTCTAGGGCACCTCTCTCCGTGTTCACACTCGTGGCGAAGGCACTCCTCGATTACCGGTGATCGCAAGACTCCCTCCATGGCTCCCGGGCCACGCGGATGCAGTCGACAACGTACGTTCGTGCCGCAGGTGCACTGCGTAGGAGCCACAGCCTGTGTCAGGACCCCCGCACCCACCATGACCACGCCGCCTATCGCCGCCCCAACTTGCGCGGCTCCTTTCCCAACTTGCGCGCCTATCTGCGCAGCCGTGTTTGCCGCGTTCGCGGCAAGCATGAGAAGGGCAGCCCCAGGACCGGCTGGTGGCTGAGCTTGGGAGCCAGTACTTCCCAAACCCATTTGTACTCCCCGAGCCCACGCAGCCGCTGCCTCTTTGCTCGGGAAGCCGCCCTTAAAGATCGGGACCCCTGGGTCTATCGGGAGAATGGGCGGTCCTGGGTTTGGCATTTGCGATGGGAAAAAGCCGCCAGCATACGTGGGCACGCCGCCGGATGTCGCATGACCACCATCCGATGCATCAACCGGCTCAGATGATATCCGCGTGGGCGCGCCATTACCGAGAGGCCCTGTTCCTAAGGGCGTATACGCTACCGGACCATAGCTCGAAAGCAGCTTGTACTTGCCCATCGTCGAGGAGGAACTTGAATAGCCGTCGCCCATGCCATGAATAACATAGCCACTTCTTCCATCACCAAAGTCGGCTGCCTCCAGTCGGTTTGGATCAACAGCCATCCAATCTGCGACGCCCTCAAGATTCCACGCGGGCCCATTGTCCACGTCGGTGAGTTCGTAGAAGAAATCAACGCCCTCACCGTATGCCAAGTACACATAGATGGTTAGTAAGCCGCTCGGATCGACGGCATTGGTCGAGTTGTTGCCGCAATAAGCATACCAGTTCATCCCCGCTCCATACCCCACGGGATCAGTCTGGAGGAACCTCCCGATCTGGGCGTTGTAGTAGCGGGCGCGGTAGTAGTACAGGCCCGTCTCTTTGTCGTACTCCCGGCCGGTGAACAGGAGGCGGTTCGGGTGGCTGGCGTCGCTGGCCCCCAGGCGGCCATACACATCGTACTCGTAGACCTCGACCGTATTGCCGCTGGCATTCGTCAGGCCCACCACGCTGCCCAGGCCGTCGCAGTGATAGTAGTACGTGCCCGCGTAGC